>JBKPBZ010000063.1:0-6207 GCA_046727115.1 Actinomycetota bacterium | reverse complement strand
GGCGCGCATGAACGGCGCGGTCATGGCGATTGTGGCCCGGTCCGGCAGCACAAAGCGCGGACCGGCGTCGCGGAAGTACTTGATGATGCTGAACAGGTAGTCCCAGCGGCCGGCGTTCAGGCCGGCGGCGTGGTCGCGGAGCTCGTAGAGGATCTCGTCCATTTCGAACGCTGCGGGGATGGTCTCGATCAGGACGGTGGCGCGGATGCTGCCTTGCGGAATGCCGAGGTAGTCCTGGGCGAAGACGAAGATCTCGTTCCACAGCCGGGCCTCGAGGTGGCTCTCCATCTTGGGCAGGTAATAGTACGGGCCATGGCCGTTCTCCAGCAGTTGCCTGGCGGTGTGGAAGAAGTGCAGGCCGAAGTCCACCAGGGCGCCCACGGTGTGTTCGCCGTCGATCAGCAGATGGCGCTCGCCCATGTGCCAGCCGCGCGGGCGGGCGACGACGACGGCCAGCGGGGCATCGGTCCGGAGCGTATATTCCTTCCCCTCGGGCGAGGTGTATTTCAGGGTGCCCGCCGCGGCGTCGCGGAGGTTGAGGATGGATTCGACCACGTTGGACCAGGTGGGGGTGCTGGCGTCCTCGAGGTCCGCGAGCCAGACCTTGGCCCCGGAGTTCAGGGCGTTGATCGCCATTTTGGCCGGTGCGGCCGGGCCCGTCATTTCCACCCGGCGGTCCTGCAGGGCCGCGGGGGCCGGGGCCACCCGCCAGTCGCCGTCGCGGATCTCCCGGGTCTCCGGCAGGAAGTCCAGACGGCCGGTCACGGCCACGTGCTCGCGCTTGAGGGCGCGGGCCTTGAGCAGTTCCGCGCGGGTTCCGGCAAAGCGGAGGTGAAGTTCTTCGACGAACGCGAGGGCCTCCGGGGTCAGGATTTCCCCGGCCCGGTCGACGGGGTGGGGATCGGTGACGCTGAGAGTCATTTCTGGTCCTTTCCGGGCCGGTCACACTGCTCTTGGCCGCTCACACTACTCTTAGTCCCGGCTGGCGGGACCGCACCGCGGCGGGCACAGCGGCCGCGGCCCGGGCGATGCTGGGCGTTAGCAGAAGCCGGCGATCCCGTGCCAGGCGATTTCTGCGGGGCTGGTGTCTTCACGCTGGACCGTGGCCTCAATCAGGCCGTAGGGTCGGTCGGCGGCAAAGAAGACCTCGTTGGGGTTGTCGAGGCCAAAGGGTGAGAGGTCCACGAGGAAGTGGTGCTTGTTGGGCATGGAGAACTTGATCTCGTCGATCTCGGGGTGTGCTGCCAGGACCTTGGCGCCCATGTCGAAGAGGGTCTGCTGCAGGGCGTGGGAGTACTTTTCGCTGAAAGCCTCCAGCAGCAGGCTCTTGACGTCCTCGTAGCTCTTGTTGAAGTCGAAGCTGCCGAAGTCGGTGCCGGTCCTGAAGCGCCAGCGGGCCGATACGTCCGTGGCGAGGATGCGGTCGGCCGTTTCCGGGAGGGTGGTGTATTTGTCCCGCGGGAAGCCGCTGAACCCGGACTGCGTCGACTTCAGCACGGTGAGGTCCGTGAGCCCGGCGATGAGGTGTTCGGTTCCGCCGTCGCGGACAAGGACCGCGGTGCGGACCACCTGCCCGCTGCGGACGAAGGAGTGGGGGTGCCCGCCCCCGTCTGCCTGGATCCGGTCCCATTTGTAGGATTCGGCCGACCAGCGTCCGCCGGTGACCCAGTCGAAGCTTGACGTGAAGTGTCTGCCCAGCCGTAGCAGGAAGGCTTCGGGGGAGCCGATGCCGTCCCGGGCGAAGGCATAGATGGTGTTCTTTTGCGTGTCCGTGGCCACCACATGGCTGTTGTCGCCCTCGAGGTGCGCCGCCGCGAAGTCCCCGCGCAGCTGGGAGGTGACATTCAGGTCTTCGATTTCGTGGCGGTCGGTATCCCTGGTGATCTTGACCACCCGGACTTCGGCTTTTCCGTACTGGTTGTCGCCGAGGACGATCTTGTTGCTCATGGTCTGATTCCCAACTTCAGGTATGTGGCACCAAAGTCCCACATAGAAATTAAGCCCTTGTTTCCCGCGCGTTTCCTGCTCCGTCGACCCACAAAAAAGAGCCGACATCGATTGATGCCAGCTCATTACCACCCTGCCTGCTGCTCCCAGGTTACGTGACCCGGGTCACGAATTGGGACTAAGCGTAGCCCGGTCCGGGCGGGGTGTACATCATTTTCCGCAAAGTCGGGCGCGGAACGGCGTTGGCGTGAAGACCCGGAAACAGAGATTTCACACAACGAAACCGGGCTTCCACCAAAATAGGGCGCGCCGCGCGGACGTCCCGGTGCTACTCTCGATCTTGCCAACGGCGGGCAGCCCGGTCCCGGGAAGCTATCTACCAGGCGCAACCTTCAAGGCACATGCTGAAGACTGGTCACCGCTGCATCCGGCCCTTGCGTTCCCGCCGGGGTGTACCGGCTTCCGCAGGTAGGGAGTGGCAGCATGACTACAACCGATACGGCCCAGAAGTTCCTGGCGAGATCCATCGAGTTGGCCACGGCCAACGTCCTGAACGGCGGCGGCCCGTTCGGCGCGGTGGTGGTCACGGCGGACGGGCATGCGTTCGACGGCGTCAACCGCGTCACCGCCACCAATGATCCCACTGCGCACGCCGAGGTCACCGCCATCCGGCGGGCCTGCAGCGAACTTGGCACCTTCGACCTCAGCGGGGCCACGCTCTACTGCAGCTGCGAGCCGTGCCCCATGTGCCTGGCGTCCGCGCTGTGGGCCCGCGTGTCACGCGTGGTGTTCGCCGCGGACCGGCACGACGCCGCGTCCGCGGGGTTCGACGACGCCCTCTTCTACGAATACTTCGAAAACGATCAGCGCGACGCGCTCATGCCCGTGGGCAGGCTGGACCTGACAGACCCGGAAGCCCCCACGGCCCTGGATCCCTTCAAGGCCTGGAACTCGCTCGAGTCCAGGACCGACTATTAGCGCCGGGGACGGCGGCCATGTTGGATCTGCTCCCGCACTTGGGCACGTGGCGGCCCGCCGCGTCCGGGCAGCGCTGCGCGGTGGCCACCGTGGTGGGCACCGCCGGCTCGGTGCCGCGGCCCGTGGGCACGTCCATGCTGGTCTCGGAGGCCGGCGAGGTGCTGGGCAGCCTGTCCGGCGGCTGCGTTGAAGGGGCCGTGGTGGAGGCGGCCCTGGAGGCCCTGCGCGACGGCGGGACGCGCCGGGAGTTCTTCGGCTACAGCGCCGAGGACGCATTTGCCGCCGGACTGACCTGTGGCGGCGGGCTGGAAATCCACATCGAGCCCTTGGGCACGGGGCCGGGCCGGCTGCGGCTGGACAGCCTGCACGCCCTGGCCGGGAGGCACCCGGGGGGCGGGGCGGCGCTGATCCGCAGGGTGGACGCCGGCGGAGGCGGCGCCGTCGTGGTTCCTGACCCGGCGGCCTTCCGGGTGCTGCAGTCGGCCGAGCTCGCGGCGCTGCTGGGAGCGGGCGGTTCCGCCGGCGCCGGGCGGGCGATGCTGGCGGCGGCAGCCCAGCTGGAAGCGCTGCTGCGGGAAGGGCGTAGCGGGCTGGTCCGGATCGCGCCGCCCGCGGGGGAGTGCCTGACGGAACCGCTGACCCTGCTGGTGGAAAGTCGGCTGCCCGCGGCGCGCCTGCTGATTTTCGGGGCAAATGACTTTGGTGCGGCCCTGGTGCCGGCCGCGAAACTCCTGGGCTTCCACGTCACGTTGTGCGACGCGCGCCCGGCGTTCGCGCAGCAGGACAGGTTCAGCGCCGCGGACGAGGTGGCCACGGCCTGGCCCCACCGGTACCTGGCGGCCCAGGCGCGGGCCGGCCGCACCGACGCCCGGACGGCCATCTGCGTGCTCACGCATGATCCCAAATTCGATGTCCCGCTCCTGCAGGCCGCGCTCCGCCTGGATGTGGCCTATGTCGGCGCGATGGGGTCCAGGCGCAGCCACCGCGGGCGGACCGATGCCCTGCGGCAGGCCGGCGTGGCCGAGGAGGACCTGGCCCGGCTGCACTCACCCATCGGCCTGGACCTCGGCGCCGTCACGCCCGAGGAGGTCGCGGTGTCCATCGCGGCAGAACTCGTGGCCAGCCGGAGCAAGGCCGCCGGGCTGGCCCAGGGCAGCGTGTCCCTGAAGGATGCCAGCGGCCCCATTCACCATCACGCCGCGAATCGTCCCGACAGCGACCAGCACCATAGCGGTCATTTCGACAGCAGCCGTCAGGACAGCAGCCATTACGGCCGCGGCGCCGGCAGGCCCGAACCCCAGGAGGCCCAGTGGACCTGAACACCATCGAGGCCGTGGTCCGCACCGCGGATCCGGCGCAGTGGCGCCCAGGCGACGCCTGGCTCGCGGGGGGCACCGTGCTTTTCTCCGCCGGGAGCCCCGGCGCCGGACCGGAACCGCTCCGGCGCCTCCTGGACCTCGGCTCCACGGACTGGACACCCCTGGCTGTCTCGGCGGCGGGCATCGAGCTGGCGGCAACCTGCACCATCGCGCAACTGTATGCCTTCCCTGATTCGGACGCCGGCCGGGGAGTGGCCGACGGCTGGCCCGGCGTGCAGCTCATCCGCCCCTGCTGCGAGTCCTTTGTGGCCTCCTTCAAGGTCTGGACCATGTCCACGGTGGGCGGCAACCTCTGCACCTCCCTGCCGGCCGGGCCCATGATCTCGCTCTGCGCGGCGCTGGACGGCACCGCCACCATTTTGGGCCCCGCCGGCGCCCGCCGCATCCTTCCCGTGCTGGACTTCGTCACGGGCGACGGGACCAATGCCCTAGCCCCCGGCGAGCTCCTGCGAAGCGTGAGCCTGCCGGCGTCGGCCCTCTCGTCCCGGGTGGCGTTCCGCCGGCTGTCGCTGAGCAACCTGGGCAGGTCAGCGGTGCTGCTGATCGGAAGGCTCGACGCCGGCGGCGCCCTGGTCCTGACCGTCACCGCGGCCACCAAACGGCCGGTGCAGCTGCGCCTGAAGGCCTCCGCGGCGGCGCCCGCCGGCGTCCTCTCCGCCTCACTGGATGCCGCCATCCCCGATGAGCTTTACCACGACGACGTCCACGGACTGCCCGCCTGGCGCAAGGACATGACGTACCGGCTGGCCCAGGAAATCCGGGCCGAACTCACCGCCCCGGCGGGCCGCGATCCGCTGCGAGTATCCGGTGACTTCTGGCCGCCGCGGGCCCGGCCCCTGCGGACAGAGTCCCCGCACACAGAATTTCCGAATGCCGGGTCCCCGGGCGCCCGGTCCCGGACGGAAGGGGCCTGAGCATGGCAATCGAAATCAGCCCTCCCATCGAGATCAACGGCGTCCCGGCGCAGGCCGAACCCCGTCCCGGCCAGTGCCTGCGGACGTTCCTTCGCGAACAGGGGAACCTGGGCGTGAAGAAGGGCTGCGACGCCGGGGACTGCGGCGCGTGCACGGTGCACGTGGACGGGGTGCCCGTGCACAGCTGCATCTATCCCGCCGTCCGGGCGCAGGGCCACGCCGTCACCACGGTGGAAGGACTGGCTGCCACCTGGGGTGGACCGGATGAGCCCGGCGGCGCCGCACTCCACCCGATGCAGCAGCAGTTCCTGGACCGGCAGGGCTTCCAGTGCGGTTTTTGCACGGCCGGCATGGTGATGACGGCGGCCACCTTCGATGACGAACAGAAGGCGGACCTGCCGCGGAACTTGAAGGGCAACCTGTGCCGGTGCACGGGGTACACAGCCATCGAGGATGCCGTCTGCGGGAGGGGCAGCCACCCGGACACCCCCAGTACAGGCATCCCCGGCCCGGACACTCCAAGTCCGGACCCGGCACCCGCGGGGAACGGCCGGCCGGAGCCGCGCCCCGGGCAGCTGGGCGACGACGTTCCCGCCCCCGCCGGCCTCGCCATCGTCACGGGGCAGGCCCGCTACACCCTGGATGTCCCGGCCGAAGAACTGCCCGGGCTGCTGCACGTGAAGCTGCTGCGCTCCCCGCATGCCCACGCCCGGATCCGCTCGATCGACCCGGCGGCCGCGCTGGCGATTCCGGGCGTCGTGGCGGTCTTCACGCACGAGGACTCCCCGGCGCAGCTGTTTTCGACCGCGCAGCATGAGCTCTACACCGACGATCCTGACGACACCCGCGTGTTCGACGACGTCGTCCGGTTCATCGGCCAGCGGGTCGCCGCGGTCGTCGCGGACACGGTGGCGGCGGCGGAGGCAGGCGTGCAGGCCCTGCAGGTCGACTACCAAGTACTGGACGCCGTCTTCACCCCGGAGCGCGCC
>JBKPBZ010000062.1:0-8053 GCA_046727115.1 Actinomycetota bacterium | reverse complement strand
GCCGGCCGAGTTCCGGGGGCACGAGGGCGGCGACGAGTTCGAGGGACCGGCCAAGCCCGGCACCCGCATCCAGCATGGCGCCGATCAGTTCCAGCATCATGGCGGTATCCCGCAGTCCTGGGAAGCCGTGCCGTCCGGCGCTGCGGGACGCCGGGCTTCGGGCGGCTGGGTCAGCAGGGTCGGCCGGTGCCGGAAGTTGGCGTCGGAGCCGCCGGCGGACACGGCCCGGGCGTGCGAGGACCACGACGGCTGCACCGGCAAGGCTCGTGGCCACCACGAATCCGGCCAGTTCGGGCCTCATGGCGGCCGCGCAGTCACGACGGGGCTTCCGCCGCGGCCCGGACGAGCCGCGAGGACCAGAACCGGCCGCCGGCAGTCAGCGCCACCCCTGCCGCCAAGGCCGCGAGGCCCCAGGGGTTCCCCAGCAGTGTCGCCACCGGGTCCACGCCAAGCAGCAGGCCGAGAGCCAGGCCGGACAGCGGGAGCCAGGTCAGTAAACGGACAGTCGCGCGCGGCCCCGCCAAGGCGGTCTGCCGGGCGGCCTCGGCGTCGTCCTCCGTCTCAAGGTGGATGGCAAAGCGGGCCAGGACATCGGCCAGCGGGCAGCCGCTGGCCTCGGCTGTGTCGAAGCATGCGGCGAGCTCGCCCCACACGCGCACGTCCCGGCCGGCCCGGATGCCCGGCGCCCCCAAGGCCAAGACGGCGGTGCCCTGGCCGCCAGATTCGCCGGAGACCTCGCGACGGATGGCCGCGGCCACGGAGGACCCGCGCAGGGCGGCGGCACGCGCGGCCGCAAGGATCCTGAGGGACTCCGGGCCGAGGACCGCTCCGGAACCTTCGCGGGCCGGGCCACGGCCGGCACCGTGACCCGCCAGGTGTCCCGCGGACCGGTCCAGCGCAGCGTCTCCGCCGTACAGGACCCAGAGTTCGTCCCACAGCCGGGCGGGGATGCGCCCTCCCTTCAGCAGCGCAGCCAACTGTTGGACCACGGCCGTCATTGGGACCTGCCCAGCACCTGCGGATCCCCCGGCGTGCGTGCCACCGAATCCCCAGCCAGCTCCACGCCAGCGGGCTCGCGGATCCCCGCCGGCGGCGGAACTTCTCGGGCCGGCGCCCCGCAATGCCCTGCGGATACGCTGACCGGCCGCGCGCGGGGAGGGAAATGCCAGCCACACGGCCAGGACCAAAGCGACGATCAGGAGGGCGGTCATTCCAGCATCCAGGCCCTGGCGGGCTGGTGTCCGGAGTCCGACGGGCGCCCTGCCAGCCGCGTTTCTGGTAGCTCGGAGGGACCCGCTCCGGCCAACCCGGGATCCAGGCCGAGACGGTGCGCCAGCTGCGGCCAGGCCCGGCCGAAGCGGAGCTGGCCTTGTTGGACGTCCAGGGCGACGCTGACCGTCAGGCCAAAGTTGTCGGCCTCCATGATTCCAATGCTCGCGACCTGGCGCCCGGTTTCGGTCCGTTCGACATGCACGACGGCGTCGATCGCACTGGCGACCTGGAGCCGTACGGCGTCCTGGCCCATGCCGGCGAGCGCGCCCAGGGCCGCCAGCCGTGCGGGCACAGCCGCGGCCTCATTCGCGTGGATGGTCCCGCCGCCTCCGGTATGTCCGGTATTCATGGCCGAGAGCAGCTCGCGGACTTCCGCGCCGCGGCATTCGCCCACCACCAGCCGGTCCGGCCGCATCCTCAGGGCCTGGCGGACCAGTTCGCCGAGGTCCACGGCACCGCCGCCTTCCAGGTTTCCGTGTCGGGACTCCAGCGAGACGACGTGCGGGTGGACCGGATTCAGTTCCGCGGCGTCCTCAATCAGCACCAGTCTCTCCCCGGGGTGGCACAGTCCCAGCAGCGTAGCCAGGAGCGTCGTCTTCCCCGAGCCGGTGGCACCGCTGATGAGGAAGCTCAGCCTGGACGCCACCATGCGTTCGAGCACGGACTGGACCAGGCTCCCGCGAGTCCCGGCCCCGAACATGCCGTCGCGACTGAGCTCGGGCATGGTGAAGACCGTGGCCCGGCGGATGCGCACGCTCAGGAGGGTTCCGGCCGTGGAAATCGGTGGCAGCACCGCGTGCACCCGGTAGCCGCCGTCGAGCCGGACGTCGACGCACGGCGAACCGTCATCCAGGCGCCGGCCGCCGGCTGCCACCAGCCTCGCGGCGAGGGCCCGGATCTGCGGCTCACCGGAAAAGAGGACCGGTGCCCTTTCCAGACCAGCGCCGCGGTCCAGCCAGACCGAGTCCGGCCCGTTGACAAAGATGTCCGTCACGGCGGGGTCCCGGGTGAGCGGCTGCAGGGGGCCCAGGCCGTTCAGTTCCGCGCTGATGCTCTCCACCGCGGCCAGGGCGCCGGCCGTGCCGAGCAGCCGTCCGCTCGCTTGGACCGCTGCCGCCACCCGCGACGGGGTAACCGGGGAAGCATCTGCCATGACGGACTCGCGCACGGAATCCAGCAGCGACTGGTCGAGAAATCCCTGTGAGCGCCGGCGGCCCGGCGCCCGCCGGGTGGGCTGTTCCGGTTCGGCGGGTTCCACGGCCGCATGGGCACTCATGAGTCATGCCCGCCGTTGAGGTCAAGGATTCCTGCGGCGAACCGGCGGACGGCGCGCTGCCTGCCGGCTTCCAGAAGGCGGCCGAGTTCCGTTGCCCCGGCCAGACCCTTGATGTCTGGCATGATGCCCTGAAGGACGAGCCCCACGGAATCGGCAATCAGCGGTGCATCCAAGGCGGCGCCGGGACCGGCCCGGACCACGAGCGCGGCGTCCACAGGTGGGAGCTCCTCCAGCAGCCAGGCCGTGGCGACGGCGGCCCGCAGCCGGGCGGGCGCGACCACGATGATCCGGTCGCATTCGCCGGCGAAGGCCCGCAAAGTCTCCCGTTCCCGGCCAATATCCAGCACGACCAACCCGCAGCCGCGGCGGGCGGCGTCGAGAACCGCCGCCACGGTGGCCGCGTCCACGCCGCCGGCGGCACGATCCCGGGTTCCCGGCCACGACAGGAAGGCGAATCCGCCGGCGCCCGGCAGGGCATCGTGCAGCTGGGCGGGGTCGATGCTGCCGCTCACCCCGGCCAGGTCCGGCCAGCGGAGCCCGGGGGCGTCCTCGGCCGCCAACGACAGTTCCAGGCCACCGCCACTGGGGTCGCCGTCGACCAGGAGCACGCGGATCCCGGTTCCGGCGGCGGCCTGCGCGATCCAGATGGCGGCCGTCGTGGCCCCGGCACCGCCGCAGCCGCCGGTGAAGCCCAGAACGAGTCCGCCGACTTCCGGCGCGCGGGACCGGCTCAAGTGTTCCGCCAGCCAGGCGGCGGCGTCCGGCAGGACCGCGACGCGTTCGGCCCCGACGGCGGCGGCCAGATGCCACAGCCCATCCCCATCGCCTTTGAGGCCGAGCAGCACCGCAGGAGCCCTCCGCCGGGGCGGCAGCTCGCGGATGTCGCTGCCCACCAGCACGGCGCCCGCGGCGTCCCAGAACGGTGCAGCCTCGGCAACGTCCTGCACCATCCTCAACCGGCCGCCGGCCGCGGCGACGATGCGTTCCACTTCGCCGCGCAGCACATCGACGCCGGTGACGAGCAGGGTTTCCGCGGAATCCCCGGGAATCCAGGGCCCCTGCTCCGGCGGAGGCGGCGAGCCCTGACCACGTTGCTGGTGCCTGTTCATGCTGCCACTGTGCCCGGCCGGCGAGGGCAGCGTAACCGCCGTCGTGGGCTATGTGGACAAGCATCGCGGCGTTCCCGCCCCCCGCGGCCGGGAAATGCGCACGGACCACGCCCCGGAGCAGGGCAGAATTGACCCTATGTACCTGCTGCTCGCTGCCCACGCCGACGGCGCGGCGCTGCAGCAACTGACAGCGGACGGCGCCCCTGAACCGTCCAACCCGCAAACCCGGATTGTCAGCACCGTTGACCTCGCCGGCGTTGTGCGCGGGCTTGAGGAGCGGCACCCGCGCTGGATCTGGCACCGGACGCAGGACTGGTATCCGGCGCTGCTGGGCGCGGGGGTGGAACTCGAGCGCTGCTACGACCTCACGTTGTGCGGTTCAATCCTGGCCCACTCGGAGTTCACCGCCCACACCGGCTATGCGCAGGCGGCGGAGAAGCTGACGCAGGACGACGAACTGCACCAGCCGCCGCGGGGCCTCCAGCCCCCTGCCCCGCCGCCGGAACAGGGGGCCCTGTTCGATGCCCCGGCCCGCGGGCAGCGTCCCGGCCAATCCCTTGAGGCTCTCCGCGCCGAGTACGCCGCGCAGCAGGCGGCGCTCAGCCAGGCGGGAACGGACGACTCCGGACCGGCGGTCGTCACCGACGCCAGCCGGCGCCAACGGCTGCAGCTGCTGCTCGCCGCGGAATCGGCCGGGGCCATGATCGCCGCCGAAATGCAGCACACCGGTGTCCCGTGGCGGGAGGAACTGCACGAGCAGATTCTCGCGGATCACCTCGGACCCCGCCCGGCTCCGGGCCAGCGTCCGGCCAAACTCGAATCGCTCACGACCGAGCTGAGGCTGCTGCTGAAGTCGCCGGCGCTGAACCCCGACTCCCCGCAGGAGCTCATGCGCGCCCTGCACCGCAACGGCATCGAAGTGAAGACCACCCGCCAATGGGAGCTGAAGGAATCCAGCCACCCCGCCATCGTGCCGCTGCTGGCCTACAAGAAGCTCGCCCGCCTGCACGCCGCCAATGGCTGGGCATGGCTTGATACCTGGGTGAAGGACGGCCGGTTCCAGCCTGAGTACGTGGTGGGCGGTGTCGTGTCGGGCCGGTGGGCGTCCCGGGGCGGCGGGGCGCTGCAAATCCCGCGCCAGATCCGCGGCGCAGTCCACGCCGATCCAGGCCACAAACTGATCGTTGCCGACGCCTCGCAGCTGGAACCGCGTGTGCTCGTGGCGCTGGCGCAGGATGCCAAGATGGCCGAGGCCGCCCGGGACAAGGACCTCTATGCAGGCATCGCCGCACAGGGCTTCGGCGGCGACCGGGCAAAAGCCAAGGTGGCTCTCCTCGGAGCCATCTACGGGGCGACGACGGGCGAGTCGGGACGGCTGATGCCCCAGCTGGCCCGCACGTACCCCCGCGCCGTGGGCTTCGTCGAGCAGGCTGCCCGCGACGGCGAAGCCGGCAGGACCGTCACCTCACGGCTGGGCCGGAGCAGCCCGCCGCCGTCGGACCGCTGGTTGCAGAGCCAGCACTCCGCCACCGCGGAAGAACAGCGCCGGGCGGACTCGATCGCCCGCTCACGCGGCCGCTTCACCCGGAACTTCGTGGTTCAGGGCTCGGCTGCTGACTGGGCAGCGTGCTGGCTCGCTGAACTCCGGCGCCGGCTGCGCGCCATGCGGTCAGAGGGCGCCGCCGTCGGCGAACTGGTGTTCTTCCTCCACGACGAAGTCATGGTGCATTGCCCCGAAAGCGCCGTCGGGGACTGCATCAAGGCGATCGAGGACTCCGCGACTGCCGCCAAGGAGCTCCTGTTCGGCCGGATTCCGGTGGAATTTCCGGTCAGCGTGGCGGTCGTGGACTCATACGACAACGCCAAATGAGTGACCGAAGTCACCGCCTGTAACGTACCCGTCGGTAGCGTTGTGCGGCCTCCGTCACCGGGCTACCCTCGGAAAGGCCGGCGAATTTCCCGTACGAACCGCCGGCTATTGCAACGAAGCAAGGAATTGGGGAGGCAGCAGTTTGGCTGGCATTTTTGAGATCGCGCAGGCTGGCGACAAGGCATATTTCTTCAGGTTGACGGCGGCGGATGGCACGGTAGTGGCCGTGTCACCGCTCTTCAGCTCCATCAAGAGCGCGGCGGCGGGCATCAACGCCGTGCGTGAGAACGCCGCGACCGGCCTGATTGTGGATCGTTCCAGTACGCACCGGCGGATCGCCGCCAGCAGGCCGGGAGGACGGGCGCGCGCTCCCCTGGCGGGCAGCGCCGTGGCTACCGGCTAGCCATCGTCCGGTACCTGTCACACATCAATCCCGTAGAGCCGCGCGCGGTCCCACGGAACGGCCCAGCCCAGCTGTTCAAAGAGCTGATTCAGGATCATCCCGGTAAATCCCCACACCACCACGCCGTTGACGGTGAAGGCGGGGCTCTGGAAGGTTTGGCCGGCCCGGCTGACCGTTGCCATCACCCGGTTGTCCGGGTCCAGCAGATCCCGGACCGGAACACGGAACACCTGCGCGGATTCACCGTAGTCCACCACACGGACCGGTGACTGGGCGGCCCACCAGGCCAGGACGGGCGTGACCAGGAAATTACCCCGGGGCAGCGCCAGTTCAGGCATCACTCCGAGGACGTCCACGCCCGCAGGGTTCAGTCCGGTCTCCTCTTCCGCCTCGCGGAGGGCAGCATCCACCACGGACTCACCCGCGTCGATGCCGCCGCCCGGAAACGCGACCTGCCCTGGATGATCCTCCAGGGTTTGGGCCCGCTGGAGCAGCAGCACGTCCAAATCGGCTGGCGCCAGCAGCTTCTCGGACTCGGCTGGCTCGTTGCCCAGCGCACCAAAGAGCATGAGCACGGCTGCCCTGCGGACCCGTTCGCCGGGTTCGACGGCGAGTTCCCGCCAGCGCGGATCCGGGGCAGGCGCCGTGCCCGCCTCCACCGCGGCAACGAGGTCGACGAGGTCCTGGCGCGCCGTCACGGCCGCTTCCTCTGCGATTCCATCCGAATTTCCGCGGCCCGGTGCGTTTCGGCCAGCAACCGGGCCAGCAGTGCCTCCTGCCCCGGGGCGAGTTCGTACTTCAACAGTTTCTTTGCCTTCTCCGGATCGGTCTCCCCCATCCCATAGCTGGGGCACCAGTTGGCGACGGCGCAGGCGCCGCAGGCCGGCTTGCGGGAGTGGCAGACGCGGCGGCCGTGAAAGACGACGCGGTGCGAGAGCATGGTCCAGTCCTTCGGCTCGAACAGCGCAGCGACGTCGGACTCGATCCGAACCGGGTCATCCGACTCCGTCCAGCCAAAACGCCGCGCCAGACGCCCGAAATGGGTGTCCACCGTGATACCCGGAATGCCGAAGGCGTTGCCCAGCACGACGTTCGCAGTTTTCCGCCCGACGCCGGGCAGCGTCACCAGGTCTTCCAGCCGGCCCGGCACCTCGCCGTCGTACTCGTCCACAAGCCGGGTGCACAGCGCCAGGAGATTTCTGGCTTTGGCGCGAAAGAAGCCGGTGGGCTTGATAATGGCCTCCAGCTCGGCCGGATCCGCCTCCGCCATCCGCCGCGCATCCGGGTAGCGCGCGAACAGCAGGGGCGTGATCTGGTTGACCAGCACGTCGGTGGTCTGTGCGGACAGCACCGTAGCTATCACAAGCTCGAACGGGCTGCGGAAGTCCAGCTCCGCGTGGGCATAGGGGTACTGTTCCGCGAGTTCCCGGTTGATCCGGCGCGCGCGACGCTTGAGCGCCAGGACAGATTCCCCGGACGCCCGCGCCGCACCGGGCTCGGCGCTCCCGGGGACCGGGGTGCCAAATACTGCGCTGCCGGATTCCGTGGTCACGGGGGTTTGGCTAACCGCGTTCGATGTTGCTGAGGTCCCGCAAAACGCCCAACCGGCCGTCGGTGTGCTGGACCAGGAACTCGTTGCCGCGGTCCTCAATGGCAAGGACCCAGCCGCCGGGTTCAATCACGAACGCCGGGGCTCCGGTGCGCGGGTCGACGGCGGTGCGGGGCGCCGCGACGGCGAACCAGAATGCCTCATGCACAGGGTGGACATCGTCCTCGGCGGGGCGGCTGGCGGGATCCACGGTGGCACCGATGGGCTCCTGCGGGCGGACCTGCTCGTTCGGCCGGACCTGGGGGTTGACGGTAGTGGGGGCACTGCCGCCGGGGGTTGCCGGAACGCCGGCGGCTTGGGTCTGTTCGGCCGCGGGCGGGGTCTGCGCGGCGGCAGCGGCAGACGCACCGGCAGCGGCGGCCGGGACGCCGGCGGTGCGGGTTTTTTCCGCCCCGGACGCAGCCGGCTCAGCGGACCGTGCCGCTTCAGCCGACGCAGCCGACGGAACGGATGCCGACGGCGTCGACGCGGCGGACGGCGTAGCCGCGGCCGATGGCGCTGAGGAGGCGGACGG
>JBKPBZ010000061.1:0-5666 GCA_046727115.1 Actinomycetota bacterium | reverse complement strand
TGGCGCATGGCGGTGATGAGCTGGCCCACCTGGATGTCGCGGCCGGTCTCGGCCACGGCGTCCACGCCGGCTTCGAGGCCCGCCTGCACGGCCTCCACCACTTCGTCCAGGCTCAGGCCCTTCTGCAGGTGCTGTTCGGGTGCCCAGCGCACTTCGCCGTACACGACGCCGTCGTCGGCCAGGTCTTCGACGAATTCCTTCGCGACGCGGAACAGGCCTTCCTTGGTCTGCATCACGGCGATGGTGTGGTCGAAGGTCTCGAGGTAACGGACCAGGGAGCCGGAGTCGGCGGATTCGCGAAACCACTCCCCCAGCGCGACGGGGTCCGTGGAGGGCAGCGTGTGGCCGACGGCCTCCGCGAGTTCGATGATGGTGGCCGGGCGGAGTCCGCCGTCCAGGTGGTCGTGCAGGGAAACCTTGGGAAGGACCTTCAGGTCGAAGTCGAGGTCAGGGGCAGCGTCAGGAATAATCTCAGTCACGTTCCAACCATAGGGTCGCCGGGCGCGGGAAGCTACTTTCTGGAAACTCCGGCCTCAGTGGGCGGACCGGCCAGCATCGTGCCGTGCATCCCGGCACCCCGTTCTCCGGAAGGTTCCGGGACGTATTCGGTGTTGGCCGCGACCGGCCGGGCGTCGTGGCGGCCAAGGCGCTTGTGCCACCAGCGCAGGAGGTGGTCGATGAGGACGCCGAGCACGATCGCGAATACCACCGCGATCCCCGCGCTGAGCAGCGGGTTGTGGTGCAGCCACGGGAAGGAACTGGCCAGGACGCCGATGCCGATCGAGTAGGCCACCCACGTGAAGCAGGCGAACGCGTCCAGGAAGAAGAACCGCCGGTGCGGGAACGCCGTCGTGCCCGCCACGTAGTTGACGGCGACACGGCCCCACGGGATGTACCGGGCGGTGAAGATCAAGACGGCGCCGCGCTTCTCGAGTTCATAGTGTGCCCACCCGAAGACCTTTTGGACCTTCGGTTTGCGCATCCAGCGGAACCGCTCGAGGCCAATCTTGCGGCCGAGCATGTAGGCCATGTTGTCGCCGGCGATGGCTCCAACGAGCGCCGTGAGGCCGAGGATCCACAGGTTGGGCTGGCCGCTGTGCAGGGAGTACGCCGCAAGGGCAACGATGAGGGTCTCGCTGGGGACCACCATCGCGAAGCCGTCCACGAAGAAGAAGACCAGCAAAAGGGGGTAGATCCACCACTGGCCAGCGGCATGGAGCACGGCCTCGTTAATGAACTCCATGCGGCGGTACTCCTTGATGACTGGGAACGGACAACTAAGCCGTACCGTACATGCGATGACAGAGGATGGAACCTTGGACGAAGCGCGGACACCAAAAGTGACGCAAATCGCTCCTTAGTGTCCCACGGGCGGAGGCAATCCGCCTAGGACTCGGCGGGCGGAACGGAATGCGTCGGTTCCTCCGGAGTGCGGCCCCGCACCTTGCTGATCACGCGGTCCAGGATGATGCCCAGGACGATGGCGCAGATGATCGCAATGGCCGCGGCCAGCAGGTGGTTTTTCTGAAACCACGGCCCAACAGACAGGCCGATCCCCACCGAGTAGCCGGCCCACAGCAGCGCCGAAAGTACCGTCAGGCTGATGAATCTGGGCCGCGGGTAGTGCGTGGCACCGGCGGTCAGGTTGACGGCCACCCGTCCGATCGGGACGAAGCGCGCCACGAGGATCAGCGAGGCGGGCCGTTTCCGCAGTTCCCGCCCTGCCCAGCGGAAGGCCGCCTGCATGCGGGGACCGCGCTGCCAGGCCCAGCGCCGGGTTCCGGTCCCGCGGCCAATCAGGTAAGCCAGGTTGTCGCCCAGGAATGCGCCTGCGGCGGCGGTGGCGGCCAGGAGCGCCGGATTGGGAACATCCGCGGTGGCGGCGACTGCAGCCAGGCCCACCACCACCGACTCGCTCGGAATCGGTGGAAAGAAGCCGTCGATCACACAGCAGGCGAAAACCAGGACCAGGACCCAGGGTTGCCCTGCGGCGGCGAGGATGAAGTCGTTGATTGCCTGCACAGCTTCCTAACGCGCGGCGGGGCCAATTAGTCCAAGCGCAGGCTCGGCCGGAGCCGGGCCTGCGCTTGCAAGGGTACTGCTGTGGAGCCAGTCTTGTGGAGTCGGTCTTGTGGAGTCAGTGTACCGAAGGCCGCGACCGCCGGTTGCCCTATCACTTGCGGCGGCTAAACCCGGGGTTTGGGGACCAAAAGTGATAGGGCAACGGGCTAGGCGATGCGGTCGATGATGAGCTTCTGGGCGGGCCGGGAGCCCTCGGGGGCGATTACGGCGGCGTGTTCCAGCGCTTCCTTGGCCCGCTCGAACTTCTCCGGGGTGTCCGTCAGGAGAGTCATGAGCGGTTCGCCCGCCCTGACCGTGGCGCCGGGCTTGGCGTGCATCCGCACCCCGGCCCCGGCCTGGACCTGGTCCTCCTTGCGGGCGCGTCCGGCGCCGAGCCGCCAGGCCGCGACGCCGACGGCCATCGCGTCGAGCTCCACCAGGACGCCGTCGGCCGGGGCGTAGATGACCTCGGATTCCTTGGCGACCGGGAGCTTGGCGCGCGGGTCCCCGCCCTGGGCCTGGATCATCCGGTTCCAGACGTCCATGGCCCGGCCGTCCCGCAGTGCGGCCCGGGGATCGGCGTCGCGGACGCCGGCGCAGGCCAGCATTTCCTCCGCGAGCCGGACGGTGAGTTCGACGACGTCGTCCGGGCCTCCTCCGGCGAGGACCTCCACGGATTCCTCGACCTCGATCGCGTTGCCCGCGGTGAGGCCCAGGGGCGTGTTCATGTTGGTGAGCAGGGCCACCGTGTTGACGCCCGCGTCCTTGCCCAGGGCCACCATGGTCTCGGCCAGTTCGCGGGCGCGGGCCTCGTCCTTCATGAACGCGCCGCTGCCCACCTTGACGTCGAGCACCAGCGATCCGGTGCCTTCGGCGATCTTCTTGCTCATGATCGAGGAGGCGATCAGCGGGATGGCCTCCACGGTCCCGGTGACGTCCCGGAGGGCGTAGAGCTTCTTGTCCGCCGGGGCCAGTCCCGCGCCGGCCGCGCAAATGACCGCGCCGACGTCCTGGAGCTGGGCCATCATTTCCTCATTGCTCAGGGCCGCACGCCAGCCCGGGATGGCCTCGAGCTTGTCCAGGGTGCCGCCGGTGTGGCCGAGGCCGCGGCCCGAGAGCTGCGGCACGGCCACGCCGAAGACCGCCACCAGGGGCGCCAGCGGCAGGGTGATCTTGTCCCCGACGCCGCCGGTGGAGTGCTTGTCCGACGTCGCCTTGACGCCGCCGTCGGGCCTGCGCAGGCTGGAGAAGTCCATCCGCTCGCCGGAGGCGATCATGGCCGCCGTCCAGCGGGAGATCTCGTCCCGGTCCATGCCGTTGAGCAGGATGGCCATGTTCAGGGCGGCCATCTGTTCGTCGGCGATGGCGCCGCGGGTGTACGCGTCGATCGTCCAGTCGATCTGGGCCGGGCTGAGCACACCCTTGTCCCGTTTGATGCGGATGATGTCGACGGCGTCGAACGATTCGGTATTGCTGGTGGTCTGTGTCACCGGGGTTCCTCCAGGTGTTGGGGGCCAAAGGCGTCGGGAAGGACCTGGTCCATGGTCTTGATTCCCTGCGTGGTCATGAGCTCCATGTCCGGAGCCCGGAATTCGTAGAGCAGCTGGCGGCAGCGCCCGCACGGCATGAGGACATTGCCGCCGGCGTCGACGCAGTAGAAGGCGCGGAGCAGTCCCCCGCCGGTCATCTGCAGGTTGCCCACCAGGGCGCACTCGGCGCACAGGGTCAGCCCGTAGCTGGCGTTTTCGACGTTGCAGCCGCTGACGATCCGCCCGTCAACGGTGAGAGCCGCGGCCCCCACCGGAAACTTCGAATACGGCGCGTAGGCGTTCTTCATGGCGGACACGGCCGCGGCTTCGAGCGCTGCCCAGTCGACGTCGATGCTGTCCATTCTCAGCCCTTGATGTACGGAATGCCGTCGGCGGCCGGCGGCCGGGAGCGGCCGACGAGCCCGGCCACGGCAAACACGGTCACCACGTACGGCAGCATGGCCATGAACTGGCTCGGCACGGGGGTGCCGATGATCGTCACGATGCTCTGCAGGTTGTCGGCGAAGCCGAACAACAGCGCGGCGAAGAAGGCCCCGATCGGGTTCCAGCGGCCCAGGATCATGGCGGCGAGGGCAATGAAGCCGCGGCCACCGGAGATTTCCTTGGTGAAACTGTCGATCGCCACGAGGGTGAAGAACGATCCGCCAATTCCGGCGACGGCGCCGCCGATCGTGACGTTCCAGAACCTCGTCGCGTTGACGTTGATACCCAGGGTGTCGGCCGCCTGCGGGTGCTCGCCCACGGCACGGACGCGCAGGCCCCACTTCGTCTTGAACAGCGCGACCCAGATCACGATCACGGCCACATACATCAGATAGCCCACCACGGACTGCTTGAACAGGATGGGCCCGATCACCGGGATGCTGGACAGGACCGGGATGTCGATGATGGGCAGCTCCGCGGGCGAGTTGTATTTTTCGGGGTCCGACTGCATCACGGTAGTGAACAGGAAGCCGGTGAGCCCGGAGACCAGGACATTGAGCACGACGCCGACGATGATCTGGTTGACCACGTACTTGATGCTGAACACTGCCAGCACCATGGACACCAGGGCTCCCGCCACGGCCGCCGCAAGCAGGCCCAGGTACGGGTTGTGCGTCAGGCTGGCTACGAGCGCGGCCGTGAAGGCGCCACCCAGGAGCTGGCCTTCGATGGCGATGTTAACAACGCCGGCGCGTTCGCACAGCACGCCTGAGAGGGAGCCGAAGACGATCGGCACGGCGAGTGTCACGGACCCGGCGATGAGGCCGGCCAGCGAAATGCTGGGGGTCCGGGCGCCGCCCACCACCCAGATCAGGAAGGCGACCACGAACACGACGGTGAACACGGCAGGAAGCCAGCGCGGCGGCCGTTGGTTCCTTTTCGCCTTCAGGACCAAGGCGTAGCCCGCGAGGCCCAGCAGGATCATGGAGAGCACAATGCCTGACAGGAACGCGGGGACGTCGATCGCCGGCAATTGGAAGAAGTCTCCGCCGGAGGAAACCCCGAACTTGGCGTTCGCCTGCGGGCCCAGCAGCCCGAAGAAGATGAAGGCGACGGTGGCCAGCACCGACAGCGTGACCGGCAGCTTCCAGGTTACGGGCTTCGCGGACACCGCGGGCCTGCGGCCCTTGTCCGGCTGGGATTCTCCCTGGACGGGCGAGGTTGCTGTTGTGCTCATGCGGCACCTCCGGTGGTTGCGGCCTGCTTGGTTTTGCCGGCGGTCGCGGCCTTCTTCTTGCGCGGGTTCAGTCCGAAGATCGCCCGGACCAGGGGCGGCGCCGCGATGAACAGCACAATGAGCGACTGGACCACGAGCACGATGTCGATCGGAGTTCCGGTCTGGATCTGCATCTGGACGGCGCCGGCGCGGAAGGCGCCGAACAGCAGGCCTGCGGCAAACGTGCCCCACGGCGACGAACGGCCCAGCAACGCCACGGTGATCGCGTCAAAGCCGTAGGTTGCCGCGACACCATCGGTCAGGACCTTTTCGGTGCCTGCCACCTGCGCCACGCCGGCCAGGCCGGCCAGGCCACCGGCAATGGTCATCACCAGGATGGTGGCCCGGGAGACGTT
>JBKPBZ010000060.1:0-11509 GCA_046727115.1 Actinomycetota bacterium | reverse complement strand
CCGATGTCCCTCAGCGTCAGCGCCGGCGGCGAACTGCCGTCGATGTCTAGTACGCCGAACTCCTTGGCAACCGCGGCGGCGACCAGCACTTGGCCGGTCCGCGCCATCAGGTTCGGATCGTGGAACAGCGCGTTGATCACGCGGCCGATGAACTCTGGGCTTTCGCTGGTCGAGAGATCGAACGCGCCGCTTTTCGCCGCAGCCACGACCGCCTCGGTTCGAACCAGACCGGGGTAGAGCGAGAGCACCGGAACCGCGAACGGTTTTAGTTCGACGGCCATGTCGGATGTCATCTTGTCCGTTGCCGCTTTTGCGATGCCGTAAATCGTGTTGCCGAGGTGACGCTGCGCCGACCAGAAACTGATGTTGATGATCAAGCCGTGGTGCCGTGGCGTCATCATGCGCGCCGCGTGTGCCGAACACACGAATGCCGCGCGCACTCCGGCGTCCATCATGCCGGTCCAGCGATGCGCCGGCTGATCCCAAAACGGCGCAGGCCACGTGAATGCTCCACCTTCGACCATCTTCTCGTAGCCGCCCCAGGCGCAATTGACGAGGAGATCGAGGGAGCCGCGCTCGGACCGGATCGTTTCGAACACGTTCGCCGTTTCTTCGTCTTTGAGATGGTCGCAGCGCAGGCGCCGGATCTCTGGCGGCAGGTCCGCCTGGTCGATCGAGCGCCCGGAGCCGTAAACATGAAACCCCGCTGCCAGGAGGCCAATCGCGATGCCCCGGCCGACGCCTCGGCTGGCACCGGTCACGAGCGCGACGTTTCCCGTCGGCGCCTCATTGCGTTCGCGTTCATTGGTCATACTGAGCGGCCCCCGCTTGCGTTCCGTGGTCCCCATGATAGGCCGGGGCGGGCGCCTTGGCGCCGGCGCTGGCGCCTCGGTTCGCCCCGCTCAGCGTTTCCCACGTCGCGACCGTCGGGTGGCGGTCATGATGGTTGGCCGACGTCAGGGGTTGTAAGGATGACGAGTTGCTGGGTGGCCCGGGTCATCGCCACATAGCGGTCCACCGCTCCCTCGATGGCGGTGCCGAACGCCTCCGGGTCGACGAGGACCACCAGGTCGAACTCGAGCCCCTTCGACAGCTCCGGGGTCAGCAATCTGACGCGGGGCGTAGCCGTGAACGTGCCGTGCTCGATGCCGCTCTTGCCGATGACGCAGGCTGTCCCGTCGGCATGCGCGGCGAGCCAGGTCTCGAGGATCGAGCTCAGCTCCGGGGTAGATCCGTGGACCACGGGAATGCCGCTGCTGCGGATAGACGTCGGCACGTTGGCGTCCGGAAGGGCGGCCCGGATCACCGGCTCGGCTTCCGCCATGACCTCCTCGGGAGTTCGGTAGTTGATGCCGAGGGACGCCAGGTGCACGCGGGTCACTCCGACCCGGTCGAGCCGCTCCAGCCACGACTCCGCGAACCCGTGCCTGGCCTGCGCGCGGTCCCCGACGACAGTGAAGCTCCGGGACGGGCAGCGGAGCAGCAGCATCTGCCACTCCGCGTCGGTCAGTTCCTGTGCCTCGTCCACGACGACGTGGGCGAACGGTCCGGCAAGCTCGTCCGGATCGGCACCCGGCGTGGCACCCTCGTCGCCCAACTTGTCCTGCAGATCCTGCCCGCGCAGCATCGACATCACCAGTAGTTCGGAGTCGTCGGCCGCGATCAGGTCGTCCACCACACGGTCCATAAGCTCTCGCTCCGCATCCACGACGGCGCCCTGCCGACGCCTGCGCCGTGAAGCCTCGGGGTCGCCAAGCCGCTGCCGGGCCGCATCAAGGAGCGGCAGGTCGGACACGGTCCAGGCCTGGGCGTCGTGGCGCTGCAACCTCGTGACCTCGTCAGGACGGAGCCAGGGGGCGCACATGCGCAGGTACGCGGGCACCGACCAGAGGTCGCCGACCAGGTCGGTGTAGTTCAGCAGCGGCCACGCCCTGCCGAACGCGTCGACCAGCTCCGCATTCTGCGCCAATGTCCTGCGGAGCAAGCCTTCCGGGACGTCGTCGCCGTCGTACTTGTCCACGAGGATGGTGAGCAACTCCTCCCAGACCTCGTCGCGTGCCTCGTTGTGCGAAGTGCCGGGCTCTGGCGCTGCGAACGCCTCGGCCCACTCGTCAGCGCTGAGCCAGAGGTCGGCGTACGGCGTCTCGATCGCCATCCCCTTGGTGGGCGGCTCCTCGTAGAACCTGACGGCAGGCTCGATAGCCTTCACCATGCCCGCGGACGACTTCAGGACGGCCACGTCTGGGTCAGTCTCGATTGCTGCGGTGGATCCCTCGGGGACGAGGTCCCGCAGCGTGCAGGTCCGCACGCCTTCCTCCCCGAGGCTGGGCAGGACGTCGGCGACGTAGGCCAGGAAGGGCCGGTGGGGTCCGATGTACAGCACGCCACTGTTGCTGTGGGCGCCACGGTGACCAAGGCGGGGATCGGAGTAGAGGAGGTAGGCGGAGCGGTGCAGGGCGACGACGGTTTTCCCCGTCCCCGGGCCGCCGTCGACGACGAGAGCGCCGCGGGATGACGCACGGATGATGGCGTCCTGGTCAGCCTGGATGGTGCCGAGCACGTCGCGCATCCTGGCAGAGCGGCTGCTGCCCAGGCTGGCGATGAAGGCGGAAAGGTCCTCGAGGGCGGCGTGCCCCACAAAGCCGTCCGGGGTGAACACTTCGTCCCAGTAGTCGGTGATTCGGCAGCGGGTCCAACGGTACCTGCGGCGGCTGGCCAGGCCCATCGGGTTGGCGTGGGTTGCCCCGAAGAACGGCTCGGCCGCGGGGGAGCGCCAGTCGATGAGCAGCCGGCGCCCCTCGCTGTTCGTGAGGCCAAGCCGTCCGACATAAACGGGTTCGGGGTTGTCTGCGCTGACCATGTGTCCGAGGCACAGGTCCAAGCCGAAGCGGCGCAGGGCTCGCAGGCGGGCGGCCAGGCGGCGGATCTCCACGTCCCGTTCCAGCGCCTCCTGGCCGAAGCGGGCGGGCGCCTTGCGCGTGGCGTCGAGACGGTCGGAGAGGTCGGCGATCGTCTGCTCGAGGCTCTCCGCGAGGGCCGCGAAGTGCTGCTCGTCGCCGGCGATCAGTGTCGGGTCGGCTTTGGGCGTGAGGTGGTCGGGAAGGTTGAACGCGCTGGTGGTCAAGGGCACGTCATCAGCTCTTTTCTAGAGGTGTGCCGAACCAGGCGGGGCGCGCTTCCCGCTGAGCGGTCGGCGGTCCCGGGGGTTCGTTCGCCTGCCAATTCTGCGGCCTGAACCGGGGCTTGCGGCAAGCCCCCCTGTGCCCTATAGATTGAAAGTAAGGAAGGAATGTGCCCTTCCATTCCTCCATCCCGCCGCCGACGTATGGCCCCTGCCATCTGTGCTCCGTGGCAGACTTTCTGCCATGGAGCCCATGGATTGTCTGGTCATCTACGTCCCCGCCGAGGCTGCGCACGCGGTCCGGCAGGCCATTGGCGACGCCGGCGCGGGCAGACTGGGTAACTACTCGCACTGCTCCTTCAGCCTCGAAGGCACCGGGCGCTTTACGCCGCTGCCGGGCGCGAACCCGACCATTGGCGCCGTCAATGCGCCCGAGGAGGTGCCGGAAACCCGGATCGAGGCGATCTTCCCCCGCTCGCGGCGTAACGCCGTCGTCGATGCCGCGCTGTCCGCGCATCCCTACGAGACGCCGGCGTTCATGACTTTCCCGGTCGACGCCAGCCTGCCGGACGGAACGGGCTCCGGGGACTAACCCAGCCGGAGTAACAGAAGGCTGCCGACGCCGGGAAGGGGCGGTCAGCTGTGCCGGGTTGCCCGCACGACCACGTCCTGCAGCGGGAAGGCTCGACCACCACCGGATCCGGGGAGTGTTCGGGTTATTTCCTCCGCACTCTCGATGCTCCATGCTGCAGCGTCGAGGGTCCCGGTGATGTCGGCGAGAGCGGCAGTCGCCTCGGCCGGAGGATGATGCCCGTGTCCAGCAGAGGCGGCGCGCTGAAGGTGCCCGACGATCAACAGAGTCCCCCCGGGGGCTACCCATTTCGAGATGCGCTCGTAGAAGGCCAGCTGCGGCATCGCCGGATGCGCGTAGTTGGTGGTCACAAGGCTGAACTGGAGTCCCGGCTCCCAGGAGGTCAGGTCCGCCTCGACCCAGGTCACGCCCTCGGATACGGACTGCCTTTCTGCACGCTCGGATGCTAAGGCGAGAGCAACGCCGGAGATGTCGGCGCCGATGACCTGCCAGCCCTGCGCGGCCAGCCATGTTGCTTCCGTTCCCGTCCCGCAGCCGGCATCCAGCGCTGTACCGGCTGCCAGTGCGCTGGCTGCGCGTATGAGGTGCGGGTTTGGGGCGCTACTTCCGGCGTCGTCCGGCGCGGCATCGCGGGGCTGTTGCCAGTGCCGTTCCCAGTAGTCCTTGTCGAAGCTGTGCGTCACCGCCTCACCGTCGCCTGCGCCACAGTCAACGCGGCGCCCGATCCGGCCGCGCCAGCGCCGGCCACCACCACACCGCCTATAATCCCTGCCGTCTTGGCCATGTCGAATCCCTTCCGATCTGATTTCGCTTCAGACACGATGGTCCCGAACAGCCCAGCAGGCGGGCAAGCTGTATTGCCAAAATGGCAAAATATCAGGATGGGCAGGAACCGCAGCTGCGTCCGCGAGCCTCAGCCCGCTGCCGGTGCCATCCGCAGTGCCAGCATCCCGCCTTCGAGGAGTTCGAGTTCGACGATGTGCAGCGTGTGCCGGGTTCCGTCCTCCGGCAGCATCTTCTTGCCACGCCCGAGGACGATCGGGGAGACCAGCAGAACGTACTCGTCGACAAGGTTCTCCGCCATGAGCGTCTTGACGAGCGTCGGGCTTCCCCAGACGATCACATTTTCCCGTTCGCGCAGCGCGCGGACCCTGCCGGGTATGTCGTTGGCGATAATCGTGCTGTTGTTCCAGTCCGCGTGGTCCATGGTGGTTGACGCGACATACTTTGGCATGGTGTTGAACCTGTCGGCGGTGAAGTCGCCCGACCGTGACGGCCAGGATGCGGCGAATCCGTCATAGGTGATCCGGCCGAGCAGCATCGAGTCCGCATGGGCCAGCACTTGTTCGTTGAAAGCCGCCGTAGCGTCACTGAAGAACGGTCCCGTCCAGAGCTGGGGCTCCTCGGCAACGTTGTCCAGGGTGGTAAATGCGGTGACAGTGAGCTTGCCCATGAAGATCTCCAACAGGTCGGTGGCGCGTGGCTGTTATCCGCGGCTTCTGAGCCGGAGTGTTCGTGCCTCATGGATGGCGGCCAGGGCAACAGCGCTGGCTGCGAGCCTGAGGGCGTGGACCCTGTACCACCGTTTCAGCAGGGGGTTGCGCCGCATCTCGCTGAGCGGTTGCGGGCTGAAGAACAGGGCGGGGTTGATGGACCGGAGCAGATACGCGGTGGCGGCAGCACCCGTCGTCGAACTGGCAGCAGCGACTATCAGCCATGGCCTGGTGTCGGCATGCTTCCAGCCTGCCACAAGGGCAGCGATGGCCGCTGGCGCGTTGAGCGGGGCGATCGGGGCGTAGTAACGGCCGGGGCTTCCGGAGCCAAAGGGCGAGCGGGGGAGTTGACGGCTTGGTTCCGCGGCCGCGACGCGGTGAGGGATTTTCACGACGGCCTCATAGAGATTGCCGAAGAACCAATGCGCATGGCTGAACTCAGCCACATCCAAGATCCGATCGGTGAGCAAATCCCGGCGGCCTGAGGAAATCTGTCCCATGCCCACAATGTACCGCCGATGCTCGGCGCCTGACCATGCAGTCCAGCGACGCCCTCCGGGGCTGGGACCATGCAGGCCGGTGCTGGGAGCGTCAGTTCTGCACCCTCTGGCGATATTCCCGGGGAGTCTCGCCTGCGTCGTTGCGGAAATGCCGGTTGAAATTGGACAGGTTCGTGAAACCGACTTCGTAGCAGATGTCGGAGATGGCTGATGCAGGTCACCGAAGCCACGCCCGCACCCCGCCCCGCCGTGGGAGACAGCATCCTGACGGTCATCGGCGAATCACTCGTCGACATCATCAGCGACACCCGCGGGTCCGTCGGCATCCAGGCCCATCCCGGCGGCAGCCCCTTCAACGTGGCAGTGGGGGCTGCGCGCCTGGACCTCCGGACGAATCTGGTGACCCACTACGGCGTAGACCCGCACGGACTCATGCTCGAAGAGCATCTGCTGGCGAACGGTGTCCGGGTGATCAATGGCGGAACTACAACGACATCAACGGCCCTCGCCAGTCTGGGTTCCGACGGTGCCGCCGAATACGCCTTCTCGATCACGTGGGCAATCGATGGGGCGTCCCCGCCAGCCCTCGCCGTCGTCAAAAGGTCCACCCACGTCCACACGGGATCAATCGCCACGGTGCTCGCGCCGGGGGAGCGTGCCACTCTTGCACTGGTGCAGGCCGCCCGGGAGCACGCGACCATCAGCTACGACCCCAACTGCCGGCCCGCAATCAGCCCCGATGCGGCGGCGGCACGCCGGCAGGCGGAGGTGTTCGTGGCGGCCAGTGATGTGGTCAAAGCCAGCGACGAAGACCTGCGCTGGCTCTACCCGCACCGTACCGCGGAGGAATCCCTGCAGGCCTGGCTGGAACTGGGGCCTGCGGTTGTGGCCCTGACGCGGGGAGCAGCCGGGCCGGTCCTCCTCTCCGGCAAGGGGCGGGTGGAAATGGCCGCCGAACCCATCGCGGTGGCTGATACCGTGGGCGCCGGCGACTCCTTCATGGCGGGACTCATATCCGGTCTCGCCCAACTTGAAGCGCTCGGGGCGCAGGGAAGGCAACAACTGCAGACCCTGGGCCCCGATCAGCTGCACGTACTCGCCTCCTACGCGAACCGCGCAGCGGCGATCACCTGCTCCCGTAAGGGCGCGAATCCACCTCGGTGGGCGGAACTCGGGCCGCTGTCCATCCGGAAGCCGGCTCCCAGTGGCCGATACGCATGAAGAGTCGATGATTTCCCGTGGGGGAGCCAACGGGGGATTCGCGGCGGCTGTAACGGCCAAGGAAGTCCGGCGGCCTTCACGGCCCCCGCGTAACTCCCTGATCCTCGATGGCGACGGTGCCGGCGTCGCCGTCCACGCGGATCCGCTGGCCGCTGGTCAGCCGCTGGGTGGCCACGCCGGTGCCGAGGACGGCCGGGATGCCGTACTCGCGGGCCACGATCGAACTGTGGCTCAACGGTCCGCCGACGTCGGTGACAACGGCGGAGGCCATGGCGAACAGCGAGGTCCAGGCGGGAGTGGTGATGCGGGCCACCAGGACATCGCCGGGCACCATCAGGGCGAAATCCTGGGGACCCCTTAGGACGCGGGCCGGAGCGGTGACCCGGCCCGAGCTGGCGCCGATGCCTTTGATGATGTCGCCCGGCTGGTTCTGAGAGCCTGCGGGCATCATTTTTCCGAAGGCCCCCTCCATCCACCGGCTTTCCGGGAGCAGTTGCGGGGCAGCGGCTTTGGATTGCCCTCGCCACAGCATCTTGCGCTCCTCGACGGCGTCGGCACGGACGGGCCGGTCCGCTCCGGCAATTGCCACAGCCGGCGATGCGCCCGGCGCGGCGAGGCCGAACTCGATGGCGCTTTGCAGCTCCTGGCGGCGCAGCCAGAACACGTCGGCAGGCTCGGCGACAACTACGGAGTCAACCAGCCGCCGTCCGAGTTCGAGCAGCATCCGCCGTAGCAACGGCCAGGCCAGGCCGACGTCGGCCAAAGCGTCCTCGCGGATCGGGGCCGCGTTTTGGGCCCACCGAAGCAACCGGAGGAACGCGGCCTTGCGTTTCGGCCCGAGCCGGGTGATCGCCTGGCTGGTTTGATCCTCCCTGCGCTCGGCCGACAGCCGCTGGCGCTCGTGTGGGTCGTTGCCCTGTCCGCGCAGGTAGAACTTCACCGTCTCCAGCAGGGTCGAGGGATCATCGGCGGGCAAGGGGCTGACGAAATCGAGGTTGTAGACCGCATGGCCAAACCGGTCGAGGTGATCCCGGAAGCGGGGACGCCATTGCTGCCAGAGCGCCTGGTCCAGGCCCGCCGGCGGAATCCCGGAGCGCTGCGCCTCGACCAGTGCCGCTGTGGGTTCGTTGAGGATCGCCGGGGCCAGCCCCGGAACCTCCCGCGCCCACGCCGCGAGGTCGTACAGCGATTTCTCCGCCCGGATGGGTTCGCTGTCGTAGCCGAGGAGGAACGTCTGGGCGGGGGGATCTCCGTCGCGCCGAACGAACCTGTCGTAGTAGGCCCGGAAGGAGATTTCGCTTGTTGCCGCGATGGGAATGATCGACTGCACGGCCGTGTAGTACACGGTGCCGGCGTCCAGTAACGCCTGGACGCCCTCGAACAATTCCTCACCGGAGAGCTCCTCGACGGGGGTCGCGGACCAGTCCTTGATTACCTGCTCATAGCGGGGATGCGAAAATTCCCGCCAGCCGGCCACTCCCATGTGCGCCTTGCCGCCGACCAGCGCCCGTACCGCGGTCAGCGACTTGGCCATCATCCGCCACATGCCCGAGGTGCGGTAGTAGTAGTAGGCGTAGCCGTTAATGGTGGGCAGCCCCACGTCGTCATCGCGGATGACGTTCTTCCCGACGGCCTCGGCCATCAGGGCCCGCAACGAACGGGCAACCGAGCCGTCAATGAGGTCGGCGAACAGCGGCGAGAGTGGGTCGGGCAACTGTTCCACGATGCTCGCCCGGAAGTACATCCCCTTCGGATACGGCACTGTCCAGACATCCGGGGTGTCAGCCGCCGGTTCAGGCAGTGCCGTGATCGGCCGGGACTGCAGGATGAAGAACTCGCCGCCGGCCCGAGCCCACTCAATGTCCTGCGGCACCCCGAAATGATCAGCAATCCGCGCCCCATAACCGGCCAGCACCGCCGCGGCCTGGTTGTCCAGGACAGGCTGACGACGGCGCGCCGCCGGCACCGGCTGCTCCCGCGTGCCGTGGTCCGCGTAAACAGTCATGACCTCCTTGTCAGCCGTGCGGCGCGACAACACCCAGCCCGTCGCCGCCTCGACGACGACGTCATCGGTGGTCACCGTACCGCTGACCACCGACTCGCCCAGACCCCACGCGGCACTGATCACGATCTGGTCGCGGCGCCCGTTCGCCGGATTGGCGGTGAACATGACCCCGGCTGCCTCGGCCTCGACCATCTGCTGCACCACCACCGCGAGGCGTACCGCGTCCGGCCCGATGCCCTCACGAGCCCGGTACGCCATGGCACGCGCCGTCCACAGGGAAGCCCAGCAATCGGTCACCGCCTCTGCCAAGGCGTCCGGCCCGCGGACGTTCAGGTAGGTTTCCTGCTGCCCGGCGAAGCTGGCCGAGGCGAGGTCCTCGGCCGTGGCCGAGGACCGCACGGCCACAGCCGAATCCCCGTTGCCCAGGCGCCCATAAGCATCGCCGAGCTCTGCTGCGATCACGGCCGGCATGGTGCCGCCGGAGAACAGAGCGCGGATCCGCTTCGAGGCATCCTCGTAGTCCTGTGGCGCCGCCAGCGGCGGCAGCGCGGCCAGCTCGCGGATGCCGGCCTCGAGGTGGTTGGCAGCCACAAAATCCGCATAGGCTGCGGTGTTCAGCACGAACCCCGGAGGAACCGGCAATCCGGCTTGGGTGAGGCCGCCCAGCCCAACGCCCTTGCCGCCTGCCACGGCGACGTCGCCTTGTCCCACATCCGCAAAGTCGTTGATGTAGGTCATGACCGCGCGTCCTCTCTGCCCCGGCGCCGGGGCGCCTTGTTGCCTGATTCCCAACATACTGGCACTGCAGCAGGCCCTAGGCCATAGCTGCACCGGGCGGCCGGTTTAGTCCTTGTCGAGTTCGCCGAGGAGGGACTTCGCAGCTTTGGCGATGTCGCCGTGGTCGTTCTGGGCGGCCCGGCTCTCGATGGCAAGGATCGCGCAGCGGTGTAGCCGCCGGAAATCCCCAAACGGAAAGCTGTAACGTCCTTTGGTGTCATGGGGTTTCTCGGTGTCTTCGCCCAGATACCACATGCCGTACTCGGTGTAGCCGTGCCGGTCGATGAACGCGTTTTCCTGGTCGGTGTCCGGGGCGTGCTCGCTCCAGTCGCCCCGAGTATCCCGGGCAACCCTGGCGTCCTTGATCAGCCGCCGGGCATGGCGCAGCGCCGCGGTGTTGAGCTTGATCGTCATCAGGGTCTCGTTTCCGCTCTGTGGGTGCCGGTCAGGCCCCGTAGTTCTCGGGTGCTTCCGGCGGCTGGCCTCCGCGGCGGGAAACGTGGACTTTCGTGGCGGACGTTCCGGACTGCTCCGGAAGCTGGGCGCGGATTTCGAGGACGCCGTCGATGTAGCTGGCCTCTACAGCCTCGGGGTTCGCGCCGCGGGGAAGCGGTATGCTGCGCGAAAATTCGCCGTAGCGCACTTCGCTCCGGTAACCCGGTTGAACCTTGTGGGCTGGTTCCGTTCGCCGGGCAGCAATGTGCAAAGTGCCGTCGGTGACGGTGATATCGATGTCCTTATCCGGGTCGATGCCGGGGGCATCGGCTCTGACCACCAACGTGTTTCCGTCCCGGTACTCCTCGACCCTAAGCCAACTATCCGTCTCACCTTGCAGGAAGCGCCGGACTGGCTCAGGCACGTCGATACCCGTGCGGCGGAATAAGTTGTCCATGTCCATCTCCTTGCTGATCTGGCACGTCTGCTCACCGTGGGGCACCTGGGGCGGAAATTCGGCCGCAGGGGACCACCGGAGTCCGTGCTCGATGAGTTTTGGGGCGGCCGGGGCGGTCATGGTCCTGGGTTCTGGGAGTTTGCGGGCGGTGTCGGAGGAGCACCCCGGGGGTTGCCTCCCGGGGTGTCACAGCACCGGCCAGCAGCCGTCTAACTGAAATCGCAGTCCGCCCTTACGGGAAGATCATGCATCCGGGGACCCTAAGCCCTGCTTCTGCGGCCTGCAACGGCGCCATAGATCAGAAGCACAATAACGGCCCCGAGGATGGAGAGCAGCCAGGTCCGCAAATCGAAGAAATCGGCGAGGCCTCCGCCGAAAATCAGCGAACCTATCCAGCCTCCGAGGATGGCGCCTACGACGCCAATAACGAGTGTGATCACCCAGCCGCCTCCCTGTCGGCCCGGAAGGAGCGCCTTGGCGATAGCTCCTGCGATAAGGCCGAGAATGAGGAATGCAAGAATTCCCATTACTGTACTTCCCTTCGGTTGTCCGGTCGTAGTATGCGGCCGTAACCGCGATTTAATCAGCATGCGTTGTGTCGTGCAATAGCCGGTATCGGCGCCTGGTGTCGGGGCGCGCTCGTCGCGGTCTTGCCTTGATCTGGGCGGCCATGGAAGCGGCCGCTGGCGGTTCGTGCCACAGGCGGAAGCCCGAGCGGTCTCCAACCGCGGGAGGCTAATTCATTGAGGCCGCGGGGCCAGAGTTGCGCGCCGGAGGGGCGCTGGGGTTTCGAGTGCCCGGCCGTGGAGACTGGAAGAATTCCACGAACCGGGCGAGTTGTTCTGACAGACTCTCCCAGCCGTCGAAGTCCGCAGGTACGGCCGCACTTTCAGCCTGAGAGGCCGCTT
>JBKPBZ010000059.1:0-6252 GCA_046727115.1 Actinomycetota bacterium | reverse complement strand
GAGGCCGGCACCGGGGACGTCTCCAACGCCACCACGCACATGCGCCAGATCCGCGCCGAGATCAAGAAGCTCGCCGGGATGGCCGAGGACGAGCTCTACGTCGCGGCCAAGGAACTCCAGGCCCCGTACGAGCTGGTCAAGGAAGTTGCCGCGACCGGCAAGCTCCCGGTGGTGCTGTTCACCGCCGGCGGCATCGCCACCCCGGCCGACGCCGCGATGATGATGCAGCTCGGCGCCGACGGCGTGTTCGTCGGCTCCGGCATCTTCAAGTCCGGCAACCCGGCCCAGCGTGCCGCCGCCGTCGTGAAGGCCACCACCTTCTTCGATGACCCGGACGAGATCGCCAAGGCCTCCCGCGGCCTGGGCGAGGCCATGGTCGGGATCAACGTCGACGAGATCCCGCAGCCGCACCGCCTCGCCGAGCGCGGCTGGTGACTCTGGGCGACAATCGCGCCTGACTCTCTTGGCCTAATGAGAGAGACTGCAGAGGCTCCATGAATGAGGCGCCTCGGCGCCGAGTTTGTGGAGAAGCAGTCGAACGCGCCGGCCGGTCACCTTCTTAGGTGGCCGGCCGGCGTCGTTTCCCCGTCGATTGCTCCGTAACTGCCCTTTTGAGGGTCGAAAAGGGCGGCTACGGAGCAATCGACGGGTGGGGCGGGGCGTCAGTCGAGGCCGCGGCGCTTCAGCAGCGGGCCGAGGTCCGCGTCCCGGCCGCGGAAGGCGCGGAACGACTCCAGCGGGTCCCGGCTGTTGCCGCGGGAGAGCAGCTCGGCCCGGAAGAAGTCGCCGTTGGCGCGGCTGAGGCCGCCGTGTTCCTTGAACCATTCCACGGTGTCGGCGTCCAGGACTTCGCTCCAGATGTAGGAGTAGTAGCCGGCGGCGTACCAGCCGCCGGCGAAGATGTGCTGGAAGTAGCCGGTGCGGTAGCGCGGCGGGATCAGGCTGTGCGCCACGCCGGCCGCGGCCAGTGCCTTCGCTTCGAACTCGACGACGTCCTCCGGGACATCGGATGCGTCCAGGACATGCCAGGCCAGGTCCAGCAGGGCCGCGCCGAGGTATTCCGTGGTGGCGAAGCCTTCGCCCCAGAGCTGCGCGGCGTTGAGCTTGTCCACGGTTTCCTGCGGCAGGGGCTCGCCGGTTGCATGGTGCCGCGCATAGTTGGCCAGGACCTCGGGCCACATGATCCACATCTCGTTGACCTGGGACGGGTATTCCACGAAGTCCCGCGGCACGTTGGTACCGGAGAACCGCGGATACGTGACGGCGGAAAACAAGCCGTGCAAGGCATGGCCGAACTCGTGGAAGGTGGTGCGGAGTTCGTCCAGCGTCAGCAGCGTGGGTTCGCCGGCCGGCGGCTTGGAGATGTTGAGGTTGTTGATCACCACAGGACGGGTGTTCAGCAGCCCGGATTGCTCCACCAGGGAATTCATCCACGCGCCCCCGCGCTTCGTGTCCCGGGTGTAGTAGTCGCCCAGGAAAAGGCCCAGGTCCGTCCCGTCGGAATTCTTCACCTCCCAGACGCGCACATCCGGGTGGTAGCCGGCGAGGTCGGCGCGTTCGTGGAAAGTGACGCCGTACAGGGCGTTCGCGGCGAAGAACACGCCGTCATTCAAAACCCGGTCCAGCTCAAAGTAGGGGCGCAGGGCCTGCTCGTCCACGGCATACCGCTCCCGCTTGACCTTGGCCGAATAATACGCCCAGTCCCAGGCCTCGAGGGGGTGGCCGGCGGTCTCGGCAAGCGCCTCCGCCTCGGCGTCGGCGTTGCGGATGGCGGCCGGGGCCAGCCGGCTCATCATCGCCTGGACCGCCTGGAAGTCCGGGGCCGTCTGCCGGTCCACACTGAGTTCGGCGAAGTTCGCGAACCCCAGAAGGCTGGCCTTCTCGGCGCGGAGCCGGACCATGTCCTTGACCAGATCAAGCACATCGAAGCTGCCGCCGCCGCTGCCTCGGCCGATCGAGGCCTCGTAGAGACGCCGGCGGATGTCCCGGTTCGCCAGGGCGGCCATGGCGGGCTGGTTGCTTGGCTGGATCAGGGTCAGCAGGAACTTTCCCTCGTGCCCCGCGGTCTTGGCGGCCTCAGCGGCGCTGGCGATGTCGTCGGCGGGCAGGCCGGTGAGGTCGGCGGCGTCGTCCAGCAGCAGGGCAGCGGACTTCATGCCTTCCTTGACGCGCTGCCCGAACTCGGTGCCGAGCCGGGCCAGCTCGGCGTTGACCTCCTTGAGGCGCTCCTGTCCGGCGTCGTCAAGCTGGATGCCTGAGGCACGGAAATCCTTGAGGTATTCCTGCACCAGCCGGGCGGACTCCCCGTCCAGGGCGTCAGTGTCCAGCGCCGCGAAGCGCTCGTAGAGCCCGCGGTTGAGATAGACGGCGTCCTCGTGGGCGGAGAACAGCGGGGAGAGACGGGTCTCGAGGTCGCGGATGGTGTCCGAGGCGTCCGCGGAAACCAGGGTGAAGAACGAGGCGGACGCCCGTTCCAGGAGCCGGCCGGAGCGTTCCATGGCCAAGGCGGTGTTCTCGAAGGACGGCGCCGCCGGATCGGAAACTATGGCCTGGATTTCGGCAAGGTGCTCGGCGAGGCCGGCCTCAACGGCCTCGGCGTAGTGCGCCTCTTCGATGTCCGAGAACGGCGGCAGGCCGTAGGGCAGGGTGCTGGGGCTCAGGAGGGGATTGGTCATGAAGCGACTCTTTCATGCAGCACGCGGGTTCTCAATGACCACTTCAGTGTGTTGTGACTGCGCCCACCGTAGGATGGGGCCCGGTAACCGTCCGCAATGCCGGGGCCGACGCCGGATGGCGGCGGCCGGAGCGCGGAGCCAACGGCGGCCAGGGCTGCTGAATTCCGGGGTACCGCTGAAGTGTAGGAACCAGAGGGAGAACATGTGGAGACATTGAACGAACGGCGCCGTATGCTCGCCGTGCCCGGTGCAGTGTTGGCCGTGTTCGAGTATGGCCCGGAACCTGGCCCGGACGTGCCCAGCCTGCTCCTGGTGCACGGCTACCCCGATGACCACCGGGTGTTCCTCCCGGCCATCCGCGAACTCGCACAGACTCATCACGTGGTGGCCTATGACACGCGGAACGCTGGCGCCTCCGCCGTCCAGGGCCCGGGCGGGGACTACTCGCTGAAGGCCCTCGTGGATGACGCCTTCGCCGTGCTGGCCGGGGTGGGCGTCCAGGCCGTCCATCTGGCGGGGCACGACTGGGGCTCGATCCAGGGTTGGGCCGCTGTCCAGGACCCGCGGGCGGACGGCCTAATCATCCGCTACACGAGTATTTCCGGCCCGGACCTGGGGCACTTCTCCCGCTGGATCCGTGGACGCGTCCGGACACCTCGGGCCTGGCCGCAGCTGGGCGCGCAACTGCTGCGCAGCTGGTATATCGGGGCGTTCCTCGTCCCGGTCCTGCCGGAGGCCGCCTGGCGGCTGTTCCTGACCCGGCGATACGAAAAGACGGCTAGACGCGACGTCGGCACCGATCCGGTCCGCGGCCTGGCCCTGTACCGCAGCAACTTCCGCGGCCGGCGGAACCCGACCGCCCAAGGCCGGGTGACCGTCCCCGTCCATGTAGTAGTGCCGCTCAAGGATCCGTTCCTCACCCCGGCCCTCGTGGAGGGGCTGGAATCGTGGGTGGACGATGTCACCGTGACGCGCGTCGACAGCGGCCATTGGTGGCCCGTGACCCGGCCGGCCGAATTCGCGGCACTGCTGCGGCAGCCCGTGACAACGCCGTAAGCCGGCGTCGGATGGCGCGGACAGACCGGCGGGACCAGGCACCGCGGAGCGGGGAGTTCGGCAACGGGATGGAATACCTGACGTGGGGCCGGGGCGCCAAATCCCTGCTTTTCGTCCAGGGCGGACCCGGAAGCATTGTGCCCCAAGGGGTGCTGCGCGGACTGTTCCGTCGGGGATTTGCTGCCTACCAGGACGCCGGGTACGCCATTTGGGTTGTCACCCGACGGCGGAACATGCCGGCGTCGCACACGAGTGCAGACATGGCGGACGACTACGCAGAGCTGATCGCCGAGGAGTTCGGCGGCCGAGTCGATCTGGTGGTGGCCGAATCGTTCGGCGGGACGATTGGGCAATACCTGGCCGCCCGCCATCCGCAGTCCTTCGGGCACATCGCCATGGTGGTCACGGCAGCCGAGGTGAGCGCCTGGGGCAAGGACGTGGACAAACGGATGGCCGCCGCCGTCGCCGCCGGGGACCCAGACCAGGCGGGGACGGTCCTGGCCGAGACCCTCCTTCCGGGACCGCGGACCCGCTGGCTGCGGAAACTGCTGGGACCCGTTGTCGGCAGGGGCATGGTGGGCCGCTCCGGGTGCCCCGCCGCGGACGTCCTGACAGAGGCGAGGGCCGAGTCGGCGTTCGATGCGCGGGCGGTGCTGCCGCTCATCCGTCCGCCTGTGCTGCTGCTCTGTGGCGGGCGGGACGCGTTCTTCCCGAGGGCGGTGGCGGAGGAGACCGCGCGGCTGATTCCAGACTGCACCCTGATCGTCTATGAGCGGTGGGGCCACTTGCGGGTGGGATCGAGCAGGCGGGTGCCGCGTGACATCCTGGCCTTTGTCCGGTCCCGCTGATGGCACATGGGGCCAGGCAGGCATTGGCGCGGCACAGGGCCGGCCGGCCCAATATTTCGAATCGAACTCGCAGGGGGTAGGCATGACAAACGAGCCCAAACCATTCGAAGTCCACGAGTCGGGGGCCCTGTTTCACGGGACGAAGGCGGACCTGGCGGTGGGTGACCTGTTGATTCCCGGACGCGGCTCGAACTTTGAAGAAGGAAGGACGGCGAACCACGTGTACGTGACGGCAACCTTGGATGCCGCAACGTGGGCCGCTGAACTCGCCGCCGGGGAAGGCCGCGGACGGATCTACATCGTGGAACCGACTGGCCCCCTGGAAGACGACCCCAATGTGACGGATAAGAAATTCCCCGGCAACCCCACCCGGTCTTACCGCACCCGGGAGCCCGTGCAGGTGGTCGGTGAACTCGTGGATTGGATAGGACACTCGCCCGATCAGTTGCAGGCCATGCGAGACGGCCTCGCCGACCTGAAACGCCGTGGCCTCGCGGTCATTGACGATTAGTAGGGTCCGCGAAATCGCTGAGTCTTCGATACTTTAGGAATCCAGCAGCGCACCGTGTCGCGGTATTGCTGGAATTCTTCGCCGAACCGTTCGTTGAGGTCCGATTCCTCCATGGGATTCTTCGAGCGGGCAAATCCGGCTCTAGGCCGTGGCCCTGTTTGTGTCGAAGTAAATGTTGGCGTCAGCCTACTTGCTACCGCTCAGCTACCCGGCGTCGAGCCGGAGGGTCATGAAGACGCTGTTGGGATCGAGCTCGTAGCCGGCGAACGGCGGGCAGTCCGCGAAGCCGTGCCCCTCGTACAGCCGCCGCGCGGGCGCGAAAAACTCCTGGCTCCCCGTCTCCAGGTACAACCGCCGGTAGCCGCCGTGCCGGGCCTCCGCCAGGACGTGGCGGAGCAGCGCCGAGGCAACGCCGCGCCCGCGGGCTGCATTCGCGGTGCGCATCGATTTGATCTCGGCGTCGCCGGGCGCCAGGTGCTTCAGCGCCGCGCAGCCCAACAGCCGGGAGTCCTCCCGCGCGGTCCAGAAGCTGATGCCGGGTCCGGCCAACGCGGCGGGATCAAGGGCGTGGACGCTTTCCGGCGGGGAGGTCGCGTACATGTCAGCGAGGTGTTCGCCCAGAAGCTGCAGGACGTCCTCCCGCTCCGGGGTGTCCCGCCCAATCAGGACCGTGCCGTCAGGAGTGCCTGCCATCCGGGTCAGCGGGGCCGGCGGGCGGCGTGTTCACGCGCCAGCACCGCGTAGGAGTCGTCCGGCGTGCCCGGTGTGAAGGTGCCGTATTTGCGTTCGACGGCGGTCCGGATCAGGAAGTCCGCGAGAGCCGGGTTCTTAGGCAGCAGTGAGCCGTGCAGGTAGCTCGCCACGATGTTGCGGTAGCGGGCGCCCTCGTGGCCGTCGGCGCTGTTGTTTCCGGTGCCTTTGGCGGTGGTTCCGAGGGGTCGGACGCCGGGTCCCAGTTTGGTCTGGCCGCTGTGGTTCTCATAGCCCAGGATGTTGCCGAACTCGGGGGAGGAGACGGTGATATTGCCGATCAGGCGTTCGTCGGTGCCGTGGGTCTCCACGTCCAGGACGCCGATGCCGGAAAGGACCGTGCCGAGCCGGGTCTTGAAGAATCTGCCGAAGAGCTGGTAGAGCCCGCAGATCAACAGCATCGGGGTGTCGT
>JBKPBZ010000058.1:0-5779 GCA_046727115.1 Actinomycetota bacterium | reverse complement strand
CACTGACCGGCTCCGGATCAACCCCCGCCGCGGCGAGCAGTACCGTGTCCAGCCCGGTCACAGCAGCCCAGGCCGCGGCCGATCCTGATCCCTCCGTCTCGGGCCCCGAGGCCGGGCTGGCCGACGTGGGAACCGCCACGGAAGCGGCTCCTGCATCCGGCGAGGTCACCCGGATCGACTTTCCCAAGCCCAGCCGGGCCAGCGCCATCGAAGCCAGCCCCGACGGGCGCTGGCTCGCAGTCGGCACGTCCTTCGGTGACATCTACCTTGCCGACACCCGCGCGGGCACAATCTCGCAGCTGAGCAGCATCGGCGAGGGCAGCATTGACGGATTCACCTGGTCCCCGGACTCCGCGTGGCTCGGCTGGTCCGAGCCGGTCACGTCCTTCGGGTCCCGCAGCCGGCTGCGGATCACCGCGATCGACGGCGGCACGGACGCGGCGATCATTGACGTCACCGACGGCCGGTTCCGTGACGAGTCCCCTTCGTTCACGCCGGATGGCAAATACCTCGCCTTCCTCTCCAACCGCAGTTTCGATCCGGTCTACGACGGCCACTCCTTCGATTTGTCCTTCCCTAGCCCGATCAAGCCCTACCTCGTCGCCCTGGCCGCAGACACCCCCTCGCCGTTCGGCCCGAGCGTCGACCTTGAGGATGACGCCGCCGCAGACGCAGTAGCCGGTGCAGTAGCAGCAGGCGGGGCCGTAGACGCCGCAGGCGCGGTGCAGCCCGCCGCCAAGCCCGTGCCGTCCGTACGGGTCGACGCCGACGGACTGGCCCACCGCGTCATCTCCGTTCCCGTGCCGCAAGGCAACTACTCCTCACTGGCCGCCGCCGCCGGAGCTCTGCTCTGGCTGGACAGCGAACTCGCCGGCACCACCGGCGAAGGCCGGGCCAGCCTCGAGGACAAGGGCGCCGCGCCGAGCCTGGTCCGCTTCGACCTGGCCAAGCGCCGCACCTCCACCATTGTTGAGGCGCTGGACAGCTACCGGCTCTCCGGCAATGGAGAAAAGATCGTGTTCATCCAGGACAAGCAGATCCGGGTTGCGCCCGCCGGCGCCAAGGCCGACGAGGACTCCGGCCAGCTGATCACGGTGGACCTTGGCCGCATCCGGGTGCAGCTGGATCCGCTCAGCGTGTGGGGCCAGGCCTTCGACGAGGCATGGCGGCTCCAGCGCGACTTCTTCTGGACCGAGGACATGGCCGGCCAGGACTGGGAGTCCATCCACGCCCGCTACCGTCCCGTGGTGGAACGCCTCGGCTCCCACGATGACCTTGTGGACCTTCTCTGGGAGCTGCACGGCGAGCTGGGCACCTCCCACGCCTACGTCCGCCCGGTGGCCGTCACGGAGAACGGCAGCAGCCCGCAGGGCCGTCTTGGCGCGGATCTGGAGTTCACCGGCGAGGGCTGGGAAATCACGCGCATCCTCGCGGGGGAGTCCTCCGACCCGCTGGCCACCTCGCCGCTGACCCGGCCCGGCGCCGACGCCAAGCCCGGCGACGTCCTGCTGGCGATCGACGGCGTCGAACTGACCCAAACGCGGACCCCGGCTGTGCAGCTCGTCGGTGCAGCCGGCCGTGCGGTGGAACTGACCCTGCGCAACGGCGCCGGCCACGGCGCAGCAGCAGGGGTCCAGCGCCGCGTGGCGGTGATCCCGGTCAAGGACGAGGAGCGCCTGCGCTACCAGGAATGGGTCGCCGGCAACCGGCGGACCGTCCGTGAAGCCTCGAACGGGACGTTCGGCTACCTGCACATCCCGGACATGATGGCCAACGGCTGGGCCCAGCTGCACCGCGACCTCGATACCGAAACGGCCCTGGACGGACTGATTGTCGATGTCCGGCGCAACCGCGGCGGCCACACATCCCAGCTCGTGGCCGAGCTCATCGGACGCAAAGTTACGGGCTGGAGCATGCCGCGCGGGGAAAAGCCGCGGACGTACCCGCACCACGCTCCCCGCGGACCGGTCATCATCCTCACGGACGAGTTCGCCGGTTCCGATGGTGACATCATCACGCAGGTCTCCAAGCTGCGGGGGATCGGGCCCGTCATCGGCACCCGCACCTGGGGTGGCGTCGTCGGGATCGACAACCGGTTCGCGCTGGCCGACGGTACCGGAGTCACCCAGCCGCGGTACGCCACCTGGTTCGCCGGTGGCATTGGCTGGGGCGTGGAGAACTTCGGCGTCACCCCGGATATCGAGGTGACGTTCCCGCCGCACGCGTACGCCGCCGGCACCGACCCGCAGCTGGAGTACGGAATCGGGGCGTTGAAGGAAATGATCCAGGAACTGCCCACGGACCGTCCGCCGCTGCGCGAGGGCTACCGCAGGGTCCGTCCCGCACCGCTGCCTGCACGCCGGCAGGCCGGCCAGGCCTAGGGGTACCGCCCGACGGCGAGGACCCTTATCGAGGGATCCATAACGAAAGGCCCCCGCTTTCCTGGATATTCCAGGAGGGCGGGGGCCTTCGCTGTGCTGGGCCGCTGTACTGGGGGCCATGTACTGCGGGCTATGTACTGCGGGCCCTGTACTGCGGCCGGAGCTAGGAAGCCAGAGTGGCGTCCAAGGTGATCTCGATGCCGGTCAGGGCGGCGGAGACGGGGCAGCCGGTCTTGGCTTCTTCCGCCACTCGCTGGAAGTCGTCTGCAGAAATGCCAGGGACCCGCGCGGCGACGGTGAGGTGGCTGCCGGTGATCCCGGTGCCGGGCTGGAACGTCACGTCGGCCTTGGTGTTGATCTCTTCGGCCGTAAAGCCAGCCTGGGCCAGGCCGTTGCTGAATGCCATCGAGAAGCAGGCAGAGTGTGCTGCCGCGATGAGCTCCTCGGGGCTGGTCTTGCCTTCGGCGGCCTCGGCGCGCGCCTTCCAGGTGACGTCGAAGTTGCCCAGCCCGGAGCTGTCCAGGGTGGTGTTGCCGGCGCCTGTCATCAGGTCGCCATTCCATACTGTGTGTGCGGTGCGTGTTGTTGCCATGTCCACTCCTCGACGTCGTTGTGAATCAGGGGTCCGGCGAGATGCCGGAGCCTGCCGTGATCAATCCTAGGGATTCTGCGCGCCCGCCGCACGGGCGTTCCGCTGTCAGAGGATTGTGACCCCTGGCAGAGTCGTCCGTACAGTGTCGTCTTGGAAATTACCGAGGATGCGCACCCGCCAGCAGCGCCGTCGGCGCGCATTGCTTGCGAATTATGGTCAACGCCGTCGACGCCGAACGACTGGCCCGGTTCTGGGCCGCACTGCTGGGCACGGTGGTCTCGTCGCGCTTCGAACGGTTCGTCTGGCTCCGGGCCGCCGGCCCCGGAGCCCCGCAGTTGGCCTTCCAACAGGTCGCGGAGCCCACGGCAGGCCAGCGCCGCCTGCACCTGGACATCCACGGGTCCCACCCTGCGGCGCTGCGCGCTCATGCCGAGTCGCTCGGTGCCCGGTTCGTGGAGAGCCATGACATTGGCGACTTCCATTGGGACGTCATGCAGGATCCCGAGGGCAACGAATTCTGCATCGCCGGCGACTGACAAGCCGCTCACCGTCCGGGGCGACTTTGGTCACGATTCCGGCCCTCGGGTCCGGTGTCCGCGGCGTGTCCGTGTCAAAGTGCCCCCGGACCGCAATTACAGACGTTTTGTCCTATGGCGACCGAGCCGTCTTAGATACAGTGGCGCCTCAACGACAGCGCCATCTTAAATACAGCGCCCTCTTAAAGAGAGCGCCCTCTTAAATACGGCGCCCTCTTAAATACGGCGGCGCCGCACCCGGCCAGGGTGCGGCGCTGCCGTAGTTCGTCAGAACCTACTGCCAGAGGGTCGCGATGGCTACGTTGAGCAGTGCCAGTCCGCCGACGCTGTTCGCGAGGCCCTTGCTGATCGGCTCGCCCTTCTTGTACTTGCGGCGGCCAATGAAGGCCAGGACGCCGACAACCAGGGCGATCACGAGCTTGATGCCGAGCTTGACGTAGTTGGCATTCATGTCCAGGGCCGGGATCAGCCCCATCATGATGATGCCCGTGATCAGCTGCAGCATCGCGCCGTCGAACTGGCGGGGGTGGACGGTGGGCTTCTTCATCTGGCCGATCCAGATGCCGACGATCATGGCGGCGCCGATGATGTGCAGGAAGACCATGACGTTATAGACGATGTTCATGGCATCAGTGTAGCCAGAGTCTTCTACGCGCCGTAGTAGGACCCGCCGGGGCCGTCCCCGGGCAACGGCAAACGGCGACGGCGGCACGGGCACTCCGGTGGTTTCCCACCGGCGCCCGCACCGCCGTCGCCGTCGGTGTGCTTTTAGACCCTAGAGCCCGAGGTCGGCTTCGAAGGCGCCTTCCTCAAGGCGTGCCTTCAGCGTCTGCAGGAAGCGTCCCGCGTCGGCGCCGTCCACCAGGCGGTGGTCGTACGTCAGGGAGAGGTACATCATCGAACGGATGGCCAGCGAGTCATCGCCGTTCTCGTCGGCGACCACAACGGCCCGCTTGACGATCGCCCCGGTGCCGAGGATGGCAACCTGCGGCTGGTTGATGATCGGGGTGTCGAACAGGGCGCCCACGGAACCGATGTTGGTGATGCTGAAGGTTCCGCCGGAGAGCTCGTCCGGGCCGATCTTGCCGTTGCGGGTGCGGTCGGCGACGTCGGCGATCTTGCCGGCCAGGCCGGCCAGGTTCAGGTTGCCGGCGTCCGAGATGACCGGAACCAGCAGGCCCTTGTCAGTGTCCACCGCAATCGCCAGGTGCTCGGCGTTGTGGTAGGTGATCTCCTGCTTGTCCTCGTCGTAGGAGGCGTTGACCTTCGGGTGCTGCTTCAGGGCCTCGGCAACGGCCTTGGCGATGAAGGGCAGGAAGGTCAGCTTGGAGCCGTTCTGGGCCTGGAAGGAGTTCTTGGCCTTGGCGCGCAGCTTGGCCACCTTGGTCATGTCGACCTCGTGGACCTGGGTCAGCTGGGTGGAGATGTCCAGCGACTCGCGCATGCGGCGGGCGATGACCTGGCGGATCCGCGGGGCCTTCTGCACGGTGCCGCGCAGCGAGGACACCGCACCTGAAGCCGGGGCAGTTGCAGGTGCGGAGGCCGGTGCCGCTGCGGGAGCCGCAGCGGCTGCGGCCGGTGCGGCCTGGGCCTCGGCAGCTGCCAGCACGTCCTGCTTGCGGATGCGGCCGCCGACGCCCGTGCCGGTCAGGGCAGCAATGTCGACACCCTGCTGGTTGGCCAGTTTGCGGACCAGGGGAGTGACGTAGCCGGACTCTGCCGGTGCGGCAGCTGCTGGCGCCGGCGCTGCCGGTGCGGCGGGGGCAGCCGGGGCTTCCTGCTTGGGTGCTTCCGGGGCCGGGGCAGGGGCCGCTGGAGCGGCTGCCGGCGCGGGGGCTGCCGGGGCTTCCTGCTTCGGTGCTTCCGGGGCCGGTGCCTCGGCGGGTGCCGGTGCGGCAGGTGCAGCGGCGCCGGAACCGATGACGGCCAGGACGGAGCCGACCTCGGCGGTCTCGTCCTCGTTCACACGGATTTCCAGGAGGGTTCCGGCAACCGGAGACGGGATTTCGGTGTCAACCTTGTCCGTGGAGACCTCGAGCAGCGGCTCGTCGACCTCTACGGAGTCGCCGATGCTCTTCAGCCAGCGGGTAACGGTGCCTTCGGTGACGCTTTCGCCGAGGGCAGGCAACGTCACGTCGTGTCCTTCGGCGGCCGGAGCCGCAGCCGGTGCCTCTGCAGCCGGGGCTGCGGGAGCCTCGGCCTCCGGGGCCGGCGCCTCCTGGGCGGGAGCCTCGGCCTCGGCGGCCGGGGCCTCTTCGGCGGGGGCGGCG
>JBKPBZ010000057.1:0-6613 GCA_046727115.1 Actinomycetota bacterium | reverse complement strand
CGGCGAGGACACCGTCCAGGAACTCCGCAACCACGTGGGCAAGGAAATCGGTCCGATCGCCAAGCCCAAAACCATCCTCGTGGTCCCCGAACTGCCCAAGACCCGGTCCGGCAAGATCATGCGCCGCCTGCTCAAGGACGTTGCCGAAGGCCGAGAGGTCGGCGACGCGACCACCCTGGCAGACAACACCGTCATGGCCCAGATTGCCCAATCCCTGAGAAAGTGAAATGACTTTCTCGGTGTCGCGCCGGATCGCCGCGTCCACGGAGGACGTCTGGGCGTTGCTCACCGACCCCTCCAGGTGGCCGGACTGGGGGCCGTCGATCACCGGCGTCGAGCCGGCCGCGGCCCGTCCCGGTCCGGCAGCCGGGCCAGGACCCGGGGGGCTTGGATTCGGCAGCCGCGGCAAGGTCCGCACTGTCCTGGGTGCGGCGCTGCCGTACACCGTGACAGCGTTTGAGGCCGGACGGTACTGGTCCTGGGCGGTGGCCGGGATCCCGGCTACCGGCCACCGGGTCATTGGGCAGGACGGCGGCTGCCTCGTCACATTCACGGTCCCGTGGTGGGCGCCGGCCTACCTTCCGGTGTGCGCCCTGGCGCTTCGGCGGATCGAGCGGCTCGCAACAGGATAGGGACTCGTCCCGCCGGTCTACCCGGGACCTCAGCCGCGGGAACGGGCCGCGACGAGGACCACCTCGAAGCTGCTTGCTGCCGGGGTGGCGAATTTCGCGTTGACCAGGGCGAGAGTATTGCCGAACAGCGCCGCCGTCGTCGGGACATCGAAGTTCTTGCTGGTGATCACTTCCTGCACCTCGCCGCTGCGCAGCGAACCCTGCAGGTCGATCCGGCTGACCTGGTTGAGGAAGTTCTGGACGGCCCAGAGGGTGTTACCACGGGCGATCAAGCCGTCCACGTTCGTCACGGTGACCGGCGCCCCGGAGGAGTCCGTGACCTCGATTAACCTGTTCGATCCGTCCTCCGGGTCCACGCTGTAAAGGGCGCCGCGGCCGGTGTGGGCGACGATCAGCCGGTGGCCATTTTTGGCGGCGGCGATGCCGTTGAGGTTAAACCCCTCGTCCACGGTGCCGGCGGGTGCGTCGAGCGCCAGGGTGCGGGCGTCGCCGGGTATCCCGTCGCGGCTGATCGGGATCCGGTAGAGCTCACCGGCGCGGGAGTTGGTGAACCACGCGCCGTCGTGGGTCAGGGCGACGTCATTGATGAAGCTGGCACCGGCAGGCGCCAGATCGTAGACTTTCACGGTTTTCTTGGTCTCCAGGTCATAGACGTAGGCCTGGCCGGTGCCGCCGCCGGCGACGAAGAGCAGGTCGTTGTCCCGGTCGACCTTCATGCCGACCGCTGCCCGGCCCTTCGGCGCCGTGATGAACAGCTTGGCCTGGCCTTTGTCAATGTCTCCCCGGTAGATGTTCCCGTTGAGCAGGTCGCCGGCGAAAAACGTGTCGCCCTCCCCTGCGGCGATGCCTTCAGCGCCGGTGGCGCCGGGGAGTGTGATCACCGAGGTCCGGTCATCCCGGTCCGCCCGGGCGACGGTGGCCACAGGCGCCGGCACGAGGAACGCCGCAAGGGCGAGGATGCCCACCGCAGCCCGGCGGATTGGTTTTGCTGCATGAATGCGGATTGGTTTACCTGCATGAATGTTGCGCATGTTGTGCTCCGAGATCGGGCTTACCGCGCGAGCTGACCAGTACGGGAGCTCCGCACGATGGTTCTTTTCAGTTTAAGCAGGCGCGCCGGTCCGGGCCAGAGCCGGTCGGTCGCCTCCGGGCGGTCATCTGCGTTCCGTTTCCGCCGCCGGGGCGGCAGCCCGCGACGCAACGCGATACATTGTCAGGCATGAGCGAAGCCACCCCCGCCAGCGGCGCAGGCCGCGGCACCATCCTGGTCCTCAACGGACCCAACCTGAACTTGCTGGGCACCCGCGAACCCGAGAAATACGGCACGGCCACCCTGGCCGACGTCGAACAGCTCGCCAAGGACACCGCCGCGGCGCACGGTCTCGACGTCGAGTGCTTCCAGTCCAACCACGAGGGTGCCCTGGTGGACGCCATCCATGCCGCCCGCGGGAACGCGGTGGGAATCGTGATCAACGCCGGCGCCTACACACACACGTCCGTGGCCATCCGGGACGCCATTTCCGCTGTTGCCCTGCCGACGGTCGAGGTGCACATCACCAATGTCCACGCCCGCGAGGCCTTCCGGCACCATTCCTATCTTTCGGACATCAGCAAGGCCGTGATCGCCGGCGCCGGGATCCTGGGCTACCGCTTCGCGGTGGAATACCTCGCCGGGCTGCACGCGGACAAGGGCTGAGCATGTCCCCCACCGGGCCCGCGGCCGCGTCCGGGGACCCTGCCCCAGAATCTGACACAGCGCGCGAATCTGACACAGCGCGGTGGTACCGGCACTTCGGCACGGTCGATGCCCCTGGTTCCTCCCCATGCTATGCCGCGTGGGCCGTGGGGATCGCCGGTGATGCCGGGCTGATCCGGCGGATCGAGCAGTGGCCGCACAACAAGCGGCAGCCGCTGCTGATCCTCGCGGCGGCCCGGTTCCTCGGCGCGCAGGTCAGCCCGTACAAGGACTTCCGGACCTTCCTGGACGGTCACTGGGCCGCCGTCTCGGAAATTGTGCTCTCCCGGTCCACGCAGACGAACGAGGCCGGACGCTGCGCCACCTTGCTGCCGTCACTAGCCCAGATTTCGGCCGTGGAGGGTCGCCCGCTGGCCCTCATAGAGGTGGGCGCCTCGGCCGGGCTGGCTTTGTTTCCTGACCGCTACGGCTACGAGTTCGTCGGTGCACGGGCCGACGGCGGCACGGCGGAGTCGGGCGCCGCCCGGAAGAACGACGCGGCCACGCCCGGCGTCGCGGAAGCGCCGACGACGCGGCTGGCTCCGGCGGGCGCCACGCCTGGCACGTTTCCGGTCCTGCGCTGCGTCACCTCTGGCCCGGTGCCGCTGCCGGCGGAAATTCCCCGGGTGGCCTGGCGTGCCGGGATCGATCTCAACCCCCTGGACGTCCGCAATCCGGACGACGTCGCCTGGCTCGAAGCCCTCGTCTGGCCGGAGCAGGAGTTCCGGCTCGAACGGCTGCGCCAGGCGATCGCAATCGCCCAGGAACGGCCGCCGCTGCTGGTGGCCGGTGACCTCAACGAACAGCTCGTGGAACTCGCCGGCCGCGCCCCGGCCGACGCCGCCCTGGTGGTGTTCCACAGCGCGGTGATGGGGTACCTGGATGCCGACGGCCGCTCCAGGTTCCGGCGCACCATGGCGGATCTTGCGGCGGAGCGGGGCTGCCACTGGCTCTCGAACGAAGGCCACACGGTGATTGCGCAGGCGGACGGGTCCACTGTGGTCCCGGAGATGGATGACGCCCGGCTCCGCGGCCGGTTCCTCCTAGTGCAGGACGGCCAGCCAGCGGCCATCACCGGCCCGCACGGGCAGAGCTTGGAGTGGCTTTAGCCGTGGCTCTGGCCTGAGCGTGCCAGCCCGGCTATTTCTTGATGCACTGTCCGGATGAGATGGCACTGCCCAAACCCGGCGCCTGGGCAGCCACCGGGCCGAGGTCAGCCATGGTGATCGCAAACCCGAGTGAGGACTCGGAGGTGGCCTTGGCAAAGACCACGCCCGCCACCTGCCCGTCCATGGTCAGCAGCGGTCCGCCGGAGTTGCCCGGCTGCACGTCACCGGCCAGCCGGTACACGTCCTCGGGTGACGCATTCTTGCCGTAGATGTCGGGGACCAGCACGGTGGCGATGTCCTGCACGGTGGCGGGTTTGGACTGGAAGGGCCCGCCGTGCGGATAACCGGCGAAGGCCGCGGCGCTGCCGGACGGCAGGTCAGCGGCCAGTGCGAGGGGTTCCGAGCGCAGGCCGTCCACCGCCACAACGGCGAGGTCGTGCTGGGAGTCAAAGTAGACGACGCGCCCGGGCAACGCGCGGCCGCCGGGCGTTTCCACTACCGGTTCGTCGACGCCGGCGACCACGTGGGCGTTGGTCACCACCCGTCCGGGGGCGACCACAAAGCCGGTTCCGGTCTGGTTCTGGCCGCACTGGTAGGCGGTTCCGGCAATCTTGAGTACGGACGCGGCGGCCTTGTTCAGCGCCGGCGTGTCCGTGCTGGTGTTCGGTATGGCAACGGGCTGGCTCTGGCCGAAGCCGTCCAGCAGGGTGGGGATGCCGTCGCCGATCACGGCAGAGCGCAGCTGCGCCATCGATGCCTTGACCGGCGTGGGCGTCGCGCCGTCGATGAACCTGATGACCTTGGACTCCGCGAGCTGCTCGGACACGAAAGGCACACCCAAAGCCCCGATGCTGAACGCCAGCATCGACATCACGAGGGCGGACACCACCACGTTCACGCCGCCGCCCACGAGACGGTCCACAGCGCGGAGAGGGCTGAACGGGACCACGCTGCGGATTTGCCGCCCGATCATGGTGCCGAGGCCGTTCCCCACGATCATGAGCAGGACGGCGGTGGCCACGATTGCCGTCAGGCGCCAGCCGCTGTCCTCCACCATGCCGCTGACGATGGGAACGGAGACGAAGGCGGCGACGGCGCCGGCAGCGAATCCCGCAATGCCGCCGAGCGTCACCAGGAAGCCGTTGCGAAGACCGTGAATCAGGTAGGACAAGAGCGCCACTACCAACGCCACGTCCAAAATGGTCAAGCCAAACACCGGGGCTCCTTACAGACAGTTCAGCGACGATTGTACCGGTGTAAGCTGAACGTTTGCCGACCGGCCGTTACCTGCGCAGAGACCTGCGCGGACTTCCCGAGCCGTGCGCATTCGGCCCCTTCGGGCGTTTCAGTGCCAACTACGTCACAGAAGCTCCAAAATTCTGAAAGAATGGCTGAAGCGCCCCAGCCGACACAGCTAGTCAGGAGATTTCATGGATATCGAGGTATTGCGCCGCGCCCCCCTTTTCGCCACGCTCGACGACGAGGCGTTCCGTCTGCTGACGGACGAACTTACCGAGGTGGACCTTTCACGCGGTGCCTCGGTATTCCGGGAAGGCGATCAGGGTGACCAGCTTTACTTCATTGTCTCCGGCAAGGTGAAGCTCGGCCGCACGTCGCCGGACGGCCGCGAGTCGCTGCTGGCCATCCTCGGCCCGGGCGAACTTTTCGGCGAAATGGCACTGTTTGACCCCAGCCCGCGAACGGCCACGGCAACTGCCGTGTCCGAGACGCGCCTCGCCGGCCTGAAGAACGAGAGCCTCAACGCGCTGCTGCGCACCCGCCCTGAGGTCTCGGCCCAGCTGCTGCAGGCCTTGGCACGCCGCCTGCGCCGGACCAACGACTCCCTCTCCGATCTCGTCTTCTCCGACGTGCCGGGCCGTGTGGCCAAGGCACTGCTGGATCTGGCCGACCGTTTCGGCCGCCCGGCGACCGACGGCGTACTGGTCGCCCACGAACTGACGCAGGAGGAGCTCGCCCAGCTGGTCGGCGCCTCCCGCGAAACGGTCAACAAGGCCCTCGCTGAATTCGTGCAGCGCGGCTGGCTGCGCCTGGAAGCCCGCGCCGTCGTCATTCTCGACATGCAGCGTCTGCGCCAGCGTTCCCGCTAGGGATCCCCAGCAGCAACCACAGAAGGCCGGCCCCGGGAACGGGACCGGCCTTCTGTCGTTTTCCTCGACGTTCTCCGCCGGCCTGTCAGTGGGACATGCCCAGCCCCGGCAGCGAAGACTGGACATAAAGCCACTATGCCCATCGGCCAGGACCAAGGATAGGCATGTCCCGGGTGGGCTCTCGCCAACGCGGGGCACGCGGCACCGCGGGACATGTCCAGCGGTGCAGAAAGGACCTAGCGTTCCCGCTGGGGTTCGCCGGCAATCGTCTTGGCGGCTTCGACTTCGAGCATGAGCCGGCCCTCTTCCTCGACGAGTTTCGGCTGGTAGACGTGGGCCTTGCGCTTGTAGCTGAGATAGGCGATGCAGCCGTTGGCCTTGGCCATTTTCTCGAGCATGATCTCCGAGCCGGGCACCAGGAGTTCGCCCAGGGTTCGGCCGACGGTGTTCTCCTGGCCCACCTCGTCGCCAAGCATGGTGGTGTCCCGCTCGTCCACCACCTTCCGGCAGCACACCCAGCGGCCCCACACGCCCTTGCTGGCCAGCAGCGAGGGCTGCTGGTTCACGGGCACGGTGGCGGCGAAATACCGGGTGTTGAACCGGCGGTGCGCAAAATCGGGGCTGAGCCAGTTCACCAGGGGCTTGAGCAGGTCCGTGCGCAGCGAGAGCCCGCGCTTGGAGAGCAGGTCGGTGAAGGATTTCTCCTGCTCCGCCACGGCTTCGCGGGCACGCATCCAGTCGGCGCTGGAGGTCAGCTCCACCGTGGTGGACAGGTCGGGGCCGGCCAGCAGGATGCCGGTCTCCTCAAACAGCTCACGGATGGCGCCGACGACGTGGCGGCGCGCCAGCCCGACGTCGGACGTTCCCATCTGCTCGGCCCAGTGCTGGGGCGAGGGGCCGAGCCAGCCGACGGCGTCGTCGTCGGTCGCTTCCAGCGATCCGCCGGGGAAGGCGAGGACACCGAGCGGGGAGGACCCCGTCCGGTAACCGAGCCAGGTTTCCAGGCCTGTGGGCGAGTCCCGCAGGAGG
>JBKPBZ010000056.1:0-15711 GCA_046727115.1 Actinomycetota bacterium | reverse complement strand
GTCATCAAGATGAACATCGACACCGACACCCAGTACGCCTACACCCGCCCGGTGGTGGACCACATGTTCCGCAACTACGACGGCGTGCTGAAGGTCGACGGCGAGGTCGGCAGCAAGAAGCTCTACGATCCCCGCGTCTGGGGCGCCTCCGCCGAGGCCGGCCTGGCCGCCCGTGTGGTCGAGGCCGCCCAGCAGCTCGGCTCCACCGGCAAGACCTTCTAGCCATGTCCGACGAGTTCCGCAAGAACCTGATGGGTCCCGAGCCCACGCTCCTGCCTGCCGAGACTGAGATCTACCAGCACCTCGCGCTTGGCCAGGAAGCTCTGGACCTCGTGGCGAAGCACCCCACGTCCTCGCTCCTGTGGGCCATCCTGGCCGAGGAGGCGTGGAACGAAGGCCGCACCATCGATTCCTACGCGTACTCGCGGGTGGGCTACCACCGCGGCCTGGATTCGCTGCGCCGCAACGGCTGGCGCGGCGTCGGGCCGATCCCGTGGGAGCACGAGCCCAACCGCGGCTTCCTGCGCTCGCTCTACTCACTGGGCCGTGCGTCCGCGGCGATCGGCGAGGCCGAGGAGCCGGAGCGGATTGAGAAGTTCCTCAAGGATTCCGATCCCGGCGCCAAGGCCGCGATCGAGTCCGAGGGCTGACCAAGGGTTAAACCAACGATGGCGGGCTCCCACCTTGAGGTGGGAGCCCGCCGTCGTTAAGTGTTCAGCGTGCGTGCATGCTGGCGGGTGAATGGGCCCACGCCCGCCGGGTTCCCTGACCGAGCTTGCGAGGTGAGGGTGCGGGTGGGGATCAGCTGGCCTTGGCTAGGCCCGTGCGGGCCATGGCATCCGCGTACGCGGTGTGCATCTCGGCCAGGTACTCTTCCTGCCGGGCCGGGGTGCCGGCGAACGCCCGGCCACTGAGCGAGCGGACCTTGTAGGTCTTCAGGCCGCGGCGCCAGATCATGGGCACCTCGGTCTTGAGCAGCAGGTTGGCCAGACGGTTGGCCTCGGTGCCGTGCGCCACGATCACGGACGCCCGCGGGACCAGGGCGAGGAATTTCAGCAACGGCTTGAGTCCCGCGGAGATCTGGTCCGGGGTGAACTTGCCGTTGGGCTCGTCGCCCACGTGCCACGGGTGGACGTTCCACGGCATGACGAATTCGGGGCGCAGTCCCAGCTTCCACTGGATGCCCAGCATGCGGGTGGCCGCCTCGTCATCGCCGGCGGTGATGAAGCCCGACGCGTCCGCCGTGCCGATGTTGGAGTACAGGCTGATGATGCGGCACTCATCGACGTCATGCATGGGGTCCACGTAGGGGACAGCGGTGCCAGCCTTGGTTGCCTGGAGGGCATCAAGGAGCTCGTTGACGGGGGCGACGCTAGGTTCGTACCGGCGGCTCAGGAGCTCTTCGCGGAAATTTTCGGTGGCCAGGGCTGTCATATGTTGCTGGGTCTCCTGCGGGATTGGCAAAGCTGCCACACCGGATGCGAGCATGCCGAATATTGGGCATGCGGAGCAATGGTGTGGTGTGAAAATGTGGTGTGGACCGATTCCTGGTCGATCCTTATCAGTCTATCAAGCCCCGCGAAATGCAGCGCCGGCCCCCGGCTCTGCCGCCCGGTGCTGCTACCAGAGCCGCTTGGTGGCGCGGCGTGCCCCTTCGCCAAGGGCCTCCAGCTTGGCGTAGGCAATTTGCGGGTGCACCCGGCCGCCCAGCCCGCAATCTGTGGACGCAATCACGTTTTGACGCCCAACGAGCTCCGCGAAGCGCACGATCCGGTCGGCCACGAGGTCCGGGTGCTCCACGACGTTGGTGGCGTGCGAGACGACCCCGGGGATGATGGCCTTCCCCTCGGGGAGCTTTGTGTCCGCCCAGACCCGCCATTCGTGCTCGTGCCGGACGTTGGCCGCCTCGAACGAGTAGCCGCCGGCATTGATCTGCAGCACTGAGTCGACGATGTCCGCGAAGGGGATGTCCGTGGTGTGCGGGCCGTGCCAGGAGCCCCAGCAGACATGCAGCCGGATCTGCTCCTGGGGAAGGTCGCGCAGCGCCCAGTTCGTGGCTTCGATCCGGAGCTGGATGAACTTCAGGTAGTCCGCCAGGCTCGGCTCGGGATTGATCTGGTCCCAGCTCTCGGCCAGCGAAGGGTCGTCGAGCTGGACTGTCAGGCCGGCGTCGATGATGGCCTTGTATTCCTCGCGCATCGCGTCGGCGCAGGCGTAGAGGAGTTCCTCATCGCTCCGGTAGTACTCATTGGCCACGCGGGCGCAGGAGCCGGGGGAGAGGGAGGCGATGAATCCCTCGGTGAGGCCAGCCGCGGCCAGGCCGGTCTTCAAATTGGCAATGTCCGAGGCCACGAGTTCCTGGCCCGTATAGGTCAGCGGCCCGGCGATCTTCGGCTGCGTGACGGCCTTGCGGTGGGCCAGGATCCCGGAGGAGGGGTCGTTGTAGGCTTCGTCGAACTTCAGCCGGTCCCGCCGGTCGGGGAAGGAGGTCAGGACGATGTGGCCCGGGGAGGAACGGTGCACTTTGGCGTCGGCCCAGCGGTCCACGTCGGTCGGCTCCAGTCCGCCGAGCCGGGAAAAGGAGTAGTTCCACCAGGCGCCGTAGTCCACGGAGCTGGACATCGTGTGCCCGTACTCGCCGTCGTTGGGGATGTCGATGCCCAGTTCTTTCTGGTACTGGACGACGTCCAGCACAGAAGTCTCGAGCAGGTCGAGGAACTCGGGCGTGATGCCGTCGGTTTCCTTGGCCTCGTTCGCGGCGATCAGCTCGAGTGTGCGCGGCAATGAGCCGGCGTGTGTCACGCGGATGTGGTCGGTGTTCTGCGACATGGCGCGGTTTCCTTTCCATCGGTCCTGGCGGTCGCAGCCACGGCGGCCACGGCGGCCACGGCGGCCGCTCGGATGCTCACTCCCACTCAATTCCACTCCGGGTGCTCCCGCAAGTGCCGCCCGCTATGTGTCGAGCCGGACCTCGCGGGAGCCGCCCTGGCGTTCACCACAAGCTAGCTGCCACGTCCAAGCAGGACCCAAAGCGATGCCGATCACCGATTTCGGCTAAACTTGGGTGGTAAGAGCCCCGGAACTCTGGCGTTGGGTAAGAGCACAGCGGTAGATTCGGGGCATTCTCATGAACGGCGCTGAGCTGCGGCGACCATCCGGTCAACCCCACAGTTCGGCCCGAACGAATGGGGGAGGATCCCATGCCAGCAATCGTGATCGTCGGAGCCCAATGGGGCGACGAAGGCAAAGGTAAGGCCACTGACCTGCTTGGTGGCCGCGTCGACTACGTCGTCAAGCCCAACGGCGGCAACAACGCCGGGCACACCGTCGTCGTGGGCGGTGAGAAGTATGAGCTCAAGCTCCTTCCGGCCGGCATCCTGAGCCCGAACGCGATTCCGATCATCGGCAACGGCTGCGTGGTGAACCTTGAAGCCCTGTTCCAGGAGATCGATGGGCTGGAGGCCCGCGGCGCGGACACCTCCAAGCTGCGGGTCTCCGCCAACGCGCACCTCGTGGCGCCCTACCACCAGGTCCTGGACAAGGTCACGGAGCGGTTCCTCGGCAGCCGCGCCATCGGCACCACCGGCCGCGGCATCGGCCCGGCCTACATGGACAAGGTGGCCCGCCTCGGCATCCGCGTCCAGGACGTCTTTGACGCCTCCATCCTGCGCCAGAAGGTCGAAGGCTCGCTGCGCCAGAAGAATGAGCTCCTGGTCAAGGTCTACAACCGCCGCGACATCGAGGTGGACGAGATCGTGGAGTACTTCCTGTCCTTCGCCGAGCGCCTGCGCCCGCTGGTCATCGACAGCACCTATGTCCTGAACACCGCCCTGGACGAGGGCAAGGTGGTCCTCATGGAGGGCGGCCAGGCCACGTTCCTGGACGTTGACCACGGCACGTACCCCTTCGTGACGTCCTCGAACCCGACGGCGGGCGGCGCCTCCGTGGGCTCGGGCATCGGCCCCACCCGGATCTCGCGTTCCATCGGCATCATCAAGGCCTACACCACCCGCGTGGGCGCAGGCCCGTTCCCCACGGAACTGTTCGATGAGATGGGCATGTACCTGCAGAAGACCGGCGGCGAGTTCGGCGTCAACACCGGCCGTCCCCGCCGCTGCGGCTGGTACGACGCCGTGCTGGCCCGCCATGCCTCCCGCGTCAACGGCTTCACGGACTACTTCGTCACCAAGCTGGACGTCCTGACGGGCATCGAGCAGATCCCGGTCTGCGTGGCCTACGACGTCGACGGCGTGCGGCATGACGAAATGCCCATGACCCAGACCGAGTTCCACCACGCCAAGCCGATCTTCGAGTACTTCGAAGGCTGGACCGAGGACATCACGGGCGCCCGCACCCTCGAGGACCTGCCGGAAAACGCCCGGAACTACGTCCTTGCCCTGGAGAAGCTCTCCGGCACGCGGTTCTCCGCGATCGGCGTCGGCCCGGACCGCGACCAGACGATCGTGGTCAACGACCTCATCAACGACTGACGCTTAGCCGACCGGCGCTTTTCACTAGCCGGCGCACGACGGCGGCGGGCCACCCTGGAAGGGGAGGTCCGCCGTCGTCGTTTAAGCAAGTCCTACGGCTAAGCCGGGTCAACTCTGCGGACGTGCACCGCGGGGGGGAGGGCCACTTCTCCCGTCACACCGGGCGGCCGCCGGCCCGGCCCAGGCCACCTGCTGCGACCTGAGGGTTGACCCCTGCCAGGCTCCGACCATGCAATGTATTGCATGTTTGTGTATTGCGTATTTGTTGTTCACCCAGCCGTTTCCCACCGCGAGCGAAGGACCGACGATGGCCATCACCGATTTTGAGCGCTACCCCCTGATGTTTGGACCGAGTCCCATCCACCCGCTGCCTCGGCTCAGCGCGCATCTGGGCGGGGCGCAGATCTGGGCGAAACGGGAGGACGTCAACAGCGGCCTCGCGTTTGGCGGGAACAAGACGCGCAAGCTCGAATACTTCGTTCCGGATGCCCTGGCGCAGGGCGCGGACACCCTCGTCTCGATTGGCGGCTACCAGTCCAACCACACCCGCCAGGTCGCGGCGGTGGCCGCGAAACTCGGCCTCAAGGCCCGCCTGGTTCAGGAAAACTGGGTCGACTGGCCGGATCCGCTGTCCGACCGTGTCGGCAACATCCTGCTCTCGCGCATCATGGGCGCCGACGTCCGGCTGGAGAGTGCGGGCTTTGACATTGGCATCCGCAGCAGCTGGGAGAACGCGATCGAAGAGGTCAGGGCCGCTGGCGGCAAGCCGTACGCGATCCCGGCCGGCGCATCCGACCACAGGCTGGGCGGGCTGGGATTCGCCAACTGGGCCTATGAGGTGGAAGAGCAGGAGCGGGACCTCGGCATCTTCTTCGACACGATCATCGTCTGCACCGTCACGGGCTCCACCCACGCCGGGATGATCGCGGGTTTCGCCGGCCAGGACAGGCCGCGCCGCGTGATCGGCATCGATGCTTCGGCGACCCTGACGAAGACCCGCAACCAGGTGGAGCGCATCGCCCGGAACACCGCCGAGCTCATCGGCCTGGGCCGGGAACTCCGTGACGACGAAATCAACGTCATGGAGGGTTGGGCCGGGGACCGCTATGGAATTCCCGTCGACTCCACTTTGGAAGCCATCCGCTTGGGCGCCTCGCTCGAGGCCATGATCACCGACCCCGTCTACGAGGGCAAGTCCCTGGCCGGGCTGATCGACCTTGTGAAAAGCCGGGAGATTCCGGCCGGGAGCAACGTCCTTTACGCCCACCTGGGCGGGCAGATTGCCCTCAACGCCTACAGCGGGCTCTTCCGGTCCTAAGAGCTGTTGCCCTATCACTTAGGGTCGTTCTGAGGTCTGAGAACGACCCTATGTGATAGCGCAACGGGTGGTTGGCGGCGGCCCACGACGGCGGCGGGTTCCCGGAGGCTGGGCACCTTGGAAAGGGCGGCCCGCCGCCGTCGTTTAGGCCCCGGCAGCGGCGGCCCAAAAAAGAAATCAAGAAATTTCCGATTGGTGCGTAACCTTTCCGGTCCGTACAGCGATTACCCCTTTGTAAGCGCCGCCGGGGTTCGGACCCCCCACCAGACCCCGGCTTGGCCTTCCAATCTAAGTGCCGACCGGAGCCTTCCCCCCATTTGGTCTGCGGTCGGCCCTTTACCGTAAGCGCCGGCCGGCGCCTGCCCCCATGGGCGCCGGCCAGCCTTTTCTGGACGAGAGTGGGCTGTCGATTGCCCCCAACGAGGCCTCAGCCCGCCTTCCACCAAAAAAACAAAGGATGTATTTCTGTGATGAAGAGTGTTAGCAAGACCACCAAGATTGCTGTCGGCGCTGCCATCCTGGCAGTCGGAGGTTTCTCCGGCATCGGACTGGCCAACGCGGCCCAGATGTCCAGCACCGAGCAGGCTGAAGTGAACCAGGCTACGCCCGCCACACCGGCTGTCCCGGCCGTCCCGGCCACGTCGACCCTCCCGGCAAAGCCCGCCGTGCCGGCCGTCCCCGCAGTTCCGGCGGCCCCGTCGACTGAGGGCGCGGCCAACGGCCACGCCGACGTTGACGGCACTGAGGCTGCCGGCGAAGGCTCCGTTGACTCCAAGGATGGCGCCACCGTCAAGAGCGACGCCCGCGTCAAGGGTGCTGCCGGCGAGGCAGGCGCCAACGCCAACGTCAAGGCCGCAGTTCCGGCGACCCCGGCCGTCCCCGCGGTCCCCGGCGCGAACGGCGCCCCGGCAACCCCCGCCGTCCCGGCGGTCCCGGCCCAGCCGTCCGTCGAGCTGCCCCAGCACGACAAGTAATTTCCGGCTGTTTAGCCTGGACCCGGCACGGGTCCGAAAGCAAGGAGGAGTCCTCATTTTGGAGGGCTCCGGGGTGCGGCCACTAGACTTGCGGGGGCCGCACCCCAGCAGTAACGGAAGGAAAGCCTCTTGGCGCAGCAGCTAAGCGACGACGAATTGTCAGCCGCGTTAGCTGGTGACCCATCAGGTTTCACCGCCGTGTACACGGTGATTTCCCCGGCCGTGCTGGGCTACTTCCGGGCCCGTGGCGTGGACGACGCCGAGGCCCTGACCCAAGACGTGTTCGTGGACGTCCTGCCGAAACTGGCTGGCGTCAGCGGCGGCCACGCGGGTCTGCGGACGTTCATTTTCTCGGTGGCCCACGCCCGGCTGGTCGACTACAGGCGGCGGGCAGAACGCACGCCGCACCTGGCCGAATACGACCCCCTGAACGACGCGCGCTACTCGGTATCGGCCGAGGACGAGGCACTCGGATCCCTGGGCGGTATCTCGGACATTCTCGCCCGGCTCAATGAGGAGCAGCGGGAAGTTCTGGTCCTGCGGATCGTCGCGGACCTTTCCATCGAACAGGTGGCCGGCATCATGGACAAGACGCCGGGTGCCATCAAGCAGCTCCAGCGCCGCGGGCTCACTGCCCTGCGCGAACTCGTAACCGAAAAGGACCACGCAGCATCATGACCGGCACCCGCGACCCCCAGCAGGATGGCAGCATCCAAACGATGCTGAGCGACTCCGGCCTCGAAACCGCGGCCGAGCTCCGGAGTGCGCTCGAACAGCTCCGCGCCGTGGTCCCGGACGCGGCTCCCGCGCCCCGCGCCGACCTCGCGGCACTGCTCGCCTCCGGTGCACCCAGTGCCGCCGCCCCCGTCCCAGCCACGACGACGGCGGTGCCCGTGGTCACGTCCGCGACGGCGGCGCTGCCCGTGGTGGCGCCGGCGGAGGATGCCGCCGATGAATCGCTGCCGGTCGGGGTCGCGAGCCTCGCCGAGCGCCGCGGCCGGAAGCGTCGGCTGGCAATCGTCGGGGGCGCCGTCGTCGGTGCCATGACCCTTGGTGCCGGCGCCGTGGCGGCATCCAGCGAGGACTTCCGGCACAGCGTCAGCCAGAGCGTCGGCGTCATCTTCCAGCCCGCGGAGCGCGGCACGCCGGCCCCTGAGCATGTCCAGCCGTCGCCGTCCTTGGTCCCGGCCCTGCCCGGGCCCGCCGCCACGTCCGGTGCCGGCACGCCCGGCACAGCACCTACGGGCGCGGGAACGCCAAACGGCGCGAGTACTCCGGGCTCCCCGGCGGCCGGACACACGCCGCCCGCCACACCGCCCGCCGTCGGCCGCGACGGGATCCTGCCGGCACCCGGCCAGCGGCCGGAAGCGCCGGGACTGTCACCCGGCCTTCCGGGGCGCGGCGGAAACGCGGACAAGGACCTGCCGCGCGTGCCGGGCCACATCAGCCCCACTGTGCCCGGCATCGATCCGACCCAGGCCCCCGGCAACCCATAAGCCGCCTCTTAACTCAGTTGCGCTATCACTTAGGGCGGCTCTCAGCTCTGAGAACCGCCCGAAGTGATAGCGCAACGGGTGGGTGTTAGGCCAGGACCTGGGGGTGTTAGGCCAGGACCTGCCGCTTGGAGGAGATGACGCCGGTGTCGAAGCCGGCCAGGTGCAGGCCGCCGTGGAACCGGGCATGCTCAATCTTCACGCAGCGGTCCATCACGACGTCGAGCCCGGCAGCTTCGGCTTCCTTGGCCACGTCCTCATGCCAGGAGCCCAACTGCAGCCAGAGGGTTTTGGCGCCGACGGCGATGGCCTCGTCCAGGACGCCGGGCAGGTCACCGTGCTTGCGGAACACGTCCACAATGTCCGGGCTTTCCGGCAAGTCCGCCAGCGATGCGTATGTCCGCTGCCCCAGGATTTCCTTCACCACCGGGTTCACGAAGTAGACCTTGTACCGGGTGGAGGACTGCAGGTAGGTGGCCACGAAATAGCTCGCTCGGGACGGCTTGTCCGAGGCGCCCACGATCGCGATCGACTTCGCCTGCCGCAGCAGGTTCAGGCGCTCCGGCGCCGAGGGGCCGGTCCAGGTCCTGGCAACTTCTGCGCTCATGCGTTCGCTCCGATCGTGCAGGCTGCTGCTTCATCCGGTCCGGCAGGCAGTGCCTCCGCGTGCGGCTCCCCGGCCTGCTGGGACGCGGCGTCGAGCGCCTGGTCCAGGTCCCAGAGGATGTCGTCGATGTCTTCGAGCCCGATCGAGATGCGGACCAGGTCCTCGGGGACACCGGCGGACTCGAGCTGTTCGGGGCTTAGCTGCTGGTGCGTGGTGGACCCGGGGTGGATGACCAGGGTCCGGGAGTCGCCCACATTGGCCAGGTGTGAGGCCAGCTGCAGGGCCTCGATGAACTTCTGGCCCGCGGCGCGGCCGCCCTTGACACCGAAGGAGAAGACCGAGCCGGGACCCAGCGGCAGGTACTTTTTGGCCCGTTCGAAGTGCGGGTGCGAGGGCAGGCCGGAGAAGTTCACGTAGGCCACGCGCTCATCCGCCTCGAGCCACTCGGCCACGGCCTGCGCATTCTTCAGGTGCTCGTCGAGGCGCTGGGGGAGCGTTTCGACGCCCTGCAGCAGCTGGAAGGCCGACTGCGGGGACAGTGCCGGGCCGATGTCACGCAGCTGTTCGCAGCGCAGCTTGGTCAGGAACCCGTACTCGCCGAAGTTGCCCCACCAGGACACGTTTCCGTAGGACGCCACGGGCTCGGTCATCGTGGGGAACTTGCCGTTGCCCCAGTCGAAGCGGCCGCTTTCCACGATCACGCCGCCCAGGGTGGTGCCGTGACCGCCGAGGAACTTGGTGGCGGAGTGGATCACGATGTCCGCCCCGTGCTCGATCGGCCGCACGAGGTACGGCGTGCTCAAGGTGGCGTCGACGACGAGCGGGACGCCGGCGTCGTGCGCCACCTTCGCGAGGGCGGCAAGGTCCTGGACCTCCGAGGACGGGTTGGCCACCACCTCGACGAAGATCGCTTTGGTGTTGTCCCGGACCGCCGCGGCGTAGTCCGCCGGGTCGGTGCCCGGGACGAACGTGGTGTCCACACCGAAGCGGCGCAGCGTGACGTCCAGCTGGGTCACCGTGCCGCCGTAGAGCTGGGAGGCGGCGACGATGTGGTCTCCGGCCTGGGTCAGCGCGGCGAAGGTGATGAACTCCGCCGCCATGCCCGAGGACGTCGCCACGGCGCCGATGCCGCCCTCCAGGGAGGCGATGCGCTCCTCGAACGCGGCCACCGTGGGGTTGCCGATCCGGGAGTAGATGTTGCCGTACTTCTGCAGCGCAAAGAGGTTCGCGGCGTCCTGGGTGTCCTTGAACACGAAGGAGGTGGTCTGGTAGATGGGCACGGCGCGGGCGCCGTGCTCGGCGTCGGGGGTGCCGCCGGCGTGCAGCGCGCGGGTGCGGAAACCGAACTTGCGGTCAGCCATTACGCAGCCACCTCAACATTTGCCACCGGGGTCTGGGACAGGTCCAGCTCGACGCCGTTCTTGCGTGCCAGGTCCGCCTCGAGTTCGCGGACGATCGGCAGGATCTCCTGACCGAACGCGGCGACTTCCTCCTGGAAGTGCAGGTAGCCGGTGAGGAACAGGTTCACGCCGATCTTCTTGTACGCCACGATCCGTTCGGCGATCTGCTCCGGGGTGCCGATCAGCTGGGTCTTGAAGCCGTCGTTGTACTGGACCAGGTCCTCGAAGCTGGAGTCGGCCCACATGCCCTTGCCGTCCTTGGTGGACGCTCCGGCTTCCTGGACGGCGGCGCGGAACCCCTCGACGGCGGGCTTGTGCGCCTTCTCGACGATCTCGCGGAGGGTGTCGCGGGCTTCCTGTTCGGAATCACGGGCGATCACGAAGCCGTTGAGGCCAAACCTGGGGGAAGGGAGGGCGGCACCGCTCCCGCGCCCGGCAGCCCCGGACGCCGCGACAACGCCGGCGATGTTCTCCTTGAACCCCTCCAGGTCCTTGCCGTTGGAGAAGTACCAGTCGGCCACCCGGCCGGCGGTGGCCTGCGCGGCCGTGGAGTTGCCGCCGAAGAAAATCTCCGGGTGTGCCCGGCCCGGAACGTTGACCGGGGCCGGGTTCAGGGTGAAGTCGGTGATGTTGTAGTACTTGCCGGACTGGCTGTATTCCTGCTCGGTCCAGAGCCCGCGGAGGACCCTGATGAATTCCTCGGTACGGACGTAGCGCTCGTCGTGCTCGAGCCACTCGAGGCCGAAGTTCTCAAACTCCGCCTTGAGCCAGCCCGAGACGATGTTCACGGCGGCGCGGCCGTTGGAGATGTGGTCCGCGGTGATGATGAACTTCGCCAGCACTCCGGGGTGCCACATGCCGGGGTGGACGGCGGAGATCACCTTGAGGCGCTCGGTGGCGGCCAGCAGCGCCAGGCTGAACGAGGTGGCCTCGTGCTGCTTGTCCGCGCCGTAGGAGGCGGCGTACCGGGTCTGGGTCAGGGCGTATTCGAAGCCGGAGTTTTCCGCGATCCTGGCCAGCTTCTTGTTGTACTCGAAGTCCCAGCCGGTGCGCTGTTCGATGGTGGAGACCACCAGGCCGCCGGAGACGTTCGGAACCCAGTAGGCGAACTTGAGCGGTTCGGAAAGCCGGGCGACGTTGCTGATTTCACTCATGAGTGGTCCTTTGCTTCCGGGGTATTTCGGGTGCGCAGCACATCCTGGATGTCCGCGATGGATGGTTCGTTCTGGAGCGACGTGGTGTCCCCGAGCGTGGTTCCTTCGAACAGCTGGGTCAGCAGCCGGCGCATGATCTTGCCGCTGCGGGTCTTGGGCACATCGGGAACGACGACGACGTCGCGCGGTTTTGCGATCGGCCCGATCGCCTTCGCGACGTGGGCCTTCAAAGCGGGCGCGATGTCCTCGGTAGTCGCCGAATTCTTCAGCACCACGAACGCGACGATCGCGTGGCCGGTCTTGGGGTCCGCGACCGGGCAGACGCCGGCCTCCACCACGTCCGGGTGGGAGACGAGCGCCGACTCGATCTCGATGGTGGAGAGCAGGTGCCCCGAGACGTTGAGGGTGTCATCCACCCGCCCGAGGATCCAGATGTCGCCGTCGTCGTCGTACTTGGCGCCGTCACCGGCGAGGAACCAGCCCTGTTCGGCGTATTGGCGCCAGTACGAATCGAAGTACCGGCGCGGGTTCCCCCAGACCGTCCGGGCGATCGCCGGGCCGGGGGAGTCCACCACGATGAACCCCTGGACGCCCGGCGGAACCGTATTGCCGGCGTCGTCCACGATGCGCGTGCTGACGCCGGGCAGCGGACGGGCCGCGCAGCCGGGCTTGAACGCGGTGTCCGTCGGGGCGGGGGAGAGGATGGTGGCGCCGGTTTCGGACTGCCACCAGGTGTCCACCACCGGGGCGGTGCCGGCGCCGACGTTGGCCCGGAACCAGCGCCAGGCCTCGGGGTTGATGGCCTCGCCCACCGTGCCCAGGAGACGGATGGAGGAGAGGTTGTACGTGTCCGGGACGCCGTCCGGGAACCAGCCCATGAGGGAGCGGACCAGGGTGGGCGCGGTGTAGTACTGCGTGACCCCGTAGCGTTCGATGATCTCAAAGTGCCGGCCCGGGTGCGGGGTGTTGGGTGTGCCCTCGAAGATGACCTGCGTGGCGCCGTTGGAGAGCGGGCCGTAGAGCTCGTAGGTGTGCGCGGTGACCCAGGCGAGGTCGGCCGTGCACCAATGCACGTCCTGGTCCCGCAGCGTGGGGTCGGGGTTGCTGAACAGGTGCTCGAAGCTCCAGGACGCCTGCGTGAGGTAGCCGCCGGAGGTGTGAACCAGGCCCTTGGGCTTGCCGGTGGTGCCGGAGGTGTACATGATGAACAGCGGCGTCTCGGCGTCGAACGCTTCGGCTTCGTGGACGTCGGAGGCGGTCCCGACGGCGTCGTGCCACCACACGTCGCGCCCCGCGGTCATCGGGACGGTCCCGAGCTTGTGCGCCGGGGTGGTCCGGTTGACCACCAGGACGTGCTCGATCGCGTTGTCGCCGGAGACGGCGGCATCCGCGTTGTCCTTGACCGGCACGGCGGTGCCGCGGCGGAACTGGCCGTCGGTGGTGACCAGGAGCTTGGCGCCGGTGTCTTCCACCCGGAACTTCAAAGCCTCGGCGGAGAAGCCCCCGAAAACCAGCGAATGGATGGCGCCGATGCGGGCCACGGCCAGGGTGACGATGACGGTTTCGGGGATTACCGGGAGGTAGATGACCACGCGGTCGCCCTTGGTGATGCCCAGGTCCAGGAGGGCGTTGGCGGCCTTGGACACCTCGCGCTGGAGTTCGGCGTAGGTCACGGCCCGGCGGTCACCGGGTTCGCCCTCGAAGTGCAGGGCCACCTTGTCTCCGCGCCCCGCCGCTACATGGCGGTCGACGCAGTTGTAGGCGACATTGAGCCTGCCCCCTTCGAACCAGGTGATCTGCGGGCCGGCGCCGGCGCCGACATCGGCCGGGACGCGGCGGTGCGCGGTGTGCCAGGGCTTGCCGCCGTCCGGAGAACCGGCGGGCGGGTCCGCCCAGTCGAGGCGGAGGGCCTGGGTTTCCCAGAACGCAACCGTCTCGGCGTGGACTGTTCCTGCAGTCGCGGCGGTGCTGTGCCGGGGGGTGGTACTGCGGTGACGCGCCGGTCCGTCGGTGGGGGCGCCGTGCACTGCGCCGTCCGTGGGCTCGGTCAGGGACCATCCCGAAGAGCCGCGAGAGGAGCCGGGCGCGTCACGCAGCCCTGCTTCGTTCGCCGTCGCGTCCGAAGTGGTTTGTGGGGATGCCTCGGACGCAGTCCGGGCAAAGGCAGGCAGGGCGGAAGAATTCTCAGGGGTCATTGCGGCACTCCATCGGTCCTGGCAGTAGCACCCATGGTTTTCTCCAGTTCCCTCGAATTTCATCGAAAGAGAGCTGAACAGTTCCGTGGGAATGGTCGTCTCACGTCACCGGGGGTTGCTGCGGCTTCATCGATCCAGGTCTCTCGGCCGCTCGGGATGGTCACTACCTACTAGAGCCCAGATGCAGGATTCCGCAAAATCCAAGCCTCCCGGGCTGTAATATTCGTTCACGGCAGCCCCCTGGGGGTCGGATCATTCATTTATTCGATGATTAACCGGAAAGGTTGCAGGAGTAAGGTTGATGCATGGCCCACGTTAACGATCCGGCAGTCATAGACCGCCTCATGCGAACCAAAGGCACCTGGGCGGTGGTAGGCCTGACCACCAACCAATGGCGCTCGGCGTACGAGGTCTCCCTGTATGTCCGTGACCGGATGGGCATGGAAATCATTCCGGTCAACCTGCCCGGAGACGACGTCCACGGCGAGAAGGGGTACCGCTCCCTGGCGGAGATTCCCGCGGCGAAGCACCCGATCGACGTCGTGGACTGCTTCGTCAACTCCCAGAAGGTGGGGGCCGTCATCGACGAGGCCATCGCTGTAGGCGCCAAGGCCGTCTGGCTGCAGCTGGGCGTCTTCGATGAGGCCGCGGTGGAGCGCGCCAAGGCCGCCGGGCTGGACGTCGTCGTGAACGAGTGCCCCGCCCGCGAAGGCTGGCGCGTGGGCCTCTGACGGCCCAGGAAACACGATCAACAGGTTTGGAAGAGTCGGTTACAAAATGTGACCGGCTTTTTCCGTATCCGCCGCCCTGCCGTGTGAGATGGACTCGTAACCATCCCGAGCGGCTGAGAGATCTGGCTCTGTGACGCCGCAGCAACCCCCTCGTTGAGGACGGTGCTACCGCCAGGACCGATGGAGAAGGCGCCGTCTTCCGCTCGGATTTCCGGCCCTGGCAGCCTGAATCCCGGAAGCAGCCCTTTCCCGGCATACGCCAGGAGACCGCATATGAGTACTGAAACACGCCCGCAGAAAATGACCGGGAAGGTGGCCGTTGCCAGCTTCATCGGCACCACCATCGAGGGCTACGACTTCGTCCTGTACGGCCTCGCCGCGGCGACCGTATTCGGCCCCCTGTTCTTCGCCCCGGCCGACCCCCTGGTGGGCACGATTGCCGCGTTCGCCACCTACGCCGTCGGGTTTGTTGCCCGGCCCATCGGCGGTGTGCTGGGCGGCCACTACGGTGACAGGATCGGCCGGAAGACTGTTCTCGTGGCCTCGCTGCTCTTGACCGGGCTGGCCACCACCGCGATCGGGCTCCTGCCCACCTACGCCCAGATCAGCTGGGTGGCGCCGGCCCTGCTGCTCCTCCTGCGCGTGATCCAGGGCATCGGATACGGGGCCGAGTGGGCCGGTGCCGCCCTCATGACCGTGGAACACGCGGCCCCCAAAAAGCGCGGGCTGACGTCCAGCGCCACGCAGCTTGGCCCAACCTCCGGCATGCTCCTGGCCACCGGCGTCCTGCTGGTGCTGGAAAACTCGCTGAGCGACGAGCAGTTCCTGGCATGGGGCTGGCGCGTGCCCTTCGTGGCGAGCCTGGTCCTGGTGGCGGTGGGCCTGGCCATCCGCCTGTCCGTCGACGACAGCCCGGAATTCAAGCACGTCCAGGCCGTCCAGGCCGTGGCGGCCCGGCCGGTGCTGGAGAGTCTGAAGACACACCCACGCGAGATCCTGCTGACCACGGGCCTCCGCATTGCCCAGAACGCCTTCTACTACGTCTATACCGTGTTCATCCTGACGTACCTGACCCAGGTGTCCGGCACCGACCGCAATACCGGGCTGACGGCGGTCCTGATCGCGTCCGCGCTGGGCCTTGTCACCGTGCCGCTCTGGGGCGCGTTGTCTGACCGGTTCGGCCGCCGTTCCGTCTATCTGTTCGGCGCCGTGGCCAGCGCCGCGGCCATCATTCCGTTCTTCTGGCTGCTGGACACGGGCAACATCCTGCTGATCATCCTCGGCGTCGTGGCCGGCCTCAACATCGGCCATGACGCGATGTACGGCCCCCAGGCGGCGTTCTTCTCGGA
>JBKPBZ010000055.1:0-6752 GCA_046727115.1 Actinomycetota bacterium | reverse complement strand
GGCATCAACTACACCCGCCGCAACCGCCGCCTGGTGATCTCCTTCTTCACCACCATCGGCAACTACGACTACGGCTTCTACTGGTACCTCTACCTCGACGGCACCATCGAGTTCGAGGCCAAAGCCACCGGCGTCGTCTTCACCTCCGCCTACCCGGAAGGCGGCTCGGCCAACATCTCCCAGCTCGCCCCCGGCCTGGGCGCCCCGTACCACCAGCACCTGTTCAGCGCCCGGCTGGACATGGCGATCGACGGCTTCACCAACCGGGTGGAGGAAGAGGACGTGATCCGGCAGGCCATGGGCGAGGGCAACGAGCGCGGCAATGCCTTCTCCCGGAAGCGCACAGTCATCGCCCGGGAATCAGAAGCCGTCCGCGAGGCCGACGCCGGCAGCGGCCGGACCTGGGTGATTTCCAACCCGCACTCACGCAACCGGCTCGGCGAACCGGTGGGCTACAAGCTCCATTCCCAGAACCAGCCCACCCTGCTGGCCGACCCGGACTCGTCCATCGCACGCCGCGCCGCCTTTGCCACGAAGGACCTGTGGGTGACCCGGTTCGCGGAGGAGGAGCGGTATCCCACAGGCGACTTCGTGAACCAGCACGCCGGGGGAGCCGGGCTGCCGCAGTATGTGGCACAGGACAGGGAGCTGGATGGCCAGGACATCGTTCTGTGGCACACCTTCGGCCTGACCCATTTCCCGCGTCCCGAGGACTGGCCCATCATGCCGGTGGACACGGTCGGCTTCAAGCTCCGGCCCGAGGGCTTCTTTGACCGCAGCCCCGTGCTGGATGTGCCCGCGAGTGCACAGCCGGCCGGCGGCCACTGCCACAGCTAGTCCGGCGCCGTGAGCGTTGCAGGCGGCGTGGGCCGGCGGGGCATCGTGCTTCATCCGCGGATCTGCGCCGCCGTGACCGCGGCGTCCTGCCTCATGCACCTGGGGCTTGCCGCCGGGAACCAGCACGGAACATGGCTGAACCTGCTCATGCTCGCGATGGTGGCTGTGTGCCTGCCGTGCGCCGTGCACATCTGGCGCCACGGCAGGACCACCGCCGTGCGCCAGGTGATGGCCGCGGCGCTGGCGATGACCGGGGTGCACGCGGTCCTGCTCCTGGGCGCGGGATCCGGCGGCGCGGGCCACATTCACCATGGAACCGCCGCCGCGGCCGGCTCTGCCGCTGCCGGCGCGGCCCCCACGGGCTCCGGGGCGCTGCTGGCGGTCATCGCGCTGGAAATGACGACGGCGCTGCTCGCCGCGACGCTCCTGGCCCGGCTCCGCGCACGGGCCCACGGCTGAGCAGCGTCAGTAGTTGAGCAGCGTCAGTCGTTGAACAGCGTCAGTAGTTGAGCGGCGTCAGTCGTTGAACAGGCCCGCCAGGTCCTCCGCGGTCAGCGCGGAGCCGGTGAGCGCATCGCCCTCCATGACGTCGGCGAAGAGCTGGGATTTCTTCGCCTTGAGCGCCATGACCTTCTCCTCGATCGTGTCCTTGGCGACGAGCCGGTAGACCATGACATTCCGGGCCTGGCCGATCCGGTGCGTCCGGTCCACGGCCTGCGCCTCCGACGCCGGATTCCACCACGGGTCCAGCAGGAACACGTAGTCGGCCTCGGTCAGGTTCAGGCCGAAGCCGCCGGCCTTGAGGCTGATGAGGAACACCGGCGCGGCGCCGTTCTTGAACTCGTTCACGACGTCGGTGCGGTTGCGGGTGCCGCCGTCGAGGTAGCAGAACTCGATGTTTTCCTCGACCAGCCGTTCCCGGACCTTGCCCAGGAAGCCGGTGAACTGGCTGAAGATCAGGGCCCGGTGCCCCTCGGCCACCAGGTCCGCGAGCTGCTCGAAGAGGACGTCGAGCTTGCTGGAGCGCACCCCGGACAGTGAAGGATCGATCAGCGAGGGGTCCAGGCTCAGCTGCCGGAGCAGGGTCAGCGACTGGAAGATGGTGAACCGGTTCTTGTTGACGTCCTCGATCAGGCCCAGGATCTTCTGGCGTTCCCGCTGCAGGTGCGTCTGGTACACCTTCTGGTGCCGCGGATTCAACACAACTTCCAGGATCTGTTCCTGCTTGGGCGGCAGATCCCGGATGACCTGCTCCTTGGTGCGCCGCAGCATGAGCGGCCGGACCCGCCGCCGCAGCTTGTCCAGCTGCCCCTTGTCGCCGTTCTTCTCCACCGGCTTCTGGTAGTACTCGGCGAACCGTTTGGGGCTGGAAAACAGCCCGGGGGCCACAATCGAGGTCAGTGCCCAGAACTCCATCAGGTTGTTCTCCAGCGGGGTACCCGTGATGGCGAGTTTGAAGGCGGCAGGCAGTTTGCGGGCGCACTGGTAGGCCTTGGACTGGTGGTTCTTGACGAACTGCGCCTCGTCCAGCACCAGTCCGGCCCAGGACTGGGAGGCGTAGGCCTCATAGTCGATCCGGAACAGGGCATAGGAGGTGATGATGATGTCCGCGCCGGCCATCGCCTCGGCCGGCTGCGAGCCGCTCTTGGCGAAGGTTTCGCCGATGGCGCGCACGCTCAGCCCCGGCGCGAACCGTGCCGTCTCCGCCTCCCAGTTGCCCACCACACTGGTGGGGGCAACGACGAGGAACGGGGCCGCCCCGGCTGCAGGGGGTGCCCCGGAGGGTGCGGCAGCACCGCCGGCCGCGGCGTCTTTCGCGGCGCAGATCAGGGCCAGGGCCTGCACGGTCTTGCCCAGGCCCATGTCATCGGCCAGCACACCGCCGAGGCCGTGGCGGTAGAGGAAGCTGAGCCAGTTGAAGCCCTCCAGCTGGTACGGGCGCAGTTCGGCATTCAGCGACTCGGGCAGGGGAAGGCCCTTGATGCCGCCTTCCAGCAGGCCGCCCACGGACTCGCGCCACGCCGCTGCCTGTTCGTCGACGATCCCCAGGTGTGCGAGCTCGTCCCACAACCCTGCTTGGAAGCGGCTGATCTGCAGCGGGGCGTCCTTGTCGCCGGGGTTGTCCTGCAGGGAGCGGGCCTCGTCGATCAGCGCCCGCAGTTGGTGCAGCTCCGGCAGGTCCAGCGAGAAGTAGGCCCCGCTGGGCAGCAGCATGCGGGTCTGCCCGGAAGCGAGGGCCGAAAACAGCGCCGCGAAGGAAACCGGCTGGCCCTCCAGGGTGATGACGATGCCCAGATCGAACCAGTCGCGGCTGTCCGTTGCCTTCGTGGAAATCGCCACCACCGGGGCTTCTTCGGCTTCGCGGTAGTCCGCAATCTCACCGGAGGTATCCACGGAGACGTCGCGAAGGTCGCGGAGCCGGGGAAGCACGTCCTCGGTGAAGGCGAGCGTGTCCAGCCCGGAAAGTTCTGCCGTTGCCGCCAGGCGGGGCGTGCCCCAGCCGCCCGTCGCGGATTCGCCCAGTGCCGGCACCACATCCCAGGGCTGCCCCACGCCCTCGAGGATGCGCGCCTCGGCGGGGTCGTCCCGGTAGCCATGATCGCCCGGATGCCGCCACAGCGGCTGTGCCGTGACGAGGTTCCCGGACTTGTAGTGCCATTCCCAATGCAGCCGGACCCGGTGGTCCGCGCCGTAGTTGGCCAGCAGTGACAGGGTGGGCACCGCCAGCGTGGGCAGTTCCACCGACGCGTCCGAGGCCGTAACCCGGGCGGTCTGCTTGAGCTTGGGGTAAAAGCCGGTCAGGAAGCGGCTTTCGTCCCGCGCGGGGATATGCAGCGTGGTCCCGCCCGTGACGAACGTCAGCAATTCCTCGCTGAGCCCGCTTTCCAGCGGCGCAAGGGTGATGACGGGGCCGGCGGGGGCGACGCCGGGCAGGGCGTCGCCGTCGGAAGCCAGGAAGATCCCGTGCGCCGGGCGGCCGATGGTCCCGACCGACGCCGGATCCACCACCTCGCCTTCGACCGTGATGGTCGGCGCGAGCTCGAGCCCGCCGTTCTCCCCTTCGGTCCCGAACCGCGCCAGGTTCAGCCCGACGGCGGCAGGCTGGTCAACCAGACGCACCGGCTCGTCGCCGCGGCTGTGGACCAGCGCGACGCCGATCTTCTTGGCCTGGGACAGCAGGCTCCACAGGTTCTTGCCCGCATAGGTGTTCAGCCCGAGCCACAATCCCGTGCCGGAATGCTGGCGGTTCGCCACGGCGGTGTGCGAGGCGAGGAATTCCTGCATCCACTCCACGTGCGCCTCGTTGCATTCGCGCCGGTAGTTCAGGTAGCTCAGCGTGCTCCAGGAGACGTCGCCGCGGATCCACTTGCCCTTTGCCCCCATGATGACGGGGCGTGCCTTCAGCTGGCGGACGCTGCGCAGCGGATCGCGGCGGCCCGTATAGGAGAAGTGCGGGGCGGGTTCCTCGATGTCGAACTGGAGCGCCAGCGGGGTGCCGTTCGCGGACGGCGTGATCCCCGGGTGGGCGATCAGGGAGCTCAGGGCCTGCTCCCAGTCGGCCATTTCCGGCGGTGCGCTCTGGCGGGCCAGCCGGGTGCCCTCGGCGGGGGCCAACAGCTGCAGCCGGGTGGCCGGGTTGTCTTCGGCCGAGAAGAGCAGGGCCGCCACATGCTTGCAGTCCTTGCGGACCGGGCAGCTGCAGACTCCCACCGTGCAACTCCAGCCGCCCGCCTTCCGGACAAGCTTCGCCGTCGTGGAATAGGGCACGTCGGAGCCGCCCCGCACCTTGCCCAACAGCAGGCCGGTGGCGGCATCGAAGGAGATCCCGGAAACACGGCTCCCCATGGCGTAGGCGAGTCCGGCCGCGAGGGAGCGGTCGTTGATCGCGGGGGTCTGAATCGCCAGTGCCGCACTCTCGTCCGGATGGGATGGCATGTGTGCGCGCTACTTTCGGCAGGTGGTCATCTGATCCATCTTACCGAGCCTTCGCAGGCCCCGGAACTTCGCCGGCGGCCGCGGAACCGCCGCCCAAACTTCGCCCGACGTTCAGCTGGGGCTGGGCTGCACGCCGTGAAGACGGACCTACCGTGGAGACGTCCGGAGTTTCAGCAGTGCCAGCAGTAAGGATTCCCCATGACCAACGGTGAGCCCACCACCCAGTCCGCCCACAGCTACCCGACCGTGCTGACCGCGGAAAGCCTCAACGGCGGAAACGAGGACGTTGTTGACGCGAACGTCAACGTGGTCAACGCCATGTTCGAGGAGTTGCTGGATGCGGAGGAGATCTCCCCGGCCGCGCTGCGCAGCTACTACGTGGACTTCTACCTGACGCAGGCCCTGGCAGGCGGCTTCGCGCAGTACGTCTTTACCGCGCCCGAACGCGAGGAACTCGATCCCTACGTCCGGGAAGGCTTGGCGGCCATGGGTGCCGCGGCGCACCTGGACCTCTTCAACCGCACCGTGGAAGCCTTCGGCGCCCTGACCGACACCGACGTCGACACGTACCTCGACGGCGGCAGCAGCTGGACCGCCGAAGGCGACACCGAGGGCGACGAACCGGGGGACGGCGTCTCCGACGCCGTTCGCGGCATGGAAGAACTGGACGGGGAATTCGAGTCGGTCCTCGCAACTGAGGACATCGCGGCACTGAACGCCGCCTGGCTTCGCGGCCAGGCAGACTTGCTGGTCCTTGCCGACGACGACGACGTCGACGCCCACATAGCCGGGCGGGTTGCCCGGCTTTCCGACCTCACGGAGCGCCAGACGGCAGCCGCCGAGGAAGCCCTCACGGACGCGCCGGAGTTCGAACAGATCATCCGGGAGCTGTGCGACATTGCCGGCCACAGCCTGGAGCGGATCACCATGGGCGATCCCAACTACGAGCACAACGGGGAAACCACGCTGGCCTGGCACTTCACCACGGAACAGGGTGAATTCCTCATGCTGGAAGACGACGACGAGGCCTTCATGCTCAACCCCCGGACCCAGGAAATCCTGGCAGCCGTGGAGTTCGAAGAAACAGTGGAGTTCGAAGAGACCGCTGGGTTCGAAGCGGCCCGCGCTTAAGCGGCCTTCCGTGGTACTGCCGGCGCCTCCCCCCAAAAGCAGGCGCCGGCGGTACGCCACGCCCGGCGCGCCCGGTCCGCCGGTCCGGAATGGCCGGACCCCAAGCCGTTGGGCCTACCCCGCGGGCGGTGCGGTGATCATCTCTCCGGAGGGTGCCACGAGGTACCAGACCCCGCCGACGCCCTGGCCCATGATGTCTCCCGCGGTCTGGTCCTTGGACGAGTAGTAGATCGGCATCCCGTTGATGGTTACCTGCATCTTTCCGTCAGCCGTTGGGATGGTTCCGACCTTGCCGGTGACACCGTTCACGGTGGGGGTGGCCGTCGTCGAGGTGACCGGGGGCCACGACACCAGGCACCCGGCGGTGCAGGCGCTGGTCCCGGCGTCCTTCGTGTCCTTGGTGAACATATAGACGCTCAGTCCTTGGCCGGCCACCACGATCTGGCCCGCCTTGGACTGGGCCACATTGAGCTCCGCAGCGGCCATGGATGCCGGCGCCGAAGTCGCCGGCGCGCTGGTCTCTGCGGGAGCGGACGTGGCCGGAGCCGCCGACGTCGGCGCCGTGGTGGTCGTTCCGCCGCCGCAGCCTGACAGTAGCGCGGCAAGGGCGACAGCGGACAGGCCGATGCTGAGGTGCTTCTTCATTGCTGCTCCTAGGCTCGAGCCAGCCCAACTCGGAGGCCGGCGCTACCCGATACGACGCTGCGGAGTGCGGAATGGTTCACGGCGGAGCCGGCCGGTGCAGGTTGGGGCTGTCCTGGGGCACACTGAACTATTGGATCCGCCCGTACGTCATACAGGGGCAGAAACAAGAAATCCCGGGAGGTGGTAAATGCCGCTGGACGAAG
>JBKPBZ010000054.1:0-7713 GCA_046727115.1 Actinomycetota bacterium | reverse complement strand
CAGCCGGCCACCGCAGCCGGCACCCCTCCAACGGGCACCTCATCCGACCGGCACCCCTCCAACGGGCACCTCATCCGACCGGCACCCCTCCAAGGGGCACCGCCAAGGCTGCCCCGAGCGCCGGCCAGGTCGAAAGGCGCGGGTAGAGTAAATGCCCATGGATAACCTCTTCAGCCACGCACCCGTTGAACCGCCTGATGGTCCCGAACCGGAGGCAGCTGACGGCCTGGAGCCGGTTGTTTACACGGTGGTGGTTCCCGGCGCCGTCGCCCGGGCCTTTGTGGGTTTCACCGAACATACGCACCTCTGGTGGCCGCTGGAGGACCACAGCGTCTATGGTGTCGGCTCCTACGTGGAGTTCGAGGAGAACCTGATCATGGAAACTGCTGATGATGGCCGGACGGCCGTGTGGGGATCCATTGACGACTGGCAGCCCCCACTGTCCTTCCATGCCAGCTGGCACCCCGGCACCACCGCCATGTGGTCCACCGAGCTCCGGGTAGCTTTCAGGGCCGTAGGCGAGGGAACAGAGCTCCGCCTCGTTCACAGCGGGTGGGAAGGCGCCGAGGACCCTGCGGCAACCCGGGCTGACTATGCGGCCGGCTGGCCCGGTGTCCTGGACCGTTTTGTCAGGTTCATGGGCGGTGCCGGCGCCTGAGCCTGCTTGGCCCGTGGGCCGCATCGAGGCGTTGCTTCCCAGTTGCTTGGAGGACCGGGGCGCGGAGCCCGCGGGGCTTCCCCGGTTTTCCGGGCCGGTCTGGGCAGACGGCCAGGCAATGGAGCGAGGAACTGGGCAGGAACGCCGCTGGTCGGGCCGCAGCCAAGCGTTCCTAGCCGGCAGCTAGCGGATCGGTGCGGTGTCCACGGGCGGAACAGCGGTGCTGGACCGGACGACAAAGCTTGTGGGGTATTCGGTGTGCGCGGCCGCCGTGTCTCCTGCGCCGTCGAGCCGGCCCAACAAACGCTGCACGGCCAGCGCGCCCTGGCCCCGCGCGTCCTGATCGAACGTGGTCAGCCCGAAGACCTCACCAAGCTCGTGGCCGTCGATGCCGATGACGGATAGGTCCTGCGGCACGCGCAGGCCGAAGTCCCGGGCAGCGAGGATGGTGCCAATCGCCATCTCGTCGGAGGCGGCAAAGACGGCCGTGGGGCGCTCCGGTGAGCTGCCCAGCAGCTGCCGGGCGGTGGCATAGGCGCCCTGGATCGTGAAATCGGCAAAGACCTGCCACTCCGGCCGGACGGCCAGCCCGGCGTCGCGCATGGCCTTCTTGAAGCCCGCCTGACGCGTCCCGGGCAGGCGGAAATCCTGATCATAGGCGGCATCACCGGTCATATGGGCGATTTTGCTGTGGCCAAGTTGGATGAGGTGGCGGGCCGCGGCCTCCGCGATGCCGGAGTCATCGATGCGGATGGTCGACGCCCCAGGCAGCGGGCCGCCGATCCCCACGATCGGACGGTGGATGGCCAGCAACTGGTCGATCTCGGCCTCGGAGAGCTCAAGGGACACTGCGATCACGGCATCCACGCGCTTGCGCAGCAGGAAGTCGTTCAGCACGCTGTGGCGGCGCTCCCGGCCTTCGCTGACGTTGTACAGCGTGAGGTCGTAGCCGGCGTCCAGCAGGGTGGCCGAAACCCCTTCGACCACCGAGGAAAAGAACCACCGGTGGACCGAAGGGACAACAAGGCCCACGTTGTGGTTCCGTCCGGAGGCCAGGCTGGAGGCCTGGTAAGACACGACGAAACCGAGTTCGGCGGCGGCGGTCCGGGCGCGCTCCCTGCTCCGCGGAGAGACATTGCCCTTGCCGCTCAAGGCGCGCGAAACGGTAGCGATGGAGAGGCCGGCCCGTTCCGCGACGTCCTTGATGCCGGACATGCCTAGCCCTCCGAGTCCTCGATGTAGATTTCCAGCCAAACAGTTTCACCTGAGCTTAACGGATCACCTGCGCCGCCCATGTCCCCGGCGTCGTAGCCGGCCTGCGGGGTCGTTGAACTACGCAGCAAAACCCTTCCGGCGGGAAGTTCCAGGGGCTCATACCCCACATTCAGCAGCACCAGCGTGGAGCCGTTGAGGAAGGCAAGGCTGGTGTCCGTGCAGAGGTCCTCGTACCAGGACAGTGAGCCGCGGCCAAGGTCCAGCCGCCGGCGCAGCTCCAGCATGCGCTTGTAGAGGCTCAGATGCGACGACGCCGAGGCGGCCTGCACATCCCGCGCCAGCCGCGCGAAGCTCTCCGGCTGCGGCAACCACGGGTCCTGCCCGTGGCCGAATCCGGCGTTGGGTTCTCCCGACCGCCAGGGCAGCGGAATGCGGCAGCCGTCGCGGCCCAGCCGGGCGCCGCCGGTGCGGGCAAAGGTGGGGTCCTGCCGCTGGGTGTCCGGGATGTCGATCCCGTCCGGGAGGCCGAGTTCTTCGCCCTGGTAAAGGTAGGCTCCGCCGGGCAGACCCAGCATGAACAGGGATGCCGCTGCCGCTCGGGACCGTCCGAGGTCCTCGTCCGGCTGCGGATCCCAGGTGCCGATTCCGTCGCCGTCGCGCGGCGCATGCCCGTTGTACCCGAAGCGCGTGGCGTGGCGGACGACGTCGTGGTTGGAGAGCACCCAGGTGCTGGGAGCGGCGACGGCGTCCAGCGACGTGAGTGACTCGGTGATGACGTGGCGCATGCGGTGCACGTCCAGGCCCGCGTGGAGGTAGGGGAAGTTGAAGGCCTGGTGCATTTCGTCCGGGCGGACCCAGTCGGCGAGCCGGGGGAGCGGGTCAACGTTTGCCTCGGCGCAGAGAATCCGGTCCGGGCCGTACTCGGCGAGAATCCGCCGCCACTGGCGGTAGATGTCATGGAGGGCAGGCTGGCCAAACATCGGAGCGTCACGTCCGGGGAAGCCGTCGGAGCTGCTGCCGTCGGCGCGGCCGCCCCACTCCGGCAGGCCGGCCGCCTTCACGAGGGCGTGCGCCACGTCCACCCGGAAACCGGCGACGCCACGGTCCAGCCAGAAGCGCAGGACCCGCTCGAATTCGTCGTGGACGGCGGGGTTGTCCCAGTTGAAGTCCGGCTGGGAAGAGTCGAAGAGGTGCAGGTACCACTGGCCCGGGGCGCCATCCGGTTCTGTGATCCGGGTCCAGGCTGAACCGCCAAAGTGGGACTGCCAGTTGTTCGGCGGTTCCTCGCCGAATGCTCCGCGGCCGTCGCGGAAGATGAACATGTCCCGGTCCGGGCTGCCGGCGGGCGCGGTCAGGGCGGTCTGGAAGGCCGGGTGCTGGTCCGAGCAGTGGTTGGGCACGAGGTCCACGATCATCCGCATCCCCAGCCGGGTGGCCTCGGCCATCATGGCGTCGAAATCGTCCAGCGTGCCGAACAGGGGGTCGACGTCGCAGTAGTCGCTGACGTCGTAGCCGGCGTCCCGTTGCGGAGAGCGGTAGAACGGGGACAGCCAGACGGCGTCGATGTCCAGTTCCGCAAGGCGGGGCAGCTCGGCGGTGATGCCGGCGAGATCGCCGACGCCGTCGCCGTTCAGGTCCCGGAAAGAGCGCGGGTAGACCTGGTAGATCACGGCAGAGCGCCACCATCCGGGAATGTGGTCTGCGGCATGCACCGGGGTCAGCGGACCCGTCAGGGGGCCGGCCAGCGCTGCGGGGGAGAAAAGAACTGAATCAACGGACATGACGGCAATCGTAAGGGCCAGCGGCGAAAAAATGAAAACGCTTCCAGTCCGTGTTCTAAAGGCGCTTTCGACCAGTGTCTGGACTTTCCAAGGTCTGTCTGGAAGCGCTTGCAACTATGAGCAACATCACCGACAATGCACAGCCTTAGACTGGGATTCGGATTCGATCGAACTGGAGACCGCATGCGCAGCATCATCGATGAGCTGACCTCTTCCCTTGGCGCGGCGAAAATCGCCGTGGACGCCGCCACACTGGCCGCCTATGCCGTGGACCAGGCACCGGTGCTGGATTATCAGCTCCCGCTGGCCGTGGTCCGGGCCGAATCGGTGGCCGACGTGCAGGCGACGGTGCGCGCCTGTGCCGCCCGCGGCGTCGCGCTCGTGGCCCGCGGAGCCGGCACCGGCGTCTCAGGCGGTGCGCATGCGAGTGAGGGCTGCGTGGTGCTCACGCTGGAGGGGATGAACCGCATCCTGGACCTCAACCCGGACGACGAGACCGCCGTCGTGGAGCCCGGCGTCATCAACGCTGACCTTAACGCGGCCGCCGCCGCGCACGGGCTGATGTTCGCCCCGGACCCCGCGAGCTTCAAGATGTCCACCATCGGCGGCAACGTTGCCACGAATGCGGGCGGGTTGCGCTGCGCGAAGTACGGGGTAACCCGGGACTCGGTCCTGGCCCTCGACGTCGTGCTCGCGGACGGATCCCTGATCCACACCGGCCACCAGACCTTCAAGGGCGTCGCCGGCTACGACCTCACCGGGCTCTTCGTCGGCTCGGAGGGCACGCTGGGGATCGTGGTCGGTGTCACGGTGCGGCTGAAGTACCTGCCGCGCGAAGTGCACACCATCGCCGCCTTCTACCCGGACTTCCGTAGCGCCGCGGCCGGCGTCCTCGCCGTCGGGAGGGCCCGCGTGCAGCCGGCCATCATGGAACTGCTCGACGGCGGCTCACTCGCCCAGCTCGATGACATCCACGGCTCGGACCTGGCCGTGCGCGGGGCGTCCCTGCTGCTGATCCAGACCGACGGCTTCGGCGCGGCGGCGGAAGCCGCGGCCATCCGCCCGGTCCTGGCGGCCGGGGGAGCGGTGGTGACCATGGAAGCCAACGCGGAGGCGGAGCAGCTGGTCGAGCTGCGCCGCAACAGCCGCGGCACCGAGGTGGACGACGAATACCGGGTGGGTGAGGACGTGGCGGTACCGCGCTCGCGCCTGGTGGACTACGTGGCCGAGCTCGAGGCCATGGCGGCGGAGCACCGGGTCCAGCTCAAGGTCGTGGCGCATGCCGGCGACGGAAACCTGCACCCCACCTTCTGGATCGACCGGGCGGACAATACCGTGGACCCCGATGCCATGGCCCGCCTCGGCGCCGCCCTGGACAGGTCCGTTGCCGTGGCGCTGGCCATGGGCGGCACCATCACGGGCGAGCACGGGATCGGCCAGTACAAGCTGCGCTGGTTGGGCCTGGAGCAGAAGGAACCCGTGCGCGAACTGCAGCGCCGGATCAAGGAGCTGTTCGACCCCGCCGGGATCCTGAACCCAGGCAAGGCGATTTAGCTGTGGGGATTTACCTGTAGGGATTTAGCTGCAGCAATTTTGCTGAGGCGTTTTATTTGAGCCAATTTAGTCCGGCCTGCCACAACGCGCCCGGTTCGAAGCTCAGTCGTCGGAGTCGGGGTACTCGTCAATCGATTCGTCGGCGCCGTAGCGTGATTCCTCGGTCTCCACCTCGAGGATCTTGAGCAGCCCCGTGTCCGGGTTGAGCATGATGGCGGCCTCGTCCCGGCGGTGGCGGAGTTCGTTGTCAATATAGGACTGGACGGCCTCGGCCAGGGGGATGTGCCGGTTCTCCTTCTCGGACATGTACCAGCGGTGCTCCAGGACCTCGTGCACCGCCTCGGCCGGCTCGAGCTTGCCGGAGAGATCGCGGGGGATGGCCCGCACGATCGGTTCGAAGATCTGGCTGACCCAGAGGTGCGCGCTGTATTCCTCGTCCATGCCCGGGTTGTTGTCCGCCCGGAACGAGTCCATGTCGTTCAGGAGCCGGCGGGCCTGGTTTTCCTGGGCGTCCAGGCCGGTCAGGCGCAGCAGCCGGCGCTGGTGGTGCCCGGCGTCGACGACCTTCGGCTGGAGCTGGATGGTGGAGCCGTTCTGCGTGGTCTTGATCGCGTATTCCTCGACGTCGAACCCCAGCTCGTTGAGGCGCCGGATGCGGGCGGCCACGCGCCAGCGTTCGCCGATCTCAAACGACTCCTTCGCTGTCAGCTCGGTCCACAACCGCCGGTAGCTGTCCATGATGAGCTCGCTGGTGGCGACTGGGTCCACCTTCTCCTCGATCAGGCCGCCGTCGAGCAGGTCCATGAGTTCCCCGGCGATATTGACCCGGGCGATTTCGAGGTCGTACTCGCGCTGGCCGGTGGACAAATCCGGGTACAGCTCGCCGGTCTCGGCGTCTACGAGGTAGGCGGCGAACGCACCGGCGTCGCGGCGGAACAGGGTGTTCGAGAGCGAGACGTCGCCCCAGTAGAAGCCGATCAGGTGCAGCCGGACCAGCAGCAGCGCCTGGGCGTCGATGAGCCGGGTCAGGGTGTCCTTGCGCAGCATCTGGGAGAAGAGCGCGCGGTAGGGCATGGAGAACTTCAGGTGCCGGGTGACCAGCACCGGGTTCAGCGGCCGGCCCTCCGGGGTGGTGCGTCCGGTGATGACGGCCACGGGCTCCACGCCGGGAACGTCCAGCCGGGCGAGCTTGCGGAGCATGTGGTACTCGTGGCGGGCCACGTGCTCCGACGTTTCCTTGATCGCGATGACGGAGCCGCCGAGGTGGGCGAAGCGCACGATGTGCCGCGAGATGCCGCGGGGGAGCGCCGCCAAATACTCCGCCGGCCAGTCCTCGAGGGCAATGTGCCAGGGCAGGTCCAGGAGCTCAGGCTCGGTGGCGGCGGCCGTGATGCTCAGCGAACTGGACGCCATCGACGCCTTTTCGTCGTTGGCGCTGGCAGCTTCGTACCGGGGCAATTTGCCGATCTGACCGTAGTCAGTGGGCTCGTCGTGCCACTGGGCGCTGTATTCCTCGGTCATGCGGTTTCCTCGGTCATGGATCAATTCTTCCGTATTTTGCAGGTCCCGCCTAAAGCGGGGCAGTTAACGCCCGACGGCGGCCCTCCACAGGGGAGAACCGCCGTCAGAACCGGTGGGTGGGGACTAGTCGCCGAGGCGCAGGCCGGTCTTGGTGTCGAACAGGTGTACGTGGCCTGACTGCGGGCGGACCCAGATGGACTCACCCTTCATCGGGGGGCGGCGGCCGTCGACGCGGGCCACAATGTCGTGGCTCTGGCCGTCCAGCGTGGTGTGGCCATAGACGTAGGCGTCGGCGCCGAGTTCTTCGACGACGTCGACCTCAACCTGGAGACCTTCGCCCTGGGCAACAGTCTCAAGGTCTTCCGGACGGGAACCAAGGGTGACGGTCTGGCCGTGGGCCTCTTCGAGGACGTCGCGCGGTACCGGGTAAACGGTCCCGCCGAACTGCACGCCGCCGTCGACGACGGGGAGCTCGAGCAGGTTCATCGCGGGGGAGCCGATGAAGCCAGCCACGAAGACGTTCTTCGGCTTGTCGTAGAGGTTGCGCGGGGTGTCAACCTGCATCAGCAGGCCGTCCTTCAGCACGGCGACGCGGTCACCCATGGTCATGGCCTCGACCTGGTCGTGGGTGACATAGACCGTGGTGACGCCGAGGCGGCGGGTCAGGGACGCGATCTGGGTGCGGGTCTGCACGCGCAGCTTGGCATCAAGGTTGGACAGCGGCTCATCCATGAGGAAGACCTGCGGGTTACGCACAATGGCGCGGCCCATGGCTACGCGCTGGCGCTGGCCACCGGAGAGGGCCTTCGGCTTGCGGTCCAGGTACGGTTCGAGGTCGAGCAGCTTGGCGGCCTCACGAACGCGCTCGGCGCGCTCTTCCTTGCTGACGCCGGCGATCTTCAGCGCGAAGCCCATGTTGTCCGCCACGGTCATGTGCGGGTACAGGGCGTAGTTCTGGAACACCATGGCGATGTCGCGATCCTT
>JBKPBZ010000053.1:0-8421 GCA_046727115.1 Actinomycetota bacterium | reverse complement strand
GGAGCTTCCGTCGACCCATGAGAACACCAAGTCGATGTCGAAGCTGATGTCGCTGGCATGGTCCGCGAACATGTTCTCGATGGTGGGCCACGTGTGGCCGTAGCGTTCCACCGTGCCGCGCACCGCGTCCTGGGCCAGCATCGTGCGGCGCGTCAGGGAGTTCTCGATCGGCAGGATCAGCTGGTCGCCTTCGAAGCTCCACAGCTCCAGCTGGACACCGGCGGAAGCGCCGAATTCAAAGCCGCCCTCCGGCTCCACCCTGGGCCGGTACAGCCGGAAAATCCGGGACTGGCGGTTCGGCGACAGCTCGCCGTCGGCCACCAGTACGGAGGACTTCTTCTTGGCGTCCACGCTCATGGAATAGAACGGCTCGTCGCGGCACGCCTCCACGAGGGCGTCGCGGAGCTCCTTGCGGTCTTTCCAGTCGACCGCGACGACAGGGCGGTGGTTGTTGCCGCGGACCAACAGGTAGTTGAGGCCGGCGTCGGCCAGGACGGAACGCAGGAACATCAGGTCCTCGACCATGGCCTGGTACGGCGTGCGGTTCTCGTTGATCAGCGCATAGCGGCCGCGGCGTCTGACAACATCGGAGCGAGTCCGGAATCTGGCGACGGCGGCCGCCGACGTGATCTCGGCGTGGGCGTCCACGGATGCCTGGCTGCCATAGTAAATCTCGTCTTGGATCGCTGCTTCGGTAATGTCTGATCTCCCGCTTCTTAGAGTGCGTTGGTGTCTACTTGCATGATAACGCGGGCCTCAAAATTGCCGCGGAAAAACGGCCGGCACCTGGCAGGTGTGGCGACGGAATGTGAAGGCGGAAGGGGCTTCAGCCGGTGACGACGGCCAGCCAGTGGTGCAGGAAGGCGGCGCCGGCGTCGTCATGGATGACATCCTCGCCGAGCCCCAGATCGGCAGCCGTGAGAACCTCATAGGGTTTGACTGGAATGCCATCCGCGGGGCGGACGTCCACATGCTTCACGGCGTGATCGTTGTGGTGCAGCCAGTCGGCCATGGCGTAGTCCGTCCGGGAATCGCCCACCGTGCGCCATGCCTGCGGCGTGATGCCCTGGGCGGCCAGGAACTCCACGGCCCGGCTCGCGCCCAGATCCTTGCCGAGCCGGACCGATTCGATGTCGGTGGAAATGATGGTCGGATCCACGCGGAAATCGATCTGGTCATCCGAATCGGGGACGTGGTGGTCCAGCCGCACCACGCCGAGCCCGTGCTGTGCCATGAGGCCCATGGCGTCGGCGTCGAAGAGTTCCTGCTCGGCCAGGTAGTCAGAGCTGGCGACGGCAATGTGCTGCTCCACGGAGACCATGGCCCGCTTGGTTTCGTCGTAGAACATGTGGGCGGAGTAGTCCTCGGCGACCAGGCGGCGGACGTCGTCGCCGAAGGCCTGCGGGATGGCGAGCTCACGGTCCACGTGGACTGGGCCGGGCCCTTCGGCGGTGTAGCTGAACCAGACGGCGCCCTTCTCGCAAATGGCGTGGATAAGGGTGCCCGCGGGCATGCCGGCGGCGATCATCGGTTTCATGACCTGTTCGCGGATGAAGGCGTCGGACCGCCCCGTGTTGAAGATGACCGGCACGCCGGCAGCGGCCAGGGCCACCAGGTCCGCGATGATGCCGGGCTGCACAACGCGGGTGACCGGGCTCGCGACCGGACCGTCGACGTCGAGCAGCAGCGCCAGCACGGGGGCCGACGGCGACGGAACAGGGGCAGTCTCGGGTGAAGTCATAGGGCCATTCTGTCAGCCGCGCGGAACGTTTGCGTGAACTATGCAGAAGATCGACGGCCCCGCGCTGGATGTGCGCTGGATGTGACAAGGGAGGGCGTCATGTGACGGATGGTCACTGTTTGGCCACAACCTCACGCCGCCCGTGGACTTTGATTCCTTCGGGCGTCCAAGTTCCCTAGGCTGGCATCGTGATATTCAAAGCTGTGGGCGAGGGACGCCCGTACCCCGACCATGGTTACACCACGCCCAAGGACTGGGCGGCACTGCCGCCGCGCCCGGTCCGGCTTGATGAGCTGGTGACCACTAAGCGCACCTTGGACCTTGAGGCCCTGCTGGCCGAGGACTCGACGTTTTTCGGCGACCTCTTCCCGCACGTCGTGGAATACCGCGGCGTCCTCTACCTTGAAGACGGCCTGCACCGGGCAGTCCGCACCGCCTTGCACCAGCGCACCGCAATCCACGCGCGGGTCCTCGTGATAAATGGCTAGGAAACCGCGAGACCTCAAAGTTCTGCACGGGCACCGTGTCATCAGCGGCTCCGAGTTGCGGGCCACGTTCGTGGAGCAGGAAGATGCGGCCGACAACCCCGTCCGGCTGCGGCGCAGGATCCTGCACGGCGTCGTCCTGGTGATGCTGCTCGGGCTGATCGCGGCGGCGATCATGGTGGCCCTCGCCATCATGAACGGCCAGATCAAGCTTCCCGCGGCTGCGGAGCGGAGCAAGGCGGCAGTGTCGGTGTGCCCGAAGGCCACCTACGACTACACGCCGCCGGGTAAGGTCCACGTCAACATCTACAACTCCACGAGCCGGCCCGGCCTGGCCCGCACCGTGGCCGATCAGCTCGCCGCCCGGAAGTTCCTCGTGGGTGCGGTGGGGAACACGACGTCGAGCTACCGCGGCGTGGCGCTGATCGTCTCCGGTGCCGCCGGCCAGTCTGCCGCCTTCACGGTCCAGCGCAACGTGCCCGGCTCGGATTATGTCCAAGACGGCCGCACGGACCCGAGCGTGGACGTCATCATTACCGGCGACTACAAGGAACTGGCCAAGCCGGAACTTGTGGACCAGACACCGGGCCAGCTCAGCTGCCCTCGCGAGGACCGGCGCATCGTGGACGACTCCACGCTCCCCGTCGTGCCGCCGGCCACACCGGCGGGCTCGCCGACGGCGGCGGGCTAGGGCTTGACGAACTACGGCCCAAGGTGGTATTAGGTCCAGGGCGCTAATAGGTCTAGCGTGGGAAGTACAGATCGCGTGCACCTGAATGCACGCCGGCCGGGGGACCGGGCAAGGATCCTGGGTTCGTTTCGCATCGGCGAGTCTGGTGTCAAGGACCCCAACAGCGCCTTCCAGTCAAAGGCCCAGGAACGGAACAGCAATGATCGCTGACCCGGGAATCTACCCAATCAACGCGTTTGCCGGCCGCGGCGTCTACCTGCTGGATGACCACGAGCTCGTCCGGCGGGGCCTACGACAGCTATTGGAGACCAATGGTCTCAGCATTGCCGGGGAATCGGGCTCCGCGCGCGAAGCGGTCCGGCGGATCCCCGCCCTTCGCCCGGAGCTGGTCATTCTTGATGATGATCTTCCGGACGGTTCCGGGGCGGACGTGTGCCGGGCCGTTGCCGTGGCGGAACCCGGCATCCGGTGCGTGCTGATGACCGGCGACGGCGACGAGGCCGTGCTGATCGACTCCATTCTGGCCGGCGCTTGGGGGTGCCTGTCCAAAGAGGATGACAGCGGCGAACAGCTCAGGCTCATCCGACGGGCCTTGGCTGGCTACACCGCGTACAGCGGCCGGTTCCATCCCGCGCTCGTGGCCCCGTTTGCCCTGCCCGGGCCCCAGCGCCCGGATGACAGACTCCTGACTCTCACGAGACAGGAAATGAATGCCGCCATCGGCCTGGGGAAAGGCCTGAGCAACCGCCAGATCAGCCAGGAGATGTTTCTGTCAGAAAAGACCGTCAAAAACATGGTCTCGTCCGTGCTGATGAAACTCGGCATGGCGCGCAGGACGCAGGCCGCCGTGCTCATCACCAGGGCGCTGTATCACTCGGAAGACCCCGCCGACGGCGGTTACCGGTTCAGCCGGTTCCCGGATCTGATCCCGGAGGTCACGGCGGCGCTACTGAACTGCACCAGCGAGGCCCCGACCGTGCCGCCCACGGCCGAGGTGCGGGCAGGGGACGCCGACCGGCTTGCAGCCGCCCTGACCGCGACCCGGACCGGTCTGAGGGTCTCCCGCCCGCAACCAAGCAGCAACTAGGAACGCTGGACCCAGGCGGCACGGGTCCTGGCTCGCCGCAACTCAGCTCGTGGCGCGGACCGGCCGGCCGGCGTCGTCGAACCTGGCCCCGGCCCCCAGCTGGATGAACCGCACCGTCCGGGCCAGCCGCGCCTCGGCCTCGGCGTCCTGGCCCGCCCCGTCGCCCCGGGCCGCGCTCGAGGAGAGCGTGCCGTGGATCAGCTGGGCCAGCTGGGCGATGTCCGACTCGGGCAGGTAGCCCTGGGCCATGCCGTCGCGCAGGATGCCCCGCAGCAGCACGCTGAGCTCGCCCACGTGGTCCGCGAGTTTGGCGAACGACGACGGCGAGAGGACCGCCGCCATGGCCGGCCCCGGCGGCAGGTGGCGCCGGCTCAGGTCCTCCACCTGGGCCCGGACATACACGGCCAGGCGCTCTACCGGGTTCTCCAGCGCATCGAGCGATTCGCGCAGATCGAGCAGGAACCGCTCCGTCTCGTCCAGGGCGTAGGCGATCAGGAGCTCTTCGATGTCCGCGTAGTAGTTGTAGACCGCGGTCCGGCCGATCTGGGCGTGGCGCGCAACGTCGGTCATGGTCAGGCCGGGCAGGCCGTGGGTGAAGAGGAGTTCCCCGAATGCGGTCAGGATGCGTCGCTGGGTCTCGGCACGTTGGGCGGCGTTGCTCGCGGCCGAAATCCTAGGCATACGCACACTTTAGCGCGATCTGTCACTAAAGCAGCGGGGTGGCGGACTTTGACACGACCGGCGCACGAAGCCCGCTCCGACGACACAGCCCGCACCAGCCACTGAGAAACCAGTCACCGGCCCCTGCGTTGACCGCCGTCGGAACATCAGCTGCACCAGGAAGACCGGACCCGCGACGCCCCGCCGCCGCCCGTTCCGGAGCACAATTAATGCATGTGCGGCCGGTACGTGATGTCCAAGGCGACAGGCGATCTTCTGCGCCATTTCGACGCTAAGGAGGTGGAGGGAACTCCGCCACCGCCGAGCTGGAACGTGGCGCCGACCCAGGACGTCCCGATCATCGCCGAACGGCTGGATGAGGATGCCGTCGAGCGCCGGCTCCTGATCGCCCGCTGGGGCCTCGTCCCGTCCTGGGCGAAGGAGGTGAAGATCGGCTCGAAGCTGATCAACGCCCGCAGCGAATCCATCCTGGACAAGCCTGCCTTCCGCAAGGCGGCCATCAAGCGGCGCGCCCTGATCCCGGCCGAGGGATATTACGAATGGGAGAAAACCCCGGACGGGAAAAAGATCCCGCATTACCTCCACTCCGAGAAGAGCGAGCTGCTGGCCTTTGCCGGGCTCTACGAGTTCTGGCCCGACCCGTCCCTGCCCGAGGGCGACCCGCACCGGTGGCTGCTCAGCTGCACCGTGCTGACCACTACGGCCCACGACTCGACGGGCCACGTCCACGACCGCGCCCCCGTCATCATCCCGCCGGAGATGTTCCACGAATGGCTCAACCCCGGCACCACCGACAAGACCGAAGTGCAGAAGATCCTGGACGCCATCCCCGAACCGGTCCTGACACCGACGGTGGTGACGGACAAGGTGAACAGCGTCCGCAACAACGGCCCCGAACTCATCGACCCGGCCCCCTGACTACCTTGGCTTTGTCTGTTCTGATCTTGGAGGCGAGTCACAGGACCGACCCTGAGCGAGGATCGCTCCCGTAGCAACCTAGGATTCGACGTCGGCCGCGGAAATCGCTTTGTCCGTCAGGATGGGCATCAGTCCGAGTAGTGCGAGGGTCAGGAACCCCATGATGCCGAACATGACGTGCAGGCCCAGCCATTGGGCCAGCAGCCCGCCGGCGGCCGCGCCGAGCGGCATGGTTCCCCAGGCCAGCAGGCGGTATGCGCTGTTGACTCGGCCCAGCAGGCGGTTGGGGGCAATGCGCTGGCGAAGGGAGACGGTGATGACGTTCCACAGCACAATCAGCACGCCGCCCACGAAGAAGAGGGAGCCGAGAACGTAAGGGTTGTCCGTCACGGCCGGCCCGCCTACGAACAGCGCGGCGCCGAAGATCGTCAGTGTCAGGGACCTGGATCGACCCAGCTTGGCCTCTACCCGTTCGGCGACGAGGGAACCAACGAAGGCGCCGACGGCGGAGGTCGTCAACAGTAGGCCGAACTCCACCTCGGACAGCTGCATCGCCGAAGCAGGGCCCACGGCAAACAGCACGAACACCGCGAATGCCGCGCTGGATGCGAAGTTGAACACCCCGGTCATCACCGCGAGCGTGCGCAGGATCTTCTGGTTCCAGAGGAATCGCAATCCCTCGGCAATGTCGAAGCGAAGTGTCGTCTTCAACTCCCGCTCCGTGCGAAAAGCCCCCGGGATTAGGAGCAGGCCACCGACGGCGGCAAGCCACAGTGCCGCTGGCACGGCAAGGCCGGCAACGACGCCGAGGGCCACCAGCAGCCCGCCCAGCGGGGGACCAATGAACTGGTTCGTGGTGAGCTCGACGGCGTAGAGCCGGCCGTTGGCGCGCGAAAGCTGATCCCTGTGCACCACTTGGGGCATGATCGACTGCGCGGAGGTATCGTAGAGCGTTTCGGCCACACCCACCATCAACGCGACGGCGTACAGAGCCCAAATGGAGCCGAAATCCAGCAGAATGACGGCGACCAGCGCGACGGGAAGCAGGGCACGGCTGAGGTTGGCCCACAACATGAGCTTGCGCCGATCCAGCCGGTCGGCCAGCGCGCCGGCAGTCAGCGCGAAGAGAAGCCAGGGAAGCGTCGCCGCGACGGTCAGCCCGGCAACCAGCGTGGGCGACTGAGTGAGTTGAACAGCCAGCAGCGGCAGCGCGATCTTGAAGACGCCGTCCGCGAGGTTGGACAGCCCGGATGAGGTCCATAGCTTCCAGTAGGAAGCACCCAGGGGAGCACGACCCCGTTCCTTCACCTGCGCAGCGTGAACAGTCATACGTGAACCATTCCCTATTGATTGAGAAAATTCAAGGTGGTTGAATCTAGTACATCAGTTTGTAGGATGGGTAAATGACGGACGCAGAGCAACCAAGCGCGGCGGAGAAAAAACCCGCCGCGAGCGCCCGGGAAATTAAGGCGCTGGCCCATCCGCTGCGCTTGAGGATCCTGCGCCTGTGCGGGCTCCACGAACTGACCAACAAGCAACTCGCCGACCGACTGGGCCAGGATCCCGGGACGATGCTCTATCACGTGCGGCAGTTGCTCTCAACCGGCTTCCTTGAACCCGCGGAGGTCCGCACGGGGCCGAGTGGTGCGCTGGAGAAGCCGTATCGTTCCACGGGACGGTCCTGGAATCTGGACGCCGCCCTGCGGGACGCTGGTCCGGACGGTCCGCTGGCACCGGTCGAGGCGTTCCGGGAAGAGCTGACGGAAGCAGGGCCGGATGCGCTCGCCAGCCTCTCACGCTTCGTTCTGCACCTCTCCGAGGGAGATGCTGAGGACCTCATCACGCGCATCGACGCTGTGCTGAACGAATACACCGACAGTGACCGGCAGAGATCGGACCAGCCCGCCTATGGCGGCATCTTTGTCCTTCACCGGTCGCCAGACTAGATCCGTCGGTTGTGAATACCAAGCTGGTTTGAGAATTCCCAGGCGGCGCACGCTGCAGGGCAACCCCCGGGGATGAGCAACCGCACTTGCGAAGAAAGCTTGCTCAGCGCAGGCTCGGAGGCCTATTCGTAAATGGTGGGGATGGCCGGCTCGCCGGGCTGCAGCCTGTCCACCACCCGGGGCAGCTCCGCTATGGAGGCCGCGTGCCGCTCCCGGGCCCGACGCACCGCCTCCGGCCCGGTCCAGCCGGGCAGGAGTTCGCCGTCCCTCATGAACTGCTGCAGGAGGGGGCGTCCGTTCGTGCCGGCGCCCGGCGGGTGGCCGACGCCGAGGACCTCGTGGGTGGCTGTTCCGCGGTCATTGAGGCGGCGCACGGCGAACTTGCGCCCGCCCACGTTGATCTTGTCCTTCGAGGTCTTCGCCACGGCGACCAGCTCACCGGCATCCCCGGCCCGGCTGACCAGCTTGTAGACCATCCCGGCCGTGGGCGCCCCGGATCCGGTCACCAGCGACGTGCCGATGCCATAGGAATCGGCCGGGGCAGAGCGGAGCGCGGCGACCGAGAATTCGTCCAGATCCGAGGTCACCACGATCCTGGTGTGCGTGTTGCCGAGGCTGTCCAGGAGTTCGCGGGCCCAGCGCGCCTGGGCCACGAGGTCTCCGGAGTCCAGGCGGATGGCCCCGAGTTGGTCTCCGGCGAGGTCGACGGCGGTGCGGACCGCTGCTTCGACGTCGTACGTGTCCACGAGCAACGTGGTGCCGGGTCCCAGCGAGGACAGCTGCGCCGCGAAAGCCTCGCGCTCGGAGTCGTGGAGCAGGGTGAAGGAGTGGGCCGCGGTGCCGATGGTCCGGAGGCCGTAACGCCGCCCCGC
>JBKPBZ010000052.1:0-6689 GCA_046727115.1 Actinomycetota bacterium | reverse complement strand
CGGCCGCGGCATCTGACTGCGGGCGCCGTCGCACTTGCCCTTGTAGCCGCCGGGGGCGTCTACGCGGGTGTCCAGACGGGGATACCGGATGCGCCGGCCGCCGCGGCGACCGCTATGGCTCCCTCCGCAGGGACCGCCGTCGCACCCACGCCGGCCGCCAGCCAGACAGCTCCCGCATCTGCCCCGGCAGCCAAAGCCCCGGCCGTGACTGCTGCACCGGTCCGGGGCATCGGCCCCAAACTGGACGGCCAGATCAGCGCGATCATCGATGCTAACAGCGCTTACGCACTAGGGGTGTCGTTAATAGACCTTTCCGACGGTGTGGTCCACAGCTACGGAGCCCAGGACAAGTTTGTCGCCGCCAGTACCGCCAAGATTCTCGCCGCGTCCGCCTATTACCACCTGGTGGAGACCGGGCGCGCCTCGCTGACGGCCCCGCTTGGGGCCTCGACGGCCGGGGCCCAGATCCGCCAGATGGTCCAGCAAAGCAACAACGATTCATGGGCGCTGATCCTGCGGGCGGTCGGCCAGCGGGGCATAACGGACTATGCCGCCTCGATCGGGATCAGGTACGACCGAACGGTGAACCTGCTGACCACCGCAGAAATGGCCAGGACCCTCCAGCTGCTCTACACGGGGAAACTGCTCAACGCACGCAACACCGCCGAGCTCTTGTCCTACATGCAGAACACCAACTTCGAGACGCTGATCCCTCCCGCGGTCCCGGCGGGCGTCGGGGTGTATCACAAGTACGGGCTGCTGTTTGGAAACCTGCATGATGCCAGTGTGCTGGTCAAGGACGGCCGGGCCTATGTGTTCGTCGTGTACACCCGCGGCCGGAACTACTCGGACATGGGTCCCCGGACCCGGATCATTCAACAGCTCACCCGGACCGTGACCGCCGCCCTGTTCTGAACGGTCAGATGTTCTGATGCGATCAGACCTTCTGACGCCGGTCAGGCGGTGACCGGGCCGGCGGCAGCCCGTTCCCGCTCGCGTGTCTTCCTGGATTTGGCGAACCGGAGGTAGAGCGAGGGCACGATGAACAGGTTGAGCAGGGTGGAGGTGATCAGGCCGCCCAGGATCACGACGGCCATGGGGTGTTCGATTTCATGGCCCGGGATGTTGCCCATGACAACCAGGGGCACCAGGGCCAGCCCGGTGGCCAGGGTGGTCATGAGAATCGGCGAAAGCCGCTCGGCCGCACCGCGCAGCACCAGGCCGCGGCCGAAGGTCTCGCCTTCATAGCTTTCCAGGTGCTGGCAGTGGTTGATGAGCAGGATGCCGTTGCGGGCAGCGATGCCCATCACCGTGAGGAAGCCAACAAGGGACCCGAGGGACAGGACGCCGCCGGTCAGGAAGGCGGCAATGACCCCGCCCACCAGGGCCACCGGCAGCGTGAGCAGCGACAGGACTGCCAGCCGCCAGCTCCGGAAGGACGCCTGAAGCAGCAGCAGGATCAGGACGAGGGCGGCAGCGGAGTAGATCATCAGGCGGTTCGTTGCCGCCTCACGTTCGGTGTATTCGCCGAGGAGCTGCACGCTGTAGCCGGTCGGGAGATCCAGGCTGGCCAGGCGCGACTGCAGTTCGCTGACCACCTTCCCCAAGTCCGCTCCCTGGGCCAGGAAGGAACCCACCTCCACGCGGCGGGATCCATTGGTGCGGTCAATCTGGTTCGGCGTCGCCTGCAGGCTGACGTCGGCGACGTCGGCAAGGCGAACCCGCGTTCCGCTTGGGGTATCGATGGGGAGATCCTCGATGCTGGTGACGGACGAGCGGGTGGCCGGGGTGCTCCACACCTGCACGTCGTAGGCCCGTCCGTCCCGGAAGACGTCGCCGACTTCCTCGCCTGCGACGAGAGTCGCAGCCGCGCGCCGGACGTCTCCCGGTTTGAGGCCGTACTTCTGCGCCGCTGCCAGGTTAACTGTGACGGCGATCTGGGGGACTTCCACCTCCAGGGAGACATGCGGGTCCTCGGTGCCCTCGATCGAGTCCATGATTGCCTTGACTCGCTGCGCCTGCTCCCGGAGCGTAGTGAGATCGTCCCCGTAGACCCGGACCAGGATGGGCTCGCTGGCGCCGGTGATGACCTCTTCGATCCGCTCCTTCAGATAGGTCTGGACGTCACGGTGCAGCCCCGGGTAGCCGTTGACCACTTCCTCCACGGCGGCCACCGTCTTGTCGTAGTCGGCGTGGCGGTCGATGCTGATCCAGTGTTCGCCGGCGTTGACACCTACGATCTCGTCCGCGGCGAACGCCTGCCCGATGTGCGTCCCGCAGTTCAGGACGCCGGGGACCTTGAGAAATTCCTGACAGCCGCGCTGGGAGATCCTGAATTCTTCGGCGGCAGAGGTTCCCGGTTCGGAGATCCAGTGCATCAGGAAGTCGCGTTCCTTGAACGTGGGGAACAGGGAGGAGCCCATCAAAGGAGCGAGGACCAGGCCCACTACCGCCAGCACGCCAAAGCCTGCGTAGCCGAACCGGGGCCGGTTCATGGTCTTGGACAGGGCAGCGTGATAGCCGCGTTTAAGCACACGGACCAGCGGCGCGTCACGTTCTTCGAGTTTGGCGTTGCCCAACAAAATGAGGGCAAGGGCCGGCGTCACTGTCAGCGCCACGAGCATGGAGGCAAGGACAGCCAGGGTGTAGGAGACGGCGAGCGGCCGGAAGAAGACCCCGGTCAGCCCGTCCAGGAAGAAGATCGGTACGGCGGCGACCACAATGATCAGGGTCGCGTAGACGATCGGGCTCCGCATCTCCAGAGAGGCCTTCAAAACCACCGACGCCGCAGATTCGTCACTGCCAGAGCCTTTAACGCCCCCGGCGCGTCGCTGCCGGAGCCGGCGCATGATGTTCTCGACGTCGATGATCGCGTCATCCACCACGACTCCCACGGCGATGACCAGACCTGCGAGCACCATCGTGTTGATGGCACTGGAGGTGAAGTAGAGCACCAGCGCGGCGGTGAGCAGGGACAAAGGAATGGCGACGATGCTGATCAGGGCCGTGCGCCACTGGAAGAGGAACGCGACGAGGATCATGACGACGAGCAGGCAGCCGAGCAGCAGTGCGACGCTGAGGTTGGAGATGGCCTCTTCAACGAAGCTGGCGGGCCGGAAGATCGTCGTGTCGAAGCTGATACCAGTCAGGCCCGGCTGCAGCTCGTGGAGGGCCTCCTCCACGCCTTTGGTCACGTCCAGCGTGTTGCCCCACGGCAGCTTCTCGACGATCAGCATGAGCCCGTGCCCGTTGTTGATCACCGCATCACCAATCAGCGGCTGATGGTCCTCAACAACCTTGGCAACATCGCCCAGATGCAGCGCCACGCCGTTCTTTTCCCGGATGGTCACCCGGGCCAGGTCAGCGGGGGTCTGGATCGGCTGGACGTGGCGGATCCCCATTCTCTGGGTCGGGCTGTCAATGAATCCGCCCGTTCCGATAAACCGTCCCGGCGAGTATTTCAGCAGCCCTGCATCCAGGGCGCCTGCGGTGACTTCCATGACTTGGTTGAGGGAGACGTTCTGGGCCTTGAGCTTGTCCGGTTCCACCTGGACCTGCAGCATCTGGAGCCGCTCGCCCCAGATGGCCACATTTGCCACCCCGGGGACCCGCAGGAGCCGGGCCCGGATGGTCCAGTAGGACAGCATGGACATTTCGATCAGCGAATGTTCCGAGGACGTCATGCCGATCTTCATCACGCGGCTGGTCGCGGACAGCGGCTGGAGCATCACCGGCGGGGCCGCCCACGTGGGCAGCGCCGCGGTCACGGAAGCCATCCGTTCCGATACGAGCTGGCGGGCGTTGAGCAGGTCAGTGCCCTGGTGGAAGAGCAGCACGATCGAGGACAGCTGGGGAACGGACTTGGACCGGATCTCGTCCAGGCCCGGCATACCGCTTACGGCTGCCTCGATCGGCACACTCACGAGCTCTTCGACTTCCTGGGCGGTCAACCCCAGGCAGGCGGTCTGGATTTCCACGCGCGGCGGGGCGAACTCCGGAAAGACATCCACGGACGCGGAACCCAACTGCAGGGAACCGAGCAACATCACGGCGCACGCGAGGGCGACAACAACCGTCTTGAAACGGAGGCTGATCCCGATGAGCCAGCGCATGTCACTCGGCCGTATCGAATTCGGTGCCGAGAAGTTCCTCCGCACCTGTCGTGACCACCACGGTCCCTGCCGGCGGCCCGTCCGTCAGGATGGCAACGTCGCCGTTGATGCGCTGGACTGTGATGGATTGGCGGACGTAGACCCGGGGCTCCGGGTTGGCGTAGACCCACGCCTTGCCCGAGCTGTCGTACAGTATGGCCCCGTAGGGGACGGTGAGCTTCTTGGTCTGGGGATCCACGGCAATCACTGCCGTCGCGATCCCGACCCGTTCGACGGCGTGCTCGGTGAGGGTCAGCCGGTGAAGGTCCGTGCCGGGGACTTCAGCGATCTCCGCCGGTTCGCCTTCGGACGGTGCGGACTCCGGCGCCTGCGCGCAACCTGCGGCGGAGAGCGCCGTGAAGACCGCTACGAACACCGCCACGATGAAGGTGGCCACCTTGTTGCCCCGCGGCGAAAGTGGGGAGTTCATGGCGCATCCTGGCTTTCAGTTGGTGCAGCGGTGCCCTGGCCGGTCCGGGCGCTGGGTGCTGGGTTCGGCTCGAACCGCAGCAGCATGGCGGGCACAACAAACAGGGTGAAGAAGGCTGTTGTCAGCAGGCCGCCCCAGATGATCACGGCAAGCGGCAGTATGATTTCCGTTCCGACGACGCCGCCCAGGAGGACCAGCGGCAAGAGCGCCAGAGCCGTTATCACGGTGGACATCAGGACGGGCCCCAGCCTTTCCTTGGTCCCGCGGACCACCAGCGCAGGCCAGGGCGCCGAAGCATCTGTTGCCCGCAGGCTCCGGACCTGGCCAGTCAGCAGGAGGGCGCCGCGGACGGCTATTCCCAGCACTGCGGCGAAGGCGACGAGGGCCACCAGCGAGTTGACGCCGCCCGTGGCCTGGGCCGCCAGCACCCCGCCGGACAGTGCCAGAATCAGGCCAAGGAAGAGGGGGGCGGCGAGCCGCCAGCTCCCCGTGGCCGTCTGCAGCAGCACCAGAATGCCCGCGGCGGCAACGGCCGCGAGCAGCCAGAGCCAGTGGTAATTGTCTTGCTGCTGGGCGTATTGGGTGAGGATCTCGGCATGGTAGGAAATCGGGAACTGCATCTGCTGCAGGGCCGTGTCGATGTCCCGCTGGATGTCGCCCAGCGGACGGCCCTGGATCTCGGCCTTAACATCGATGCGCCGCGAGGTGTCGTCGTGCAGGATCACGGACTCGTTCCCGACCATGGTCACCTGCGCGACATCGCCGAGACGGGCGTGCCCGCCGTTGGGGGTGTCAATGATGAGGTTACGGACGCTGTCAAGGCTTCTGTGGGTGGCCGCATTCCCCTTCACAATGACCGAGAAGACCTTCTGCTGTTCGTAGAGGTTGCCGACTTCGATGCCTTGCAGCAGTGCGGCAGCCGCCCGCCGGACATCACCGGGGACGACGCCGGCCTTTTGGGCCGCGGCCAGGTTCACTTTGACCTCGGCGATCGGCTGTTCGGCGGGCAGATCGACGTGCGGATTGACCACACCGGCCGTGTGCTCAAGAATCCTTTGCACCTCCGCGGCCTTCTGCCGCAGAATCGTCGGGTCCAGTCCGAAGACCCGGACGGCAAAGCCGCTGTCCGCTTCTTCCCGGATTTGGTCGATGCGTTCCTGCGGATAGGTGGAGATTTTGCTGGTCAGGCCCGGATAGCCTGTGATCACCCGGCCGACGGCGGCGGCCGTGTCGGGGTAGGACGCGTCCGGTGCCACGGTCACCCACAGCTCGCCGGAGCTGACGTCGCCGACCTGATCCGAGGTGATCGCACGCCCGACGTGTCCTCCGACATTGGCCACGCCCGGCACTTTGCGCAGTTCGCCGGCGGCCGCTTCGGTGATCCGGCTCATTTCCTGGTCCGAGGTGCCGGCTATCGCGCTCCAGTGCACCACCAGGGTCTTGTCCGCCAGCACTGGGACCACGGGACGGGTCCCGGCCAACTGGGGCGCGAGCGCCAGACCCGCCACCGCCACTACCGCCGCGGCGGCAAATACCCACCGCGTCTTTTGCGTTAGGCGCGTTACCGTCCGGCCGTACGCGCCTCGCAGCCGCGCCAGCGAACGGCGTTCCGGCGCCTTGGAACCACCCGGAAGGACGAACGCCAGAGCCGCCGTGACCGTCAGCGCGACAATCATCGAGACCACCAGGGCGAGCAGATAGCTCTGCACCAGGGGGCCGAACAGGGCGCCGTTCTCGCCGGAAATGAAGAAAGCAGGTGTGAGCGCCAGGGCCATGATCAGCAGCGAATACAGGATGGGTGTGCGGGCTGCCCGCAGGGCCCCCGGGATCACCGAGTCGCGTCGGTCCTGGCCCGGTTCCGGGCCCTGAACCGGGGCGTGGTCCTGGCCGGTGCCGGGTCCGCCGTCGCCGGATACTCGGTGTGCCCCGGCGGCTGCCCCGGCGGAGGGCATGGCGGCGGCGCTGCGTGCCCGCGCAATGCCGTTCAGGTCCTCTGCAACGTCGCCCACGATCACGGCCAGGGCAAGCACCATGCCGGCCAGGACCATGGTGTTCATCCCGGTGCCGCGCAGATCGAGCACCAGTGCCGCCGCGGTCAGCGACACCGG
>JBKPBZ010000051.1:0-2046 GCA_046727115.1 Actinomycetota bacterium | reverse complement strand
CCCCTCTGTGTCAGCACGTGTAGTCAGCGCGTGTGGTGTGTGGGCTGCAGCTCGAACACCGGCGTTGACAGTCCTTCCATCCTTGCTTTGAGCTGCAGGGCCAGATAGGTGGAGTAGTGACGGCTCTGGTGCAGATTGCCGCCATGGATCCAGAGGTTCTCCACGTTTGTGGGCTTCCACATATTGCGCAGTTCCCCTTCCCACGGGCCCGGATCTTTGGGCGTATCTGATCCGAACCCCCAGCACTTGCCGACGGCATCGGCTACCCCGGGCGAGACCAAATCAGCCAACCAGCCGTTCATCGACCCATAGCCGGTGGCGTAGATGATGACGTCTGCATCCAGTTCGGTTCCGTTGGCCATCACGACGGAGTTGCCGGTGATCTTGCTGACCTCGCCGTTGGCGAGCTTGACCCGACCGTCGATGATGAGCTGCGAGGCACCGACGTCGATGTAGTAGCCGGAACCGCGCCTCAGGTACTTCAGGAACAGACCGGAACCGTCAACGCCGAAGTCCAGGTCAAAGCCTGCTGCCTCCAGCTGGGAATAGAAGCCGGCGTCCCGCTTGGCCATCTCCGCATAAACAGGGATCTGGGCTTCGGGCAGAATCCGGTAAGGCAACGACGCAAACAGCAGATCGGCTTTCTCCGTGGTGACGCCGTTGGCGAGTGCCTTTTCGGAATACAGATCGCCCAGCGCAAGGTCCATGAGGGACTCACTGCGGGCAATATGAGTGGAGGACCGCTGGACCATGGTGACATCGGCCCCATGCTCCCAGAGGTCGGCACAGATATCGTGGGCTGAATTATTGGAGCCGATGACCACGGCCTTCTTGCCGGTCCAGTCTCCACCGCCCGGGTGCTTGGACGAGTGGTACTGCTCCCCCAGGAAGGACTCGGCGCCGTCGAACGCGGGGACGCTGGGGTACCCCGAAACACCCAGGGCGAAGACAAGCTGTTTGGGGCGCAGGATGACCGGTTCGCCGTCGCGCATCACCTCCACCACCCACTCCTGGGACGATTCGTCGAAGCGGGCGTTGGTGCACTCGGTCTTGGACCAGTAGTTCAGTTCCATGATCCGTGTGTAGTTTTCCAGCCAGTCGCCGATCTTGTCCTTGGCCGCGAAAACCGGCCAGTCGTCGGGGAACTTTATGTAGGGAAGGTGGTCGTACCAGACCGGATCGTGCAGGTGGAGGGACTTGTAGCGGTTGCGCCACGAGTCGCCTGGGCGCTCATTCTTTTCGATGATGATGGTGGGCACGCCGAGTCTCCGCAGCCGCGCCCCCAGTCCGATTCCGCCTTGTCCGCCGCCGATGATGACGGTGTAGGGCTGGTCTTCGTAGCCCAGTCGCGCTTCTTGCTCTTCCTTCGTTTCCAGCCAGGATTTGCGGCCCTTGGTGATCTCATGGGCGACCCCCTTCTCCCGGTTGGGGCCCTTCCTCTCCTCGAAGCCCTTTAGCTCCTGCATGGTGGTGAGCAGGGTCCAGCACTTGCCATTCCGGAGGCGCAAATGGGCGTAGCCTCTGGCTTGGGCGGTCTCGAAATTCACCCAGGCCTCGGCATTTGCCGCATCCCCGGTGGCGTCCTCGGCGAGGTTCCAGTTGCTGGGCTGGACATCGTCCAGGGTGGCGTCGAGCATGCGGCCGATAGCTGCTTTGCCTTCGAGTGTTTTGAGGTTCCAAGTGAAGGAGACAAAGTCGCGCCAGTACGAATCGTCGTCGAAAAGTTCCAGTGCGGCGTCCGTGTTGTGGCTGCGCAGCGCCTCATCGAACTGCGCCAGCCACGCCCCGACGACGCCGTTTGGTGTCTCAGGCATGATTCCTCTTTCCATTGCTGACAGTGGGTCATTCCCGTTGCGTGACGCCTAGACCACGCGGTGACCCGCATCACAAGTAAAGCTGGCAGGGGGTTACAATCGGGTTACACGGAGCTCTCAAGCCGTCGGCCGGCGCGCACGGTTGACGACGGCGGCGGGGAACCAGCCGGGTGCGACGATTCGAGGGCGAGTTGGGAGAATGAGCATGCGTCAGGGCAATGGCTCGATTTCG
>JBKPBZ010000050.1:0-13632 GCA_046727115.1 Actinomycetota bacterium | reverse complement strand
GCCGTAGCCGTAGGCGTTGTGCACCTTCATGCCCGGCCGGACGCCGGAGGCGCGCAGCGAGCGGGCCACGAGCTTGGCCCAGTCGGCGAGGTCCTTCTTGGTGTAGCCCACCACGGTGGCGCGGCCCGTGGTGCCGGAGCTGGCGTGGATCCGGGCGACCTCGCTCTGCGGCACAGCGAACATGCCGAACGGGTACTCAAGCCGGAGGTCTTCCTTGGTGGTGAAGGGGAACTTGGCGAGGTCGGAGAGTTCACGCAGGTCCGTCGGGTGGACGCCGGCCTCGTCGAACTTGCGCTTGTACAGGGGAACGCGGTCATAGGCGTAGGCCACCGTGTGCTGCAGGCGGCTGAGCTGGAGAGCTTCGAGTTCGTCGCGGGAAATCGTTTCCTCGCGGTCCAGGACAGCGTCAGTGGTGGCGGCGGCAGTTTCTTGGGTCATCTGTGGTTCCCTGCTTCTATTTCTTGGAGATGGTGCGGCTGCGGCCGCGGAACTCGGCGATGAGTTCCCCCGCGGCGGCGCCGGTGGCGAGGTCGGCGGGGAGTTCGCCCGGGACCGTTGCGGCGGGAACCGAGCCGGCGGGTGCCGACTGTGGCGTCCCAGGCGCGCCTGTGCCGGGATCGGCGGCGTAGATCTGGATGTCGTAGAGTCCGCTGCGCCCGGTGCTGGCGCGGCGGTTGGCGATGGCGGTCAGGACCTGGCCGCGGAAAGCCGGTTTGAGGAAGTTGATGTCGACGCCGGAGGCCACGGTGATGCTGCCCTCCTCGGCCGGGCTCGGGCTGGCCGGGTTGCACGCCAGCGCGAACGCTGTGTCGCCGAAGGCGAAGATCATTCCGCCGTGTGCCATGCCGAATCCATTGAGCATTTCCTGCCGGAGCGTCATCCGGATAGTGGCATGGCCGTCGTCCAGTGCGAGAACTTCGATGCCCATCCATTCGGAGGCATAGTCGTCTTTCAGGATGGAGTGGGTACCACCGGAAATCGTCAGTTCAGCCATGCTTCGTTGCCTCCAGCTTTATTTACCGAATGTTCATTAGGTAATCCCATCTGGGTGCCCGCTGTCAAGGGGTGTAAGTATGCTGGGACACATGGCCAAAGGAATATATGTCAGCGCGACCACCCCGGGCTCCGGCAAGTCCCTCATCGCGCTGGGGCTGGCGGACACGCTGCACCGGCACGCGGACCGCATCGGCTTCTTCAAGCCTGTGGTCCACGGCAACGACGCCGCGGCGGACCCGATGGTGGCGCTGATGAAGGCCCGGTTCAATCTTGACGACCAGCGCTGCCGCGGAGGCCTGACATTTGCCGAGGTCCGCGCGCTGCTGGCCGAGGGAAACCGGGCCGAGATCGACGCGCGCTGCGTGGAGATCTTCGCCGAAATGTCCCGCCACTGCGACGTGGTGATCGTGGAGGGGACGGACCTCACCGGCCAGGATGCCGCCGTCGAATTCGACCTGAACGCACGCCTCGCGAACAACCTGGCCGCCTCCGTGGTGGCCGTGGTGGGCGCGAAGGGGCGGACCGTCGCGGAAGCCGCCGACGCCGTCGAGGTTGCCCGCAAGGAGCTCGCAGCGGAACGCTGCAGCCTCCTGGCCATCATGGTGAACCGCGCCGACCCGGATGACGTGGACGGGATCGCCGCCGCCGTGAAGCCCGGTGCGTCCGGCCGACCCGTGTATATCTTCCCGGAGCTGGAAGACATTGCCCGGCCCACCACGGGGGAGGTGGCCTCGGCTCTCGGGATCGGCCAGGTGGCCGGCCGGCCGGACATGGAACGCGACGTCCATTCCATCAAGGTGGCGGCGATGAATGTTGCCAACTTCCTGCACGTGCTCGACGACGGCGCCCTGGTGATCGTTCCCGGGGACCGTGCGGACGTGATGGTGGGGTGCCTCGCGTCGTCGTTCTCGCCGGAGTTCCCGGTGCCGTCGGCGCTCATCCTCACCGGCGGCCTGGCCCCGGACCCCAACATCTACTCGCTGCTGGCGCAGGCGCCATTCCCGGTGTTCGCGGCCCCGGACGACACGTACACCACCGCCAAGCGGGTCTCCGAGGTGCGCAGCGAGATCTGGTCCGGACACCGCCGCAAAGTGGCCTCCGCCCTGGGTCTGTGGTCCAAACGCGTGGACGAGGCGGAACTGCTGGAGCGGTTGCACCTGCCACGGCCGGAACGGATGACGCCGCTCCGGTTCCTGCACGACCTCATTGAGCGGGCCCGGCTGCAGCGCCGGCACATCGTCCTCCCCGAGGGGAACGACGTGCGTGTCCTGCGTGCCGCCGAGATTCTGCACCGGCGGGACGTCTGCGACCTCACCATCCTGGGCAACGAATCCGCGGTCCGGGAGCTGGCGTCCACCCGGGGCATCGAGCTCGCCGGCATCAAAATCGTGGATCCCGCGACGTCGGAGCTGCGCCAGCAGTTCGCCCAGAAGTATGCGGAGCTGCGCGCGCACAAGGGCGTGGACCTCGCCCGGGCCCTGGAAGTCATGCTGGACGGCAGCTACTTCGGCACCATGATGGTGCAGCTGGGAGTGGTGGACGGCATGGTGTCCGGTGCCGCCCACACCACCGCCCACACCATCCGTCCCGCGCTGGAGTTCGTGAAGACCCGCAGCGGCGTGAAGATCGTCTCCTCGGTGTTCCTGATGCTGATGCCGGACCGGGTGCTGGTCTACGGCGACTGCGCGGTCAACCCCGACCCGAACGCGGAGCAACTGGCGGACATCGCGCTGGCCTCAGCCGAGACCGCCGCCCAGTTCGGCGTGGAGCCGCGGGTAGCGATGCTCTCCTATTCCACCGGCGGGTCCGGGACCGGGGAGGCAGTGGACAAAGTCCGGCAGGCCACCGAAGTCGTGAAGACCCGCCGCCCGGATCTCGCCGTCGAAGGCCCCATCCAGTACGACGCCGCCGTGGACGCCGCGATCGCGCAGTCCAAGATGCCCGGCTCGTCCGTCGCCGGGCAGGCCACCGTGTTCATCTTCCCGGACCTCAACACCGGCAACAACACCTATAAGGCAGTCCAGCAGTCCTCGGGCGCGGTCGCCGTCGGGCCCGTCCTGCAGGGCCTGAGGAAGCCGGTCAACGACCTCTCCCGCGGGTGCACCGTGGAGGACATCGTGAACACGGTGGCCATCACCGCCGTCCAGGCGCAGTCCGTGGAGCCCGCTGCCGAGCCGGCACCCGCGGCTGCCCGTGCCTAGTCAGCTGTCTTCCGGTCAGCTGTTTTCCGGCTGCGCCGGGCTGTCGGGATCTTCCTGCTTGGCGGGCTCATCGGCCAGCCCGGCCGGCGTGAGATCCAGTTCCTCCAGGTTCTCGGGCGGCTCGGCGGCTTCTCCGACCTCGGCTGCCTTCGGGTTTCCCGTGTCGTCCAGGGCCGGGTTCGCGCCTACGACGCCGGTGGGATCCGGCTTTCCGGAACCGCTGGTCGGCTTGGTGCTCTCTGGCTGGGCGGTCTCGGGCTCGGTCGCGTCGTTAGTCATGGAGATCCCTTCGTGAGTTGTCTAGTTGGTCCGCCGACTCTAGGCGCCCGGCCCGGCTTTCGCAACGGATTGGCGCCCGTGCCGGTCCGGCAATTTATAGTGGATCCCACGGAGCGCTCCGCCAGGCTCCGGCGTGATGCCAGTCCCGACGCACCCGCGGGGTAGCGTCGAAGCCAAGGCTTAGGAGGCCCCATGCTCGTGCTCGTCATCAACTCCGGCTCGTCCTCGCTCAAGTACCAGGTGCGCGACGTCGAGGCCGGCAGCGTGCTCACCGAAGGCCTGGTCGAGAAGATCGGCATGGGTGCCGGCGGTGAGGGCGACGGGCAGATCGAAGGCCCCCGCGACCACGCCGAGGCCCTCGAACAGGTGGACGCGGCCATCCACGCAGCCTTGGGGGACCGCGCGCTCGATGCCGTGGGCCACCGGGTGGTCCACGGCGGGGAGCGCTTCGCCGAGCCGGTGCTGGTCAACAACGAGATCACCCGGGCCATTGAACGGCTGAACCCGCTCGCGCCGCTGCACAACCCCGCCAACGTCCTTGGCATCCGCGCGATCTCGAAGAAGTGGCCCGAGCTGCCGCAGGTGGCCGTGTTCGACACGGCCTTCCACCGCACCCTGCCCGAGCACGCCTGGCGTTATGCAGTGCCGGACGAGCTCTACACGAACCACGGCATCCGCCGCTACGGGTTCCACGGCACCTCGCACGAATACGTTGCGCACCGGGCTGCGGCGCTGCTGGATGTTCCGGTCGAGGAGTTCGACGCCGTCATCGCCCACCTGGGGAACGGCGCCTCGGTCACGGCGATCCGCGGCGGCCAGTCGATCGACACCTCCATGGGATTCACGCCCCTCGAGGGACTCGTCATGGGAACCCGCTCCGGCGACCTCGATCCATCCATCCTGGTCTTCCTGGCCCGGACCGGCTGGTCTCCCGAGGACCTGGATTCGATGCTGAACCGGCAGTCCGGGCTCAAGGGCCTGGCCGGAAACAACGACATGCGCTCGGTGGTGGAGGCCGCGGAGGCCGGCGATGCCAAGGCGGCCATGGCCCTGGCGGTCGCGTCCTACCGGCTGGCGAAGTACATCGGCGGGTACCACGTGGCCGTCGGCGGCGCGAAGGCCCTCGTGTTCACGGCCGGGATCGGTGAGAACTCGCACCAGTTCCGGGACCTGGTGGCGCAGCGGCTCGGTGCCCTCGGCGTCGAACTCGACGCCGGGCTGAACCGGGAGCGGTCCAAGGAACCCCGGGTCATTTCCACCCCGACGTCGGCCCTGCCTGTCCTGGTGGTCCCCACCGACGAGGAGCGGGCGATCGCCGAGGCAACGGCCGCCGTCGTCGCCCAGGCATCGGTTGCTCCGTAACCGCCCATGTGGCGGCTCAAAACGGCGCTTATGGAGCAGCCGATGGGTAGCGTTGGACGCATGACCGAACCCAAGCGCCTCCCTCCGCTGCCCATCCGCACCGAACGGCTCGTGCTGCGGCGCTTTGAAGCCGCCGATCTCGATGCTTTCCATGCCTACCACTCGCTCCCGGAAACCGCCCGGTTCCTGCCGCGCGAGGCCAAGAGTTACACCCAGTCGATGGAAACGGTGGGACGGTACGCCAACTTCGAGTTCGAGAAGGAGGGCGACTGGGTGGCCCTGGCCATCGAGGCCGCGGACTCGCCCGGGCTGCTCGGCGAGGTGGTGCTGAAATGGCTGGAGGGGTGCGGGCAGGCCGAGATCGGCTGGAGCCTGGCCCCGGAGGCGCGAGGACAGGGTATCGCGAGCGAGGCCGCCCGGGCGCTGCTCAAGCTCGGTTTTGAGGACCTGGGCTTCCACCGCATCGACGCCAAGCTCGATGCCCTGAACACGGACTCGGCGGCGCTCTGTGAACGGCTCGGCATGCGCCTGGAATCACGCCAGGTGGACAAATGGCACTACAAGGGCGAGTGGGCCACCGAAGTGGTGTATGCCCTCCTCGCGGATGAATGGAAAGCCCGTTAACAGGGGCCCGGGGTTGAACTCGGGCAAGGCCGCCTGACTGCTCTGAGGCGCTGTATTCCCTGCACGGGCGCTGATTTCGGGAGTAAAATGTGGGCGTCGGCAGGATCCCTGCGACTCCCTGCCGCGAGGCCGGTTTTCGACCTGAAAAGCCAGTATTTTGCGTGAAAGGGAAGGCCATGACTACCGCTTCACACCCTGCCCAGCACCACCACATGATGGGGTTGACCCTTCACAACACCGCCATGGGTATCGGTGCGGTTTTCCTGCTGGTTGGAGTTCTCGGGTTCATCCCGGGAATCACCACCAATTACGGCGCCATGACTTTTGCGGGACACGAATCAGGAGCGATGCTGCTTGGAGTCTTCCAGGTGTCCGTGCTCCACAACATCGTCCACTTGCTGTTCGGCGTGGCCGGCATTGCCATGGCCCGGACAGACCGGATGGCCCGGATGTTCCTGCTCGGCGGCGGCGCTGTATACCTGCTTCTGTGGATCTACGGCCTGGTGATCGACATGAGCGCCAGCACCAACTTCGTTCCGTTCAACTCTGCCGACAACTGGCTGCATCTGATTCTCGGCGTCGCCATGATCGGCCTGGGCCTCTGGCTCGGCCGGGATGCCGTGGAGGCCAACGCGGCGACGAAGGAGAGCACCGCGTAGGGACCGCCTCAGCCGGGCCTCAAGCACGGGATGAACCGGGCTCATAGGTCCCGTACGCAGGAAGCCCTGCCGACTCAAAGACAAGAATGGCGAGTCCGCCCGGCGTCGTCTCATTGCGGACCAGACGCAGGCCCGCCGGGGCGCCTCCGGGCGGAAACAGCCGCCTGCCGTTGCCTACCACCACAGGGGCGATCACCAGCCGCAGTTCATCGATCAACCCCTCGCCCAGCAGCGACTGGGCCAGCCGGGCACTCCCGTGGATCTGCAGTTCCCTGCCGGGCTGCCTCTTCAACTCAGCCACCTGCGCGGGGACGTCCCCGGCCAGGATGGTCGTCGGCGCCCAACCGGCCTGCGCCAGGCTGTGCGAGGCCACATATTTCGGCAGGCCATTCATCTTTTCGGAGAACGGATCATCCGGGTCCGTGATTTTCGGCCAGTCCCTCGCAAAGTTGACGTAGGTCCGCCGACCGAACAGCAACGCGTCCGCCTCGCCGAGCCAGTGCGCCGCCCGCTGGATGAAATCCTCGTCCAGGTAGGGGACGAACCAGCCTCCCTGTGTGAATCCGTCGCTGGTGTCCTCCTCGGGTGATCCTGGACCCTGCGCCACGCCGTCCAGTGTGAGGAACTCTGTCAGCGTCAGTCTCATCGCGTCGCCTCTCCGTGTTGGGTGCCGCGGTCTTGGTTATCGGGGGCCAACGGCTCGGCAGGAGCCTGGAATCACGGCGGATGAAAAGTGGCGGAACAAAGTGGCACTCAATGGGCGAAATGGGCCACGGAAATGGTCTACACCCTCCTCGCGGATGAATGGAAGGCCCGCCGACTTAGCGGGGCCCGAGCGGTCTGACACGTTCGGCCGGAACGAGAGATCCTTCCGGCCGAACGCGTTCCACGGGTGCGCGCCTACGGAGCCGGCGGTGCGGTTCCTGCCGGCACGGGCGTGACCGTCCCGGCAGCGGGGGCGGTGGAACCGGCGGGCGCCGGTGCCGCTGGCTGCGTCGTGTGCTGTTCCGCGGGCGCCGAGGCCCCGGAACCCGAGCCGGGAGCGGACGTCTCGCTACCGCCGAGTGCAGCTCCGGCAGGCGCCGCGGTCCCGGTGCCGCCGGCGCCCGGTGACGGGGCCTGCGTGCTGCCGGGGGAGGCTCCCGTGGTGGTGCCGGACGTGGTTCCGGATGTGGCGCCCGGCGTCGCGGCCTTGCCGGCAGACCCGGCCGGCGTGGCACTGGGATCGGCCTTGATGACCGCCATGATCTGTTCCTTGTACGCGCTGAGCCGGCCCTGGATCTCGGAGAGCGGCTGGTTCCGCAGGTCCTTGCCGTAGGCCGCGATCTCCTGCCACAGGGCGTTGAGCCTGGCCATGCTGTCGCTGTTCAGGGGCCCGTCGAGGGTGAGCACCAGTTGGCTCGCCAGGGCGTAGGTCAGGCACCGGAGGCAGTTGTAGTTGGCCGCAGCCGAGAGGTTTTCCGGGACGATCACATCGGTCTGGCCCACAATCAGGACCACCTGGAAGCCCACGGCCACTGCGGCGCAGTCCGCGCAGCTGGCAAAGGCGTAGGCCTCATTCTTGGTGTCCACCGTGTCGCCGTCATCCGCCCAGACCAGGGCGAAGGCGACGTCGTAGACCACGGAACCGTCAGTGGTGTTGACCGCGAGGGACTGGTTCCCGTCGTCCTCCGGAGCGGCCGGCCGGTCGAAGGGGAAGACCCAAGAAGGGGCAGCCGGCGCCGCAGCCCCGGCCGTGTCTGCCGAGCCGGCCGTGGCGGCCTGCCGGGGCACCAGCACCATGCTCAGCTGCGGCTCCTCGCGCGTGGGCTTCCGGGCGCCCTCCGGCCACAGCGCAACGGTCTTGCCCGTCTGGCCCTCTGCCATCCGGCTGGTGACGGCGGCCGGGAAGAGTGCCGTGGTGGCGTCCGTCAGGGTGCCGCGCTCGTAGGGCTGGACGGGGCGGTAGGTGTCGGCGCCTGGCCACCAGGCCCAGGCAAGGCCCGCAGTGACTGCCGCGATGGCAACGATGGCGGTGGCGCGCTGGAGGGCCCTGCCGCGGGTCTTCCGCCACAGCCCCGTGGCCAGCTGCCGGACCAGGCGCAGCAGGATGTACAGGATGCCCAGCACCGGCAGTGCAAGGCAGGCGATCGCGATGACCCGCACGGCGGCGTCGGCGAAGTCCCCGGCGGAGAGGCTGTGGGAGAGCATGGCCTGCTGCTTGAGGCCGTTGTCCCAGGCCGTGCCGAGGACGCGCGGCAGGGTCAGCACCATGGTGGCCATGCTGAAGAGCAGCAGGGGAACCGTAACCAGCACCCAGACGGTGACCACGGCCCGCGCCCAGGGCTTCAGGAGCCTGGCTTCGGGATCTGTCTTCCGCCACGGCAGCAGGGCCAGCAGCGTCGGCTTGATGCGCTGGAACAGGTCCGGGACGCCCGTAGCGTCGGCCAGGATGTGATAGCCGTCGAATCGGACCAGCGGCATCAATTGCCGAACCATCTGCAGAATCTGGGTGACCACCACCAGCAGCAGCGCGTCGAAGCCGGTGGACCACCAGACGCCCATGATTGCAACGGCCACGATTGCGTTGAAGTAGAGTCCGCCGAGGTCAGTGCGCAGCCGTCCGCCCCGCCCCAGCCGGTAGGAATCGGTGACGTCGGTGTAGAAGGCCGGCCACATCAGGTACAGGCCCGTGCCCATGGCGCCGGGGGTGGCGCCGCCGCGGCGGGCGGCGGCGGCGTGGCCGAACTCATGGAAGCCGGCCGAGAGCACCGTGACCACCAGGATCAGGAGCACCAGGCCGGGGTTGGCGAAGGCTTCGTGGGTAGCCGAAGCCAGCCCCTTGACCATCAGGACCCACCAGCATGTGACCAGGAAGGCAGCGGTCACGGCCACCACGATCAAAGGGTTGAACAGCGTGGCGAACGGCGCCGTGATCTTCCGGGTGCGGTCCGGATCGGTCACCGAATACCGGAAGCGCATGCCCAGCAGCGGGTTCGATTTCTTCACCGCGGGCTCGGAACCGTCCGCCAGCCGGAGCAGGCCGAGCGGGAGGAGCTGGGAGGTGATCAGCGTGCGGACGTTCTCGGCACTGACGAGCCGTCCGAAACTCCTGCTGGTGTGCCCGGCGATTTCCTCCGGGCCCCGCTGGCCGTCGATCGCCTCGAGCACCAGGTACAGCAGGCGGGTGAGCTGGATGGTCTGGCCGTCGGAGCGGCGCACCAGGGACGGGGCTTCCTTGTAGCCGGACCCCTTCGCCTCGCCGATCAGCTGCACGCCGGCGGCCAGCACCGGCGCGGGCTGCAGGCCGACCGCCACGGACGGCCCTGCGCCCTCAGAACCGGCGCCGGCAGTTCCGGCGCCGGACGACGCCGGGTCGGCCGTCCCGGCGCCGGATCCGGCGGCAGTGACTGGGGCAGGACCGGCGGCAATATCGGTGGCAGAGCCGACGCCGCCGGCGGGCACGACCGGAGGGCCGTCCTGCCCGGACGGCCCTCCGTGCACAGTGCTCATCTAGGTGCTACTGCTTCAGGTCGGACTGCTGGTCAGCCGACGCCGTGGCGTCGCCATGGATGTCCTGGTTGATGATGGCATCCTGCTGGGCGACGGCGAACGCGTTGCTGTCGATTGAGCCGATGTTGGCGCCGACCGCCGCGTCGATCGGTGCGGCGACGTTGGCGTTGGCGGCCACCGCGCCATTGATCGGTGCTGCGATTCCAGCGTTGGCGTCCAGGTTCACGTCGACGTTGAGCAGGTTGCCGCTGAGGGCGCCCGCGGCCCCGGCGGCTCCGGACACATCCGTCGGCAGCGCGCCGCCCAGGTCCGGGGCCGTGCCATCGGGCAGGACGCCGGTGGTCCCGCCCGGAACGGTACCGGCAGGTACGGCGTCGCCGAGATCGGTTGTGCCCGGATCCGAGGCGGCAGGCGCTGCCGCGGTCCCGGCATCGGTGCCCTGATCGATGACGCTGTCCTGGGTGGAGGCTGCGGTGGCATCGCCCGTGACACCCTGGTTGATGATGGTGCCCTGATCGGCGAGAGCCTGGGACTCAGACCCGAAGGAGAGCACGTTTGCCGAGGCAGCCGCATCAATCGGCGCGGCAACGTTGGCGTTGGCCGCGATGCCGAGGTCGATAGGCGCCGCGGCGCTGATCCCCAGGTTCAGGTCGGCGTTCAGGTCCAGGACGGAGGCGACCTCCTTGTCCGGAAGGGCGGTGCCGCCCTGTGCCATCAGCTCATCATCAGTCAACGGGGTCATCCCCTGCTCCAAGCTCATAACCAACTCCATCTCCGGCACCCAGTCTGCTGCCCCCAGTGAGCAGTTTCTACATCGATGTGCCTAACAACGGTCAATAGTAAGCATGATGATCATTAATTGGGTACCGGACGCCCCGTCGGTTGCTCCGTAATCGCCCTTATGGACGTCCAAAAGGGCGACTGCGGAGCAACCGATCGGGGTTTTACTTCAGCCCGGCTCCCGGCAGCAGTTCGGTGGCGCCCAGGGAATCGGCGACGAACGCGTAGTCCCAGGCCCGTTCGCGCCACTGCACGTACCGGCCCGACGCGCCGCCGTGGCCGCCCTCCATCTCGATCTTCAGGACAATCGGCTCGCTTCCGGTATTCACTTCGCGCAGCCGCTGCACCCATTTGGCCGGCTCTACGTAGAGCACGCGGGTGTCGTTGAAGCTGGTGACCGCGGCGATCTTCGGGTAGGCCACCGCGCGGACGTTCTCGTACGGCGTGTACGACTTCATATATGCGTACACTTCCGGGTCCTTGATCGGATTGCCCCATTCCTCCCACTCCAGCGCAGAGAGCGGCAGTTCGGGATCCAGGATGGTGGTCAGCGCGTCCACGAACGGGACGGCGGCCACAATCGCCGCATACTTTTCCGGCGCCAGGTTGGCCACAGCACCCATGAGCAGGCCGCCGGCTGAGCCGCCCATCGCGGCAATCCGGCCCGGGTCCACCCAGCCGGATCCGGCGAGCCAGTCCGTGGCCGCGATGAAGTCCGTGAACGTGTTCTTCTTGTACAGCTTCTTGCCGTCGTCGTACCAGTGCCGGCCCAGCTCGCCGCCGCCACGGATGTGGGCGATCACGAACACGATGCCCCGGTCCAGCAGGGACAGCCGGGGGATCCCGAAGCCCGGATCCATGCTCAGCTCGTAGGACCCGTAGCCGTACACCAGGCCGGCCGCGGTCGAATCCTGCCGCACGGAGGCGTGGCGGAGCACCGAGAGCGGAATCCTCGTCCCGTCCTCGGCCGTGGCCCACTCCCGGGTGGCGACATAGTCCGACGGCGAGTAGCCGCCCAGCACCGGGCTCTCCTTGCGGAGCAGGAGTTCGCCGCGCGGCTGCTCCGGGGTGGGCAGCACGAAGTCGTAGATCCGGGACGGGGTGAAGTAGGAGGTGTAGCCCATCCGGATGACCGGGGCCTCGTAGTCCGAGCCCGCAACGCCGGCGGTGTACAGCTCCTCGTCGAACGCAGGTTCCACCGCGGCGCCCTGCTCGGGGGTGCCCAGGCCGGCCAGGGGCAGGACCTGGACCCGTTCGATGGTGTCCTTGCGGATGGAGACCACCGCGTGGGTGGAGGTGACCCCGGCGCCGTTGACGCGGACCTGGTCGGAATGGGCGACGACGGTGTCCCAGTGCTGCTCGGCGAGCGGCTTGGCGAGCTCTGCCGGGTCCACGAGCGAGACCATGGAGTTGATGGCGTCCTTGTTGTGGGTGAGCAGGATCCGTTCCTGGCTCCGGCCCGAGGCGTCCGCCAGCAGGAACGGCTCGGCCTCGTACAGGATGCGCTCGTCGCGGGAGATCACGGTGCGCAGTCCGGCGTCGGGGTCATCAAAGCGCAGTAGGCGGGTCTCGCTGAACTCGGAGCAGCCGATGCTGAGCACTAGGTGGCGCCGGTCGGCCGAGAGTTCGAAGCCGAGCCACATGGCGACGTCGTCCTCCTGATAGACCACCGCGTCCTCGCTGACGGGTGTGCCAAGCACGTGGGACTTCACCTGGTACGGCCGCCAGGATTCGTCCACCACGGTATAGAAGATCCGGCTGCCATCGGGGGAGAAGGAGATTCCGTAGAAGACGTTCTCGATCACGTCCGGCAGCAGCACACCGGTGCGCAGGTCCTTGATGCGCAGCGTAAAGCGCTCGTCGCCGGCGTTGTCCACGGCGTAGGCGTAGAGCGTGCCGTCGATCGTGGTGGCGGCCCCGCCCACGGCAAAGAACGGCTTGCCCTCGGCCTCGAGGTTGCCGTCGAGGAGGACTTCCTCGCCGGGGATGACGACGCCGGCCTCCACCGCCGGGGGAGTCCAGTCCGCGACGCGGTCCCCGGTTTCCTGGCCGCGCACGCGGCAGTGGATCCCGTACTCCTTGCCCTCGACCGAGCGGGTGTAGTACCACCAGCCGTCCTTGCGGTTGGGGACGGAGAGGTCCGTTTCCTGGGTGCGGCCCTTGATTTCCTGGAAGATGGCCTCGCGCAGCGGCTCCTGGTGCGCGGTCACCGCCTCCTGGTAGGTGTTTTCCGCCTTGAGCAGGTCCACCACCTCGGCGGATTCCTTGTCCCGCAGCCACTCGTAGTTGTCCTCGAACGCGTCGCCGTGGTGGGTGCGCACCGAGGGAACTTTCCGGGCGACGGGTGGCTGGTGGGACGGCTGGGCGGGAGTCTGGGTCATGGACCCAATCTACCGAAGAGCGGCGGCTCAATTGCCGTTCTGCAGATTGTGGGCCGCCACGTAGCCAGCGAGCTTTCCCGAGCCCAGCGCGGCAGAGAGGGCGGCGGTCGCGGCGGGGTCCTGCCGGACAATCGACTGGCCGTCCGGGCTGAACCCGGTGCCGGCGGTGGGCAGCGTGAAGAACACGCCACGCCCCGGCGCTGTGGTGCGGAGGCTGAAGGCGAGGTCTTCCAGCGACTTGAGGGTGAAGCTTGCGTCCAAGGTCACGTGCGGCAGCACCGTCTTGATGAGTTTGCGGACGGTGTCGCGGTCCGCCAGCCTGCGTTCGGATGCCATCTTGGCCATCACGGCTTTCAGGAAAGTTTGCTGGTTCCGAACCCGCTGGTAGTCGCCGTCGGCGAAGGCGTGGCGCTCGCGGACAAAGGCCAGGGCCTGCAGCCCGTTGAGTCGGTTCACGCCCGCCGGAAAATACACCTTGTCATCCGCGGTGCTGGTGAATGCCTGCTTGATGTTGACGTCGACGCCGCCGAGCGCGTCTGTCAGGGCCGCAAAACCCTGAAAGTCCAGCATCACGGTGTGATCGATGTGCTGGCCCAGCAGCGCCTCCACCGTCCGTGTCATCAGCGGCAGCCCGCCCAGTTCGAGTCCGGCGTTCACTTTGGCGGTTCCGTGGCCGGGGATGTTCACCCAGAGGTCCCGCATGATCGAGATGCCGTAGACGTTCTTCCGGTCCGCCGGGAGGTGGATCAGCACGAGGGCGTCCCCGCGCTGGTCGGAGGCGGCGCCGCGTGCGGCCACCGCCCGTTCATTCACCCGGCTGTCGCTCCCGATCAGCAAGATGTTGAGGGCGACGGCGGG
>JBKPBZ010000049.1:0-10029 GCA_046727115.1 Actinomycetota bacterium | reverse complement strand
TTCGTGGCCACGACCGCCCGGTCCCGAACGTCGGGCCGGTCCGCCAGCCACCGGCCGATGATTTCCTCCGACACCCCCGAGCTGTAGACGTCGGCGGTGTCGACGAAGTTGCCGCCCGCCGCGAAGTAGTCATCCAGGATGGCCCGGGACTGCTCCTCCGTGGCCTCGGCGCCAAAAGTCATGGTGCCCAGCGCGTAGTTGGAGACGACGGCGCCGCTGGTGCCCAGGGTGCGGTATTGCATGGATCTCCTCGGGTTGGGGGTCAGTCTTCGGTGGGCGTGGTGCGCAGCGAGTGGTACGTCCGCCAGGTGTGCTCGGGCGCGTAGCCCAGCAGCCGCTTGGCCTTGTCGATCGAAAGCATGGTCTCGTGCTCGCCCAGGTCCTTGACCACCTTCACGTTCGGGAACACCTCGGCGGCGAGGCTGGCGCTGGAGCGGCTCATCACGGTGTCCTCGTTGGCGATGATGAAGGCCTCGAAGCCGGGTTTACCGTGCTCCAGGGCGCGGGCCACGGCCTGCGCGCCGTCCCGGCCGTCAATGTAGCCCCAGAGATTCCACTTGCGCAGCCTCGCGTCGTGGTCGAAGGAGGGGAACTCCTCATAGTCTTCCGGGTCCATCACGTTGGAGAACCGCAGGCCGGTGATGCTCAGGTCCGGGTCCCAGCGGGTCAGCTGGACGGCCATCTGCTCCTCAAGGTGTTTGACCAGCGAGTACGTGCTTTCGGGCCGGGCGGGATAGTCCTCGTCCACCGGGATGTAGGGAGGGTCGACGTCGAACGGCAGCCCGAGCACGGTTTCACTGGACGCGTAGACGATCTTCTTGATCCCCGCCCGGCGTGCGGCCTGGAACACGTTGTAGGTGGACTGCATGTTGTTCTCGAACGTGGCGGCATCAGGGGCATGGCCCGGTGCGGGAATCGCGGCCAGGTGCACCACCGCATCAAAGCCGGCATGGCGGTCCTCCAGGCCAAGGAGCACATCCACCACCTGGCCGTAGTTGCGGAGGTCCACTTCCGTGAACCCGGGGCTGCGCGCGCCCGTCCGGTCCAGGTTGGTCACCTCGTGCCCGTCATCGCTGAGCCGCCGCACAACACTTCGGCCCAGCTTTCCGCTTCCTCCGGTAACAGCAACTCTCATCAGGAACTCCTCGGGTGGCAGGCATCGCGGACCGTCATGGTCCGGCAGGTGGACCGGCACCTGCTCCGTGCCGGCGGTCACCGTTCCACCCTAAGGGGAGGCGGCCGCAGTGCCCAGCCCCGCGTGACTTTCGGCCCTAGGCAGTCCCCGGGCCCGGCGGCAGGCTGGGGCCATGAACCGTGACCAGCGCGCCGTCGTGCGCGCGGACGCCCACCGGGCCCACCGGACCACTGAATGAACCACCCAGGACGCCCGCCGGAAAGGCGGCCGGTGACGCGTGCTCCCGGCCGGTTACGCGGACCGCTCGCGGCGCTGGCGGCGGCATCGGCCGGCGCCGCCTACGTCCTGGCTGTCCGGCCGCGGCTCCTGCGCTGGGGGGCCACCACCCAGGAGGCCGCCGGACCGCTCGCCGGCGACGAGATAGTGACGGCCCCGCGCCTGCAAAGCACCCGTGCGGTGACCATTGCCGCCCCTGTCTCGGAGGTCTGGCCCTGGCTTGTCCAGTTGGGCGCCGGACGCGGCGGCTTTTACTCCTACGACTGGCTCGAAAAAACCACTGGTCTGGGCATCCGGAGTGCGGACAGGATTCTCCCGGAACTGCAGCACCTGGAGGTTGGCGACATCGTTCCGCTCTCCCCCGACGGCGGCCTCCCGGTCAGGGTGCTCGAGCCTGGGGCTGTGCTGGGGCTGGGTGGATCCATCGACTTGCGCACGGGGAAGATGTCGCCGGCCGGCGTCCGTCCTACCGGGCGCCGGCTGGACATCGGTTGGACGTTCGTGGTGCGCCCTGCGGGTCCCCAGGCCACCAGGCTCCTGTCCCGCACCCGGTACGACTACTCGCCGCTGGCCGAGGGGCTCGCCCTGCGCACGCTGGTGGAACCCATGCAGTTCCTGATGGAGCGACGGATGCTCCTGGGGATCCGGTCCAGGGCGGAGGGTCGCCGGAGCTAGCGTTCGGCATTCGAGCCCGGTCGTTCTGCGGTTCACTCGGTTCGTCGGGGTTGGGCGCCCTGAGATGTCAGCGTCCGCCCTCAGACCCCCGCGGCCCGCGGGCTGGCACCGTCCGGGGCCAGCAGGTAGTCGACAAACCAGTCCCTCGCCAGGATGGCCGCCGCCGCGAGTGTGCCAGGTTCTTCAAACAAATGCGTCGCCCCTTGCACGATAGCGAGCTGGCTGGGGCAGCGCATCATCGCCTTGGCCCGGCGGTTGAGCTCCAGGACCTCGTGGTCCAGGCTTCCCACGATCAGGAGGGTGGGCGCTGTCACGGCAGACAACCGCGGGCCGGCGAGATCCGGGCGGCCACCGCGGGACACGACAGCCGAGATCCGCGCCGACGGCTCCGATGCCGCCCACAGCGCCGCCCCGGCGCCCGTGCTCGCGCCGAAGTAACCCACCGCGCAACCCGCCGTGTCTGCCCGGGTGGAAAGCCAGTCCGTGGCTGAGGACAGTCTGCGGGCCAGGAGCTCGATGTCAAAGACGTTGGCGCGGCTGCGCTCCTCCGCGGTGGTCAGCAGGTCCAGCAGCAGCGTGCCCAGACCAGCCTGCTGCAGGAGACCGGCCACGTAGCGGTTCCGGGGGCTATGGCGGCTGCTGCCGCTGCCATGGGCGAACAGCACCACGGCCCGGGCCGGAACCGGAAGGTGCAGCTGCGCCTGGATCCGCACCGCGCGGGACGGAATCTCTACTTCCTCGTCGACGTCGGCGGCGCTGTCGGCGCGGGCCGCCGAGGCCCAGAAGGGCGGCGGCGCGGTCTCGACGCGTTTGGCCGCAAGATCGAGCAGGCGCAGCACCTCGTCGTCGTCAGTCGGCGAGAAGTCCCGATAGTGGTATCCGACGGCGGTGAACTGGCGCGGCGTCGCCAGGCAGACCACTTCGTCCGGTTCCGTCAGGTTGGCGAGGGTTTCCGCGGGGGCAACGGGAACGGCCAGGATCACGCGTGCCGCACCCTGTTTGCGGGCGACCCGGCAGGCCACCCGGGCGGTGGAGCCGGTGGCGATCCCGTCGTCGACGATCACCGCGATGCGTCCGGTCAGGTCAGGGCGGGTCCGGCCCTTCCGGAACAGGACGAGCCGGTTCTCCAGCGCGGCGCGTTCGTGTTCTTCCACGGCCTGCAGTTCGTCGCCGCCGACCCGTGAATGGGCCAGGACCTGCTCGTCCAGGACCTTGGCACCACCTTCACCGATCGCCCCCATGGCGAGTTCGGGCTGGTACGGAAGCCCGAGTTTCCGCACCACAATCACATCCAGGGGAGCATCAAGGGCGGCGGCGACTTCGAAGGCTACGGGCACACCGCCGCGCGGCAGGCCCAGGACCACAATGTCCTGGCCACGCAATTCCGCCAGACGCCGGCCGAGCTGCCTGCCGGCGTCGACCCTGTCTTCAAAAATGCTCATGTGAGATGGCTTTCAAGTCGAAACGTGGACCATCGGCCATCAGTCGTGTGCTGCTGAAAACTGGTGCGCTCCTGCGGGTTCCCCCCAACCCGAAATGGACCCGGTGGCCGCTGCATCCAACTATCCGCGCCCGGCCAAAGCCCTGTGAGGGCCTTTGTGCCCGATTTTGGGCCTGCGTGCCGACCCCGGCCCGCAGCTGACGAGCAGCGGTTCGGATGTATATACTCTCTCGGTACGGTTTTGCAGCGAGCCGTTGGATTGTTCTTCGATCCGGCCGCTGCCGTATCCGCCCCTTGCCGTGGTGGGAAGCACAGCCGGGTCGTCTTGACCTGAGTGAAACGGCACAACAGACAAGTGGTTACCGACTCAACCGCAAATTCAATAAACCAGCAGCTGCATGAACTGGTGCTCAGCAGCTCCGACGTCGAGGACTTCCTCGGCGGGCTCGCCCGGGTGTCCGCGCGCAGCCTGTCCGAGCCCGGGGACGAGATCCTGTGCGGCATCACGCTCCTGCGGCAAAGGAAGGCGGCCACCGTCGCCAGCAGCAGTCCCGCCGCGCAGGCCATGGACGAGATCCAGTACACCTTCGGCGACGGCCCTTGCATGACGGCTTCCCGGGAACAGGAAACCGTCCACGTTGAGGACCTGGATCTCGATGATCGCTGGCCGCAGTACGCCGCGACGGTGCGCGGACACGGCTTCCGGTCCATCCTGGCGCTGCCGTTCCTGCTCGAAGGCGAAACCCGGGCCGCCTTGAACCTGTATTCGCACCGTCCGGGCCGGTTCGATGACCGCGCCACTGAACTGGCCCGTGATTTCGTGCACCAGACATCCATGGCCCTGCGGCTCGCGGTCCGGTTCGCGCACAGCAGCGATACGGCCGCCGACCTCAAGGCCACCCTGGAAACACGGACCGTGATCGACGTCGCCGTCGGCATCATCATGGCGCAGAACCGCTGCAGCCAGCACGAGGCGTTCGAGCTCCTGAAGTCGGCGTCAAGCGCCCGGAACATCAAGCTCCACGTCGTCGCGACCGGGGTGGTTGAGTCGCTCGGCCAGGGCCCCACCCGGACCCACTTCGAGGTCTAACCCGGCACTGGCGCAGCCTGTGCGCTCACGCCGGGTTTCCCGGCAGCGGCTCGCCCGCAGCCGCGCCAAGGCCGGCGAACGCCAGAATCCCGTCCCGGACTTCGAGGGCCCGGTTGTGCTGGACCACGTGCCCGGTTCCCTGCACCTGCTGCAACTGCCCCCGGCGGGCGAGCCCGGCCAGCCGGCGGCTCCAGTCCGCATCCGCGACGGGGTCGTTGGCGCCGCGCACCACGAGGACCGGCGCGCTGACGCCGGTGATCTTCTGCTCCATGGGGTACTCCATCATGAGCCGCAGGGTCTTGAGGTACCAGACGGGGCCGCAACGCAGGTAGTCGGTGAACACCAGGGCATTCGAGGACGGGCTCTCGTAGAGCAGGCAGTCACGGCCCAGGGCCAAGGCCTGCTGCGCCACGGTGCCGCGGCTAGGGTCCACCACGGGACCCATGAGGACCAGGTTCGAGATCCGTTCCGGCGCCTGGAGGGCCGCCTCCGTGGCGAACTGTGTTCCCATCGAGTGCCCCACCAGCACGAATTCCGGGACGCCAAGCTGTTCCATGGCGCCGAGGATGTAGCCGGCGTGGTCGGCAACGGAAAGCGCGTTCGCAGGCCTGGGCGTGGCGCCGAAACCCGGCAGGTCAATGGAGTAGGTCTGCATCGACCCGGCCAGGAGCCGGTGCAGCCGGCGCAGGTAGCGGTGCGACGCGCCGATTCCGTGGATGAGCACGACGGCGGACCCGGACGCGGGCACGGTCCCGCCGGCCCTTTCGCGCGGGGCGAAGACGTGGCCGGCGTGGCCCGCCACCGAAATCTCCAAACGGACGGGTTCGCTCATGTTGTGCGTGACAGCGGCGTGCAGCACGGGTACGGCAGGGACCGCATGGCAGCAGCCGGGGTCATAACGGGCTCGTTTCTTAGCAGAGTGGTCGGCCCAGTCTAGTAAGCCTGCTGGCTAGATCCCGGACGCCGTGCGGAAGCACCGACCCGCACGGGAAGACCCCCCGGCGGATCAATTCTCCCGCTTGTCCCGCTCTTCGAACTCCTCATCGAGGTCGTAGTGCCGGAATTCCGTCTCCGGATTCGGCTCCCCTTCCACCACGCACTCATAGTCCAGTTGACGCTGGACTTGGCTGTCGAGGACCTGAAGATCCTTGTCAGCGACTTTGGTGAGGTCCTCGGGGAATTCATCTTCCGGACTGAGGTGCAGCTTCTCGGTCATTTCATGCCTCTCTGCGCCAGGAGGACGGACTCGAGCCTGCACTGTCCTGGCTGCATTCAGGATAGCGGTATCTGGCACGGTCGAGACGCTCGCGCCGGCCCTTCTTAGGCGGGCTCGGAGCCGACGTTCACCAGCCAGTCCACGCCGAACCTGTCCTTGCACATGCCGAAGATGTCGCCCCAGGGTGCCTTTTCGAGCGGCATCGCGACGGTGCCGCCCTCGGCCAGTTTGTCGAAGTAGCCGCGAAGCTCGGCTTCGTCGGACCCGCTGAGGGACACGGAAAAGTTAGTGCCTGGGGTGTAGTCCATGCTGTTGGGCGTGTCGGCTCCCATGAGGACCATGCCGCCGTCGGTCCTCAGCTGGGCATGCATGATCTTCTCCTGCTCCGCAGGGTCTTCGCTGGCATGGTATTCGGCGAAGGTACTCATGGTCAGTTCCCCGCCGAACACCGACTGGTAGAACGTCATGGCGTCCTTGGCGTTATCGCGGAAACCGAGGTAGGGATTGAGCGTGGTCATGTCCGAAACTCCTTGCTGCTTGGGGCGGCTGCTGGGGCGTCGGCCTGGACGGCAACGACGACGGTGCACGTTACACGGCATATCCTGCCGCAAAACCCCCGGCGTGGGTAGGTACCCGGCAAACAGGGCGGCAGAAGATCAAACAGCAGAACACCAAGCAGCAGAACACCAGGCAGAAGGGCCAGCCGGAAGCGTCCGACGGCGGCCTGTGCCGCCGTCGGACGCTGGAGCAGGAAGGCTGCTAGGCGGTCTGGCCCGCGTGTTCGCCCTCGGCTATTTCCTCAACGAGTTTGGCGTTGAAGGCCGGGAGGTCGCGGGGGCTGCGGCTGGTCACCAGGCCTTGGTCCACCACCACTTGCTCGTCGGTCCAGATCGCGCCGGCGTTCTTGAGGTCCGTCTGGAGCGTGTGGTAGGAGGTCACCTTCCTGCCGCTGACCACGCCGGCATCGATCAGCATCCACGGTCCATGGCAGATGGAGGCGACGGGCTTGTGCTGCTCGAAGAAGGCCCGGGTGAACGCCTGGGCGTCCTTGTCGACGCGGAGATGGTCGGCGTTGACGACGCCGCCGGGAATGACCAGGGCGTGGAAATCGGCGGCGTCGGCCTGCGCGACGGCGAGATCGACGGCGAACGTCTCGCCCTTTTCGGTACCGTCAAAGCCCTGCAGCTTGCCGCTCTTCGGCGAAACCAGGGTGGGCACACCGCCGGCTTCCTTCACGGCATTCCACGGGCTGGTCAGCTCCACTTGCTCCACACCATCTGTAAGCAGGAACGCGACTTTCTTGCCCGAAATATTGTGCTCTGACATACATCCTCCTCGTGCCGGGGCGCGGGCCGGGCAGCGACCGTCCGCGCCCGGCGCCAGCGCAGAGTCTTGGTTGGCTGGCACTTTCAACTCTAGGAACCCGCCAAGTCATAAGCAAGCTGATGATGTACTGCGGGGACCCTGCCTGCACCCCGCGTGAAGCTGAGAGAATGGGCCAATGGAAGTCGCTTTCGGACTGCTGGCCCTCGTCGCCGTTGTCTGCGCCTGCAGCGCGCTGGGCCACAAGATCAACGTCTCCGTCCCTCTCCTGCTGGTGCTGGCCGGAGTGGTGGGTTCGTTCCTCCCGTTTGTCCCCACCATCGAACTGAACCCCGAACTCGTCCTGGTCGGGCTGCTGCCGCCGCTGCTCTATGCAGCCGCGCTGCGGACCTCGCTGTTCGATTTCCGTTCCAACCGCCGCTCCATCGCCCTGCTTTCGGTGGGTTACGTCATCTTCGGCACCGTGTGCATCGGACTGGTGGTCGCCTGGCTGTTCCCCGAGATCCCGCTGGCGGCGGCCATGGCCCTGGGCGCCGTCGTCGCACCGCCGGACGCCGTGGCCGCGACAGCCATTGCGCGAAAGGTGGGCATGCCCCGCCGGATTGTCGCCATCCTGGAAGGCGAATCGCTCGTCAACGACGCCACGGCGCTGGTCTGCCTGCGGGCTGCCATCGCCGGCATCGCCGGAACCGTTTCCGCCGCGGAGATCGCCGGCGGATTCGTCCTCGCGGCCGGCGGCGGCCTGGTGGTGGGCATCGCCGCGGCCTTCGTGCTCACCGAGCTCCGCAAACGGGTCCGCAATGTCTCCATCAACACCTCCGTTTCCCTGATCGCCCCGCTTGTGGCCTACCTCCCGGCGGAGGCGATCCATGCGTCAGGCGTCCTGGCCGTCGTCGTCACCGGGCTGATCATGGGAACCAAGGCGCCGTCCATGCCGAACGGGGCCGCACGGCTGAGCCAGCGCAGCAACTGGCACACGGTCCAGTTCCTGCTGGAGAACTCTGTGTTCCTCCTGATCGGGCTGCAGGTCCGGACCATCATCGAGGGCGTCCGGGACGACTCGCTGGGGCCGGAACGGATCTGGCTCGGCTGTGCCGTGGTGCTACTGGCCGTCCTGGTCCTGCGTCCGGTCTGGGTCTTCCCCACCACCTACCTGCCGCGGCTCATTCCCTCGGTCCGGCGCACGGATCCCGCGCCGCCCTGGCAGTATCCCGCGATCGTCTCCTGGGCCGGCATGCGCGGCGTAGTGACCCTTGCCGCCGTCCTGGTCCTGCCCGCAGAACTGGAACACCGGTCCGTCCTTGTCCTGATGGCCCTCGTGGTGGTGGCCGGGACGTTGACCCTGCAGGGCTTCACGCTCCCGGCCCTGGTCAGGTGGCTGCACGTGAGGGGGCCGGACCCGCGCGAGGACGCGCTCAACGAGGCGTCGCTGATGCAGATGGCCACGGCGGCGGGCGTGCGCCGGCTCCAGGAACTGCGCTCGGAGGCCGACCCGCCCGAAGTCGTGGCGATGCTGAAGCGGCGCACCCAGGAGCGCGGGCTGGCCGCGTGGGAGCGGCTGGGACGGCCTTCCGCGGAAGCCGTCACCCCCAGCCAGCGCTACGCCCAACTCCGGCTGGCGATGCTGGACGCCGAGCGGGCCAAGGTCCTCGAGCTGCGGCGCGGCGGCGGGTACGCGCACGAGGTCCTGGTCAACGTCCTGGACCGCCTCGACGTCGAAGAGTCCATGCTGGACGCCGCGCTGGAAGAACCCGACGCGGACGGCGGCAGCGGAGGCGAGGGAATCGCCCGGCCCCGCGGCGTGTGCCCGCACTTGGAGTCCGCCCCGGATCCGGCCGTCCCGCCCGGGCCCTTCTGTGCCGCGTGCGTACGGGAAGGCACGACGACGGTTCACCTGCGGATGTGCCTGCACTGCGGCAACGTAGCCTGCTGCGATTCCTCCCCGGGAACCCATGCCTACAAACACTTCCAGCTCAGCGGCCACCCCGTCATGCGCAGCGTCGAGCCGGGCGAGGACTGGCGCTGGTGCTACCCGGACGAACTCCTGGGGTAGGGGCCCAGGCTCCGGACCCCGTCGCCCGTGCCGTGCCGCGTGCTGTGCTGCGTGCCGTGACTGCATGCTGTGCTGCGTGCCGGGGCTCTGTTCAGGGCCCCTTCCCCTCCGTACGCTGGAAAGGGACCCGCCGCCGTCGGACGAAAAGAGGACACCGTGGACAACCAAGACATCCTGGAGCGCATCAAAGCCCTGGTGGAGGAAGAACACGACCTCCGCGAAGGCTCGCAGGCCGCGGGGGCCGGAGCCCCGGACATTCTTAGGCTGCAGCAAGTGGAAGAACAGCTGGACCAGTGCTGGGACCTGCTCCGCCAGCGGCGCGCCAAGAAGGACTACGGCGAGAACCCCGACGAGGCGGAGGTGCGGCCGGTCAGCGAGGTCGAGGGCTACCAGAGCTAGCCCCGGCCATGACCTGACCGGTCGGCTGGCCATGCAGATTGCGCTGCTGGGAGACGTCATGCTGGGCCGCCTGGTGAACCAGCACCTGGCCACGGTTCGGCCTGCCTATCCGTGGGGCGACACGCTGGAGCTACTGCGGCAGGCGGACATTCGCATCGCCAACCTTGAATGCGTCATTGCATCAGGCGGCGAGCCGGAGCCCGGCAAGGTCTTCCACTTCCGTTCGGACCCGAAGAACGTGGCCAGCCTCCTCGCCGCAGGGATCGACGTCGTCTCCCTCGCCAACAACCACGTCCTGGATTTCGGCCAGGACGCGTTCCGGGAAATGCTGCCGGCGCTGGACGGCGCCGGCATCCTGCATGCCGGCGCCGGCCCGGACCTGGACGCCGCCCGCCGGCCGGCAGTGCGGCGCGTGGGCGGC
>JBKPBZ010000048.1:0-10222 GCA_046727115.1 Actinomycetota bacterium | reverse complement strand
CTTGACGGACTTGTCGGTGCCTGCAAACTCGCCCTCGCCGCCGGCCAACTGCCCGCCGCGGGCGGACTGCGCCCGCAGGTCATGGCCACCATCGACTACCGCGACCTGCTCACCCGGCTCCAGGACGCCACCGGCGCCGCGGCAGAGACCGCCCCCGCAGGCTTCCGCCGGTCACCAGGCCCGGCGGGCACCGGGTCGCTGCTGTTCACCGGACCGGTGACCGCCTCGACCATCCGGAAGCTCGCCTGCGACGCGGACATCATCCCGGTCGTCCTCGGCGGCGAGGGCCGCGTCCTGGACATTGGCAGCGCCTCCCGGGTTTTTCCGCCGCACATCCGCAAGGCCCTCACGGCCCGGGACAAGGGCTGCGCCTTCCCCGGCTGCACCATCCCCGCGCCCTGGTGCGAAGCCCACCACATCGATTACTGGTCCCGCGGCGGGAGCACCGGAACGGAGAACGGAACCCTGCTCTGCTCCCATCACCACCACGTGATCCACAAGGAACACTGGACCATCCAGCTCAACGCCGGGATCCCCTGGTTCATCCCGCCACCCCACCTCGACCCGGGTCGGCACCCCAGACGCAACCACTACTTCCGGCCCGACGACCTCACAACGGCCGCATGACAGGGTGCCGCGGGACATGGTTTAGTACGACAAGGTGCCACAGAGCATGATGGCAGCCTGACTGGGTACCGCACGACAAGGTTCCAAGGGATTCCAAGGGACTGACGTCAGCGGGACAGGATGCCGCGGGACAGGGTTCAGCACGACAAGTGGCGCAGAGCATGATGGCCGCCTGACTGTGGGTAACGCACGACAAAGCTCCAAGGGATTTTAAGGGACTTTACGTCAGCGGGGACAGGATGCCGCGGGACCCGGTGCGGCGAATCACGCGGTGACGGCGACGGCCGAACGGGCTCGGGCCGCCCGGCCAAGAGACCGCCGCCAACACTACTTCAGGCCCCACGGCCTCATGATGGTCGTGTGACTGCAGCCCGGGCGGCGGCGACTGCGGCCCCGTCGGCATCCCAACACGGTCACATGACGGCGACACGGCCGCGGCCCAGCCAGCGCCCGCCGCGCCCCGGCGAAGAGTCCCGGTCACGCCGCCAGCCGGAGGTGAAACGCTACTTCAGTTTCTCAGGTACGTGGGGCATGTGGAGGAGTATTATTCCTTGCGGGGGGCGGGCCTGGAAAGGTAATAGCCATGCTCAAGGACAATCGGGTCGCGGCAGTGCTTCCGGCAGCGGACATCACGCGGGCAAGGGATTTCTACCGCGACAAGCTCGGGCTCGAACCCGAGAACGCGGACGCCGATGACAACCTGCAGTACAAGTGCGGCAGCGGAACAGGGTTCTTGCTTTACAAAACGCCCAACGCCGGCACGGCCAAGAACACGCAGATAGGCTGGGAAGTCGACGACCTGCCGGCTGCCGTCGCGGAACTCCGCGCCAAGGGAATCGTCTTCGAGGAATACGACTTCCCAGGACTAAAAACCGAGGACGGCATTGCCGCTTTCCCGGATGGGAGCTCGGCGGCGTGGTTCTTGGACACCGAAGGTAACATCCTCAGCATTAACAGGATGGGATAGGTGTTGCCCGCTGGGCTCGGGTAGGCGCTTGCGGGGGAAAGGAACTGCGCGGACACGGATCCGGCATGCCAGGACCGGAAACTGATCCAAGGCTCAGTCCTCCAAGGGAATCCCAACCGCAACACCAGCACCCAGAGCCCGAACTCAAAGCCCGGCCGGATCGCGAAAGCTTCCGGCCGGGCTTCGAGCGTCCCGGGGCTTCCGGCCGGGCTTCGTGCGTCCCCGCGGCTACGGGTCGGTGCCGGCTTCCGGTTCCTCTGACCACGCCATGCTGGGTCCAATCGCGTCGATCGCCTGGGACAGCGGGATTCCGGAACCGTCGCGGCGGCCATGCTCGCCGGGGAGTGAGCGTGCCACGCCGGCCAGCGAGGAAGCCTTGGCCGGGCCGTGGCCTGCCCAGCCGAGGAGCAGTGTGTCCTCGCCCTTGAGGAAGCGGTGGGCCCGCACCCCGGCAGTGGCCCGGCCCTTGATCGGGTATTCGGCAAGCGCGGTGACTTTCGCAGCCCCGGGAGCCGTGCCCGGCAGGGCACCGTCGGTCCCCGCGATGGTCACGACGACGGCGGCGGGGTCAGCGGGGCTGGCGGCCCCGAAGAACATCACCCGGTCCCCGGCGGCCAGCTTGATCCCGGCCATGCCGCCCGCGGTCCGGCCCTGCGGGCGGACGGCGGAGGCACTGAAGCGCAGCAGCTGGGCTTGGCGCGTGATGAAGACGAGGTCGTCGTCGTCGGACCCGGCCGGTGCAACGCCAACCACGGTGTCCTTGTCCTTGAGCGCGATCGCCTCCCAGTCCTCGCGGTTCAGTGGATAGTCCGGCTGCACCCGCTTGACCACGCCCTGGGCGGTGCCGATGGCGAGGACCTGGTCCAGCGGTGCGAAGGCCACCAGCGACTCGCCCTTCAGGAGCGTGATGAAATCCTTGGCCGCCACGCCGCCGGCCATATTCGGCGTGCCCGAGGTCGGCGGCAGCACCGGCATGTCCATGACCTGCAAGCGCAGCATGCGGCCCTGCGAGGTCACGGCTGCGATCTCGCCGCGGGCGGTGGTCTTGACCACAGACGAGAAGACGTCATGCCGGGTCCGCGGACCTGCCTCGGCCAGGCTGTCCTGGTTGGCGGTGCGGGCGATCTGCCCGGACGCGGTGAGGATGGCCCAGCAAGGATCGTCCGCGATCTCAAGGGCCAGCGGTGCGGCTTTGCCCTTGGCGCCGTTGGCTGCGCCCACTGCGGCTGCCACGGTGGGGGAGACGGCCTCCGATTCCAGTAGCACGGTCCGGCGCGGCGTGCCATACTTTTCCGCGATCTCACTGAGTTCGTCCGACACGAGGGCGCGGAGCAGTGCGGGGGAGCCCAGGACCGCCTCAAGCTCGGCGATCTCCCGCCGCAGCTCCTCCTGCTCCTTCTCCAGCTCGACCCGGGAGTATTTGGTCAGCTGCCGGAGCCGCAGTTCCAGGATGTAGTTGGCCTGGATCTCGGAGAGATCGTAAATGGACATCAGCCGGGTCCGGGCCGCGGCAACCTCGTCGGAGGACCGGATGATCTGGATGACCTCGTCGATGTCCACGATCGCGACCAGCAGGCCCTCGACCAGGTGCAGGCGGTCTTTCTTCTTGCCCAGCCGGAACGCGGTGCGGCGCCGGACGACATTGATCCGGTGGTCCACGTAGACCGAGAGCAGCTGGAGCAGCCCGAGGGTCTGCGGCTGGCCGTCGACGAGCGTGACGTTGTTGATGCCGAAGGAGTCTTCCATCGGGGTGTAGCGGTAAAGCTGCTGGAGCACGGCAGTGGGATTGAAGCCGTTCTTGAGCTCAATGACCAGGCGCAGGCCGTGCTTGCGGTCCGTGAGGTCCACGACGTCGCTGATGCCGGTGAGCTTCTTGCCGTTGACGGCGTCCTTGATTTTCTCGATCACCTTCTCCGGACCCACCATGTACGGCAGTTCCGTGACCACAAGGCCGGTCCGGCGGGCCGAGAGCTGCTCGATTTCCACCTTTGCCCGGGTCTTGAACGAGCCGCGGCCCGTGGCATAAGCGTCGCGGATGCCGTCCAGGCCCACGATCCGGCCGCCGGTGGGCAGGTCAGGGCCGGGGACGAACCTCATGATGTCCTCAAGGGTGGCGTCCGGGTTGTCGATCAAGTGCCGGGCGGCGGCGATGACTTCCACAAGGTTGTGCGGGGCCATGTTGGTGGCCATGCCGACGGCGATGCCCGTGGCGCCGTTGACCAGCAGGTTGGGGAACGCGGCCGGCAGCACCTCCGGCTGGGTCAGCTGGTTGTCGTAGTTGGGGACGAAGTCGACGACGTCCTCGTCGAGGTGGTCCGTGAGGGTCAGGGCCGCGGCCGCCAGCCGGGCCTCCGTGTAGCGGGGGGCCGCGGGGCCGTCGTCGAGCGAGCCGAAGTTACCGTGCCCGTCGATCAGCGGCAGCCGCAGGGAGAAGTCCTGGGCCATGCGCACCATGGCGTCGTAAATCGCGGCGTCGCCGTGCGGGTGCAGCTTGCCCATGACCTCGCCCACCACGCGGGCGCTCTTGACGTGGCCGCGGTCGGGGCGGAGCCCCATGTCGGACATCATGTAGAGAATGCGCCGCTGTACGGGCTTCAGACCGTCGCGGGCGTCCGGCAGGGCCCGCGAGTAGATCACCGAATAGGCATACTCGAGGAACGAGCCTTCCATCTCGGACGTGACATCGATATCAACGATGTTCTCGGTGAAATCTTGACTGGCTTCCCCGGCCGGGGGCGTGGTTTGGCGGCGTGCCATAAGGCTGGTGGATCCTTCTGAGGGGTGCTGAACGGGTACTGCGTAAGTTTATGACTAGGCTAAGCCTATGGTGGATCAGCCGGCGGACGGCGTATATCCGGAATATTGGGAAGCCGATGTTGTCCTGCGCGACGGCGGCACAGCGCATGTGCGCCCCATCCACCCCTCCGATGCAGATGCGGTCCAGGCCTTCCACGTGGGCCAGTCCCAGAAGTCCATCTACATGCGCTTTTTCGCCTTCAAGTCGAAGCTGTCCAGCAAGGAACTCAAGCGCTTCACGGAGGTGGACTATAAGGACCGGGTGGCCCTGGTGATCACCATCGGAGGCGAAATCCTGGGCATCGGCCGCTACGACCGGCTCGACGACCCGGCGGAGGCCGAGGTCGCCTTCAACATCGCCGACGCCCACCAGGGCCGCGGCATCGGCTCGATCCTCCTCGAGCACCTCGCCGCCGCCGCCCGCGAGAACGGGATCCGCAAATTCAGCGCCGAGGTGCTCCCGGAAAACCGCAAGATGCTCATGGTCTTCTCCGATGCCGGCTACGACGTCAAACGGCACTTCGACGACGGCGTGATCAGCCTTGAGTTCAACATTGACCCCACCGACAAGTCCCGCGCCGTGATGGAATCCCGGGAGCACCGCGCCGAGGCCCGCAGCATCCAGGAACTGCTCGCCCCGTCCTCCGTGGCCGTGATTGGAGCCAGCCGCAAATGGGGCACCGTGGGCTATCAACTCCTCGAGCACGTCATCGAAGGCGGCTTCAGCGGCCCGGTCTATGCCATCAATCCGGAGGCCCTGGAGCTCGCCGGCATGCTCTCCTTCGCCCGGCTCTCCGAGGTCCCCGGCCCGGTCACCCTCGCCATCATCGCGGTCCCGTACGACGAGGTCCCCAAAGTGGTCCAGGAATGCGCCGACGCCGGCGTCAAGGGGATCGTGGTGGCCACCGCCGGGTACGCGGACGACGGCGAACGCGGCCTGGCCCGCCAGCGCGAACTGGTGCGGCAGGCCCGCGCCAACGGCATGCGGGTCATCGGTCCGGCGTCGCTGGGCATCGTCAACACCAACCCGGCCGTGTCCCTCAACGCCTCGATGGCGCCTGCCTTGGCCCGCCGCGGCGGCCTGGGGCTGTTCAGCCAGTCCGCCGCGATCGGCGTCTCCCTCTACGCCGCCTCCAGCCGCCGCCGCGTGGGCATCTCGACCTTCCTCTCCGCCGGCAACCGGGCGGACGTCTCCGGTAACGACATGATGCAGTACTGGGAGGATGACGCCGACACGACGGCAGTGGGCCTGTACCTGGAATCGATCGGCAATCCGCGCAAGTTCTCCCGGCTGGCCCGCCGCCTGGCCCGGACCAAACCCGTGATTGTGGCCAAATCCGACGCCATGGGCCTGAACCTGCCGCCCGGGCATGCCGTCCGCACCACCCAGGCGCCGCCGGAGGCGCTGGACGCCATGATGCGGCAGGCCGGCGTGATCCGGGTCGAGACTGTCGAAGAGCTCATGGACGTCGCCCAGATCGTGTCGAGCCAGCCGCTGCCCAAGGGCGCAGGGATCGCCGTTTTCAGCAACTCGCGCGCCCTTGGCAAGGTGGTCGCGGACAGTGCCGCCCGCCAGGGGCTCGGGGTGGAGCGGATTGTTGCCGACGTTGACCTCGAAGCCGGCATGTCCCGGGCGCTGCCGGCCCTGCGGCGGAGCCTGCAGGAAACCCTGACCCCGGACACTGTGCATGCGGCGGTGGTGGCGCTGCTTCCGGCGCGCGGTCTCACCGTCGAAAAGATCGCCGGCGTGTTGGCAGAATGTTCCGCGGCGGCCGGCAAACCGGTGGTTGCCGCCTTTAGCGGAATCCTCGATCCCTCCATTTACGTGGAAGGCATGGTTGGCGTGGACCCGGAGCAGCCAGACCAGCCCCTGCTTGCCCCACCTGTTCCGTGCTACTCCAACCCGGGTGCGGCGGTGGCGGCCCTGGCCGCCGTCGTGCGTTATGCCCAGTGGCTGGACCGGGATCAGGGCCTGTTCGTGGAACCCGACGGTTGCCACCCGGAGGCTGCCCGGGCGGACCTGGAGCTGTTGCTGGGCAATGTGGGCGGCGAGCAGCTCGTTCGGCTGGACCAGGACACGGCCGCGCGGCTGCTAGGCCACTACGGCATCTTGCTGGTTCCGTCCGTCGGGTTCGAGACGGCCGAGGAGGCCGTGGCAGCGGCCGAGCAGCTCGGCTGGCCCGTGGCACTGAAGACCACGGATCCCGCGCTGCGGCACCGGCTGGATTTGGGAGGTGTGCGCCTGGACATCCAGGACGCCGATTCGCTGCGGCGCAACGTGCTGGAGATGCGCAAGTCGCTCGAGCGGTACGGCTCCCCGTCGCTTGAAGTGCAGACCATGGTGCCGGTGGGGCAGGCCTGCACATTCCGTGCCATTGAAGATCCGCTGCTGGGGCCCGTGATCTCCTTCGGGTTGGCCGGCGACGCCGTGAACCTGCTCGATGACTGGGCCCACCGCGTGCCGCCGCTCTCCGGCTCTGACGTCCAGGACTTCATCCGGGCGCCCCGGGCGTCGCGGAAACTCTTCGGGTATCAGGGCCTGCCCGCCGTAAACGTCACGGCCCTGGAGGACCTCGCCGCCCGGCTCGCCAGGCTGAAGGACAACCATCCGGAGATCGCGCTGGTGCACTTCAACCCCGTCCTCGCCGGGCCCGATGGTGCCTCGATCCTGGCCGCCGACGTCAGGATCGCGAACGCCGCCCAGCGGACGGACAGTGCGCGCAGGGCGATGCGCAGCTAGGCCCGTTGCTTGCCTGTTCAGCCCGGCCGGGCGCACCAGCCGATGGCAGCGTCCCGGGCCGCGCAGTTAGCAAGTCCCTTGCCGATCTGTGAAAATGGAGACTATGAGCTTCCAGCCTTCAACACCCAAGCCCCTGGCGACCGCCCCCGCACGCCAGACCGCGCACCACCACGGCCTCCATGACCACAGTGCGCAGGGCCAGAGCCTGGAAGGGTCTCTCCAGCAGGCCGGTTTCTACCCCCGGCTCGTGGCTGACGTCGTCGCCGATGCCCTGGACGGTCGCGACTGCGTGGCCCACCTGGTGCATCTCGAGACCCACTTCGATCGCGCCGAGGTCCGCCGCCACATCACCGTCCTGGTGCTGACTGATGACATGCTGGTCATCACCCATGTCGATGACCAGCAGCTCGACGACGCCGGCGAGCAGACCGTCGCCCAGGTGTCGACCGAGTCCGTCCCCGTGACCCAGATCCGCTCGGTGGTCCTGAGCTACGTCTATGCCCAGCCGCAGGACTACAAGCCCTCCGACCCCGTCCGGGAACTGACGCTGTCCATCGCGTGGTCCGGCGGCCAGCGCCTCGACATGGGCCCGGCCAGCTGCGGGGACCCGCAGTGCGAGGCCGACCATGGCTACAGCGGCACCATCGCGCAGGAAGACATCGTCCTGCGCATCAGCGCCGAAGCGGACGGTCTGCAGGCCGTGCAGGACGCCAAGCTGTTCGCCCGTGCCTTGCGTGCTGTCAACACCGGCTCCGCGGCCCCGGTCCCGCACAACGGGCCCGGCCTGCCGCCCCGACCGCGGATGGGTGTGTTTGGAAACCGCCTCAGCCGCGGCCACCAACGCTGACATGGCCCGCGTCCGTCAGCCTGAACCCGCCCAAGATCAGCTGCAGGATCCGGTGCTAAGTCCCTCCCGGGCCGCCACCGGTGTCGCCTTGCCCGTCCCGGTGGCCTCCGGCGCCGGCCCGTCCCCGCTCCCGGCCGCCCCGGCGTTCGGGCACCGGTCCATCGCCGAGGTCATGACCAGCGCAGCGGCAAGCCTGGGCGTCCCGGGATTCGAGAACAAACTGAATCTTCCGCCCGCGAAACGCGTTTGCGTGGTGCTGGCCGACGGACTGGGCCGGAACCTGTTGAAGCAGAAGATCGCCCACACCCCGTTCCTGCGAACGGTCCTGCAGGCTGGCCAGGGCCAGGTGCCCGTCTCGCTGGACTCGGCGTTCCCGTCCACCACCGCAGCTTCCCTCGCCAGCTTTGGCACCGGACTGTCGGCGGGCCAGCACGGCATGGTGGGCTACGACGTCCTGGACCCGGATCAGGACCGGGTAGTTAACATGCTGAGCAACTGGGACGCCGGCGTGGACCCGCGGACGTGGCAGCCGTTCCCCACGGTGTTCGAAAGAGCCGCGGAGTACGTCGATGTCACCACCGTCAGCCTCCCGCAGTTCAGCACCTCGGCCATGACCGAGGCCGCACTCCGCGGAGGCCGTTTCATCACCGGAACCACCTCGCACGCCCGGACCGAAGCGGCCGCCGAAGCCATGGCCGGCGCCGGGCCCTCGCTGATGTACTTCTATGTCAATGAGCTCGACAAGGCCGGGCACCGCCACGGCTGCCAGTCACCCCAGTGGGAGCACCAGCTCGAAGAACTCGATGCCACGGTGCGCCGGCTCAACGCCACGCTGCCCGCCGGCACCACTGTGCTGCTGACGGCGGACCACGGAATGGTTGATGTGCCCGAGTCGCAGCGGATCGACTATTCCGCGGAGCCGGCGCTCCTTGCCGGCGTCCGGCACACCGCCGGCGAGCCGCGGATGGTCCACCTGTACCTCGAGGATGGAAGGGACGACGCCGCCCGCACCCGCCTGCTGGCAAACTGGCGGTCCCGTTTCGGGGACAGGATATGGGCTTTCACCCGTGAGGAAGCGATCGCGGGCGGGCTGTTCGGTGACGTGCGGCCCGAGGCCGCCCTGCGGATCGGTGACATCATGATCGCTGCCCGGGACTCGCTGGCGCTCTACGATACGCGCAGGGTCCGGCCCACTGCCCTGGAGGTGGTGGGCCAACACGGGTCCCTGACGAAAGCCGAGCGGGAAGTCCCGCTGCTCTACTTCCAGGCGGACGGTAAGAAAGCGCCGCGCGGCTGACGTGCCGGGCCTGAAACCGGGGACCGACTGGCGGCTGACGTACTGACGTACCGGGGGGCCTGAAACCCCTTGAACGGGCCCGTTTCCCGCTTGTTCGCAGCCGTACCTAGGCGTTCGTACTGGCGCCCCGACGCTTACTGGTCGTTACGGGTCCCGAAGACGATTTCGTCCCAGCTCGGAACGCTTGACCGCTTCGGCTTGGTGGGCTGGCGCTCGGGCTGCTCTGTGCCGGCGTCAATCCGGCCGGCGTCGTTCCGGCTAGCGCCGTGTGACTCGCGGTGCTGCCGCCGGGACGATCCGCCGCCGATCAATTCATCCAGGCCCGGGCTGGCGGTGGGGGATTTGCCCGCCGGACGCAGTTGCGAGGCCGCGATGGTGACCTCCCGAGTCTCCGTGCTGACGCCGTCGTGCAGTTTCAGGGCATCGTCCTCTTCCGGGAGGCGCGGTGCGAGGGTCAGCCGGGAAAGCATGGACGGCCGGCCATCGCGGCGTCGGGTGAAGGCATCGGTTTCCGGGGCTGCGGCTTCCAGGGCCGTAACCTCCCGCTGGGCTGCATCGGATTCGGCGGGGCTGGATGCGGCGGTGCTGGATGCGGCGGAGCCGGATTCGGTGGGGTCTGCCTCGCCGGCCGAAGCGGCTTGGGAGATGGACTCGGGTTCCGACGCTTGCAGGACTTCGGGCACCTCCGCCGGACGGGGGTGGGCCGCGGGAACGCCGGTGGTCAGGAGCGTAGCCAAGGCGTCGTCCGCGTCCTCGTCGACCCCGATCCGCTGTCCGCGGCGGGACCGCAACATGTCCAGCAGCCCGTCGGCGTCCTGTTCCTGGTGGATCCGGTCCTGTTGGAGCAGCATCTGGTGAATGATGCTGTGCTGGCCGGTGGCCGTGCGGGCCGCGGCCTCAGCATCGGTTTCAAAATCAAAAGGCCGGTCGGAGACGGCCGTAAGACGC
>JBKPBZ010000047.1:0-5061 GCA_046727115.1 Actinomycetota bacterium | reverse complement strand
TTCCATGGAAGGAGCCAAGGCCCGGGTGGCTTGCTGTTTCCGGGCGGCCTGGGTGTGTGGCAGCCCGTGTGCAGCGGGAGTCTGCGGCGTGTCGGTCTCTAGGCGTCCAGCGGCGCCGCGGCGACGGTCGGCAGCGTTGGTTTCGCCGATCCGCCCGCGGGTTCCACGGTGATGCCCAGGGCGGCGGCGGTGCCGATGCCCTTGACCACCGCGGGCTTGGACAGGGCTTCTGCGTCCATGAGGCCCTGCGACACCGGGGCCGAACCGTCCTTCGGGATCAGCCACATCTGGTAGACCTTGCCTGCAGGCGGAGCCGGGACACCGTTCATCTTGACGACGGCGGCGTCCTTGGACGGGGAAATCGACACGGTGGCCGTGCCGCCGCCGTTGACGTCGACGGTGGCCTGGCGGACGTCGCTGGCCTGCAGGACCTGGTTCAGCGGATCGTTCTGGTTTGCCACATACGCGCCCACCCCGACGCCGCCCAGGGCGATCACGGCTGCGGCGGCGACGCCGATAAGCCAGTTCCGCATGCCCTGCGGGCGGCGGCGTTCTTCCCTGCGTTTGCGGGCCGCGCCGAGCTCGTCGGTGGCGGCCATTGCGGAGCTGTCGCGTACCGGATGCGGCATCACAGGCGCCGTTTGCTGACCCGCGCCGGGGGGCACTGCGGCGGGCGACGGCTGTGCCGTCTGCGCTGGCAGGGATGACATGATCCGGTCCAGCAGCCCGGGCGGAGGCTCTTCCTCGGCGGTGAAGCTGGTTGCCAGGGTTTCCCGGGCCTGCCGGACGCGTTCATTGAAGGCATCCCGGTCAGCTGCCGGTGCGGAGGCGAGGAACTGCTCGATCGCGGCGCGTTCGGCGTCGTCCACGGCGTTGAGGGCGTAGACCTCGGCAAGGTCCACGACGCGGCCGGAAGCCAGATCGGTGGCGATCTCGGCAGTGAAGCCGCCGGGGAGGCGGCTGTCGTTCTCATGTGGGTTCATGTCGGTCAATTCAGCTCACCCCCAAGCAGGTCTTCAGTCGGATCAGTCCATCGCGGATGCGGGACTTGATGGTAGGAACCGCGGCATTGAGCCGCTCGGCCACCTCCCGGTAAGTGAGGCCACCGTAGTAAGCCAGCCGCACGGACTCCTGCTGCGTATCGGTCAGCGTCTCCAGGCATCGGACCACGGCCTCGGCCTCAAGCCGGCTGCCGACCTCGTCCGAGACGGAATCGTGGTCAATCTCCTGGCTGCTGGCCCCGTATTTGGCTTCGCGGTCAGTGGCGGACTGCGAGGACCGGACCTTGTCCACGGCGCGGCGGTGCGAGATGGTCATGAGCCAGGCGAGCGGACTGCCGGCTGCGGGATTGAACTTGGCCGCGTTCTGCCAGACCTGCAGGAAGACTTCCTGGGTGGTGTCCTCGCTGAGTTCGGCATCGATCAGGACCCGGCGTGCCATGCCGAAGACGCGCCTGGAGGTCATGCTGTAAAACTCCGCGAACGCGGCTTGGTCGCCCTGGGCAATCAGTTCGAGCAGGCTGCCGAGCCGGCCATTGATGTCGGCTGAGGTACCCGCGGGAGCGGCGGCCTCGGGGTTCGGGGCATTCGGAGTATCCATCACTCCCAAGCATAAGGCGCCTACCGGCGGACGTGGGCCAGGAGTTGCGGCATGCGGCGAGGGGCCAGCCCCTGCCGCACGGGCAGGGGATCTATCCAGATGCATGGTTCTCACCCGCCTTTTCTCGCTCCCTTCCGTGTCTCCCACAACGCTGAGCCGGCGGTTTCGTGTGCCCGCCTTCAGAAGTGATTCGGCGCGGCCCGGAAGCTGGATGGGCGCGACCTGCGGCATTCTTTGCGCGGGCTCCCTAGCGGGCAGCCGCCGGTCCTGCCGGCGGTAGCGGCGGACCGGCTACAACTTGGCCCCAGCGAACCCGTTCTGGCGCCAGGCCTCATAGACGGCGATGGACGCCGCGTTGGCCAGGTTCAGCGACCGGAGGGAAGGCAGCATCGGCAGCCGGACGCGGGACGTCACGCGGGGACTGTGCTTGAGTTCCTCGGGCAAACCCACGGATTCAGGACCAAACAGCAGGACGTCGCCGGCGCGGTAGTGGATGTCTGTGTAGGTGGTTTCGCCATCGGAGGTGAAGGCAAATACCCGTTCCGGCTCCAGCGCCGCCCACGCCGCGTCGATGTCCGGATGGACGGTCACGACGGCGAGGTCGTGGTAGTCCAGGCCTGCCCGCCGGAGCTTGGCGTCGGAAAAATCAAAGCCCAAGGGCTCCACCAGGTGCAGTTCGGCGCCTGTGATGGCTGCCAGCCTGATGGCGTTTCCCGTATTGCCGGGGATTTCGGGGGTGTGGAAGAGGATGCGGAACACCTTTCCATCCTAGCGAGCCGCCGGCGTCGGGCGCGCCGCGGCCGTCCGGCCCGGAGACCCGCGGGGCGGGCCGAGGCGGAAGCTAGTGCATTCCGCGCAGCAGCCGGGCCAGCACGGGCACGTTGACGGTGTTGGGGGCCGGTCCCGAGCCGAGGAACTGCTTGAGGCCGCGGGCCAGGCCCGCGGCGTTGACTACCTCGACAAGCCCGGAATTTTCCCCATACCCGCTGCCTTGGCCGCCGGGGGCGCGGCGGTGCCGGTCGATGACCGGCTGGTGCAGATTGCCGTCCGTGCTGTGGACGACAATCCAGCCGGTGACATTGAGCTCGGGAAAAATGTCCTGCATCCGGCGCACCACGTGGGCCAGTTGGGGCGGGGCGACAGAGCGTCCGCCGTGGGTCAACGTGCTGCCGTTCCAGGCATAGGCGCCCGGCGGCAGCAACATGGACCCGATGATTGCGAGCCGGTAACCGGCTAGCACTGCGTGGTCGATGTGGCTGTTGTCCGCCGGCGACTGCAGCCCGTTGACGAGGCGCGCCGCCGGAATGGTGGTCAGGATCTGCCTGGTGAGGAGCTGCACGGTGCGCATCTCACGTTGGATCCGTGCCTCGGCGCCGAAGATCCCGCGTTTGCGGGGCATGCCGTGGACCTGCTGCCGGGCCACACCGGCAGGAATCAGCGGCACCGCCGTCCCGTCGCCAAACTGTTCGAACGGGGGAACATAGACGGCCGGGTCGGCAGCTGTATTCCGCGGCGTGTTTGGGCGGCGGACGTTGGCCGAGGCCCGGCTGCCCGCGGCCGGGGCGTCGAAGTGGGCGCCCTCGTCGCCGGGAGAGGAATACGCGCTGCCGTAGGAGCGGTCATAGTCCGCGCGGCGCTTTATGTCGATGAGAGTCTCGTACGCGAGGGTGACACGCCGGAACGCCGCAGGATCGCCGCCGTGATCCGGGTGGGCGAGCCGGGCGGCCTTGCGGTACGCCACTTTGATGTCCTTCTCCGTCGCCGTCACGGGGATCCCGAGGACCTGATAATGCGAGCTGCTGCCCTGCGTCAAACAGAGATCCTTTTCATCGATGGTGCTGGCGTCGAGAATGCCGGGCCGTTCGTGGGCGCCCGGCAGGCCAAGCTTAACGCCGCTGAGAGAACAACGACCGCGCGTACCGGGATGGTTCCCTGCAGCCGGCATAATTTCGCGCCTGCTGATCGCCGCCGGCCCCGAGGACCGTCGAGGTCGTTCCGCACGCCGTCTGTGTTCTTGCCTGGCAGGGCGGCCGGGTTGGCGCCTTAGCGCCTTAGCGGCTTGGCGTGGCGGCCGGCGCGGCCTTGCGCGGGGACAGCCTGTTCAGTGCCAGGGCGCCCATGAGCAGCCCGAAGTCACGCAGCGCGACATCGTAGAACCCGCCGAGGACGATCAGGTTGATGATGATGCCCAGCAGCCAGGCGGCCACCAGCGCCGATCCGAAAAGCGGGCGCAGCGCCACCATGACGCCGGCGATGATTTCCACTACGCCGACGATATACATGATGCTCTGGGCCGGCAGCGGGATTACCGAGGTCACCACGGGGGCCAGGTACATGGTCCAGTCGGTCAGCAGATTCGTGAACTTGTCCAGGCCGAACAGGATCGGCGCAACCGTGAAGACGGTCCGCAACAAGAGGAATGCTTGGCGGTGCGGGTCCGCCGCGAGCTGCTGTGCCGGAGTGGTGTGGGCTGGGGAAACTTTCATGACGTGCTCCTTCTAAAAATGGATAGCTCGATTTTAGAGTGCCGCCGGAGGATTAAGCAATGATTCTTGTTTTTAGAGATATTCTTGTTCCATGACGAAACTTCCGTGGAACCGCCGGCTTGCGGCGGTCGCGTCCCTGGGCGACGAGAACCGCAGGATGCTGTTTGACTACGTCGCCTCAGCGGCAGGGGCCGTCGGCCGGGACGATGCCGCCCAAGCGTTGGGCCTGCCGCGGAGCACGGCCTCGTTCCATCTGGACCGGCTCGTGAAAGACGGGCTGCTGGCGGTGGAGTTCCGCAAGCTGGGAGGGCGGGAGGGCCCCGGTTCCGGCCGGCCCGCCAAGCTGTACCGGGCGGCCGTGGACGAGGTGGTGGCCTCCGTCCCGGAACGTCACTACGATCTCGCCGGGGAGCTGCTGGTCTCGGCGATCGAGGCTGCCACCAGCGACGGCGGATCGCCACGGGAGGCCCTGCTCCGGGCCGCCAGCGCCAAAGGTCAGTCAGCGGGCGAGTCGGCAGCCCGTGCCGGCGGGCCCGATGGCGCCGGCCCGTTCGCGGACTTCTTGGCGGGGCAAGGCTACTGCCCGGCGGACGACGGCGCCGGGGGACTGGTGCTGATGAACTGCCCGTTCCATCGCCTCGCTGCCGGGCATGCAGCCGTGGTCTGTGCCATGAACGGGGCCTTCCTGGGCGGGGCCTCCGCGGCCCTGGGGATCGACCCGGGACGGATCGAAGCGCTCGCCATCGAAGATCTCAGGGAGCAGGGGAGCGCGCAGCCCGGGCAGTGCTGTGCCCGCGTCCTGCCTGCATGACCGGCCGTACCGGCCTGCCCGGCGTCGCGGCTACCGGCCGCCCGTCCCTGCCGAAGCGGTGGCCGGCGCCGCGAGCCTGGGCCGGCCCTTGAGTCCGGTCAGCAGGACGCCAGCGATCACCATGAGGCCTCCGACGATCTGCACGGCAGTGAGCGGCGTCCCCAG
>JBKPBZ010000046.1:0-14069 GCA_046727115.1 Actinomycetota bacterium | reverse complement strand
CGCCGTCGGGGAAGTGCTGGCAGCGCACGGCCGGATCGATGTCCTGGTCAACAACGCCGGCTACGGGACATACGGTTCGCTCGAGGAGGTGGAGCTGGCCGAGGGGCGGAGGCAGTTCGACGTGAACGTCTTCGGCCTGGCGCGGATGACGCAGCTCGTGATCCCCGCCATGCGTACCGCGCGGGCGGGCCGGATCATCAACATCTCATCGATCGGCGGCAAGATGTACGAGCCACTGGGCGCCTGGTACCACGCGACGAAGTTTGCAGTGGAGGGCCTGAGCGATTCGCTGCGGCTCGAGCTCAAGCCGCACGGCATTGACGTGGCCATCATCGAGCCCGCCGGCACGCAGTCCGAGTGGGGCGCCATCGCGGCGCAGGGGCTGTTGGCCAGCTCCGGGAGCGGCCCGTACGGGGCCCAGGCCAAGGTGGTGGCGGCCGCGCTGGCCACCACGGACAACGCGGCAACCTCGGCGCGGCCGGAGCTGGCGGCCGAGGCGATCCTGCACGCGGCGACGGCGCGGCGGCCCAGGACCCGGTACCCGGTGGGTGCCAGCGCCCGGGGGATCCTGCTGCTGCGCCACCTGTTGCCGGACCGGGCGTTCGACGCTGTCCTCTGGAACATCTACAAACGGTTCCCCGGGTGAGGCGGCCCAGAGACGCTGTTCGGCCTAGATGTGGTAGTCGATGAGGTACTCGGCCGGGTCGACGGCGGGCTTGGTCTCGCGCTGCGCGTCACGGTGCCGCCAGGTGGCCGGCACGCCGGTGACGATCGATTCGGCCGGGGCGTCCTTGACCACCACGGCGTTGGCGCCGACGGCGCTGTCCTTGCCGATGGTGATGGGGCCCAGTATCTTGGCCCCGGCACCGATCACCACGCGGTCCTCGATGGTGGGGTGGCGTTTGATCTTGGCGAGCGAGCGGCCGCCGAGGGTCACTCCGTGATAGATCATGACGTCCTCGCCGATCTCGGCGGTCTCGCCGATGACCACGCCCATTCCGTGGTCGATGAAGAAGCGCCGGCCGATGGTCGCGCCGGGATGGATCTCGATGCCGGTGAGGAACCGGGCGAGCTGGGAGACGAGCCGCGCCGGGAACCGCAGGGCAGGGTTTTGCCACAGCCGGTGCGTCAGGCGGTGGAACCAGATCGCGTGCAGGCCGGAATAGGCGAAGAAGTTCTCAAAAGAACCTCGAGCCGCCGGGTCGTGGGACCGGGCGGCGTCGAGGTCTTCCTTCAGTCTTGCGAAGAAGCTCACAAAGACCTTTCTGGGGAATCGTGGGACAGCGGCAGGGATTAGCCGCGGATGTCGTCGTACAGCACGGTGGAGATGTAGCGCTCACCAAAGTCGCAAACCACAGCAACAATGAGTTTACCGGCGTTCTCCGGACGCTTGGCGAGCTCGAGGGCCGCCCAGACGATGGCGCCGGAGGAGATGCCGCCGAGGATGCCTTCCTTGATGCCGAGCTCGCGGGCGACGCGGACGGAGTCTTCCAGGGTGGCGTCGATGACCTCGTCGTAGACGTTGGTGTCCAGGATTTCGGGGACGAAGTTCGCGCCGAGGCCCTGGATCTTGTGCGGACCCGGGGCGCCGCCGTTGAGGATGGCGGAGTCTTTCGGTTCCACGGCGACGATCTGCACGTCCGGCCGGCGTTCCTTCAGGACCTGGCCGACGCCGGTGACGGTGCCGCCGGTGCCGACGCCGGCGACGAAGATGTCCACCTTGCCGTCGGTGTCGGCCCAGATTTCCTCGGCCGTGGTGCGGCGGTGGACCTCCGGGTTGGCTTCGTTGGCGAACTGCTGGGCCCAGATGGAGTTCTCCGTGTTGGCCACGATCTCCTGGGCCTTCTCCACGGCCCCGCGCATGCCCTCGGAACCGGGGGTCAGGACAATCTCGGCGCCGTACGCGCGCAGCATGACCCGGCGCTCGGTGGACATGGTTTCCGGCATAGTCAGGATGACCCGGTAGCCGCGGGCCGCGCCCACCATGGCCAGGGCGATTCCGGTGTTGCCGGACGTGCCTTCGACAATGGTGCCGCCGGGCTTGAGGGCACCGGACTTCTCGGCTGCATCAATGATGGCGACGCCGATCCGGTCCTTGACGCTGTTGGCCGGGTTGTAGAACTCCAGCTTGACCGCCACAGTGGCGTCCAGGCCTTCGGTCAGCCGGTTCAGCCGGACCAGCGGAGTTCCGCCCACCAGCTGTGTTACATCGTCATAGATCGGTGCCATGTATGTATGCCTGTCTTTGAAGAGGGTTGACTGAGGTCAGCCTAACGAGCGCCAACTGGCCCTAGCTAAGCATTAAGCCATGCAGAGTAATATTTCCTCGCCTTGGCAAGCTTGGGGTTGATGATGACCTGGCAGTAGCCCTCCTCGGGGTACTTGGCGAAGAAGTCCTGGTGGATTTCCTCGGCCGCATGGAACTTCGGCAGTCGGCTGACCTCGGTGACGATCGGGTGCTTCCACAGGGCCTGGTTCCGTTCGATCGCCTCCTCGAACAGGATCTTTTCCTCGGTGGTCTCGTAGAACATGGAGGACCGGTACTGGGTCCCGACGTCGTAGCCCTGCCGGTTCAGCGTGGTGGGGTCGTGGAGGGCGAAGAACATGTCCAGGATGACCTCGGGGGGAATGATGTCCTCGTCGAACGTCACCGCCACCACCTCGGCGTGGCCTGTGGTCCCGGAGCACACAGAGTAGTAGTCGGGGTTGTGGTCATGGCCGCCGGTGTAGCCCGAGACGACCGAGCTGACGCCCTTGGTTTTCTGGTAGACGGCGTCGAGGCACCAAAAGCAGCCTCCGCCGAGCACAAAAGTTTTCATGCTCTCTTCAATGGTTCGAGGGCCCCGATGATTCCCCACCCACCTTACGAGAGTGTTACGAGTGACCGGGGCGCCCACGGATAGGGTAAAAATGGGGTATGGAACCTGTGAACACCGAAGTTTCAGCGGAATCCGACCGCCCTGCCGGCGCCGTCGACGGCGACAACGGTGCCGGTGAGGCCTCCGGCGCCGCGACGCTGGGCATGATCCAGTTGGCAGTGGAAGAGCTGTGGCCGGAGTCGCTGGCCGAGGACTGGGACGAGGTGGGCCTCGTGGCGGGCCACCCGGCCGCCGAGGTGCACCGGGTCATGTTCGCAGTCGATCCGACCATCGATGTGATCGAGGAAGCCATCGACTTCGGTGCCGAGCTGCTGATCACGCACCATCCGCTGCTGCTCAAGGGCGTGACGTCCGTCGCCGCGAACACGGCCAAAGGCAAGGCTGTGCACCGGCTCATCGAGTCCGGGACCGCGCTGATGACCGTGCACACCAACGGTGACTCCGCCGTCGGGGGCGTCTCCGACGTCCTGGCCGACGCGCTGGGCCTGCAGAACGTGGCCCCGCTGACCCCCGCGGCGAACGGGCTCCCCGAGGAAGGCATCGGCCGGGTCGGCGACCTCGAAGAGGTCCTGACGCTGGGTGATTTCGCTGCCCGCGTGTTCGGCATCCTGCCCTCGGTGGCCGGCGGCGTGCGGGTGTCCGGCGACCGGGACGGGCTGATCCGGCGGGTGGCTGTCTGCGGTGGCGCCGGCGATTCGCTCTTTGGCGAGGTCCGGGCAAGCAACGCGGACGTCTACGTGACGGCGGATCTGCGGCACCACCCGGCATCGGAAGCCCGGGAGGCGGCGATCAACGACCGGCCTTACCTGATCGACGTGTCCCACTTCGCCAGCGAATGGCTGTGGCTGCCTGCGGCTGCCGAAGCGCTGGGCAATGTGCTCACCGACCAGGGCCACGACGTCGAGATCCGGGTCAGTACCACCAACAGCGACCCGTGGGACTTCATTCTGACTCCGGGCGGGGACTAGAGTCTATAGAGCGCCGATACGGTGCCCGGCTACGGCCGGATTGGATTTAGCGGAGGTAAATAGTGGCCAAGGCAGCACCGGCGGAACAGTTGAAGTTGCTCGAATTGCAGGGACTCGATGCCAAGCTCAAGTCCTTGTCCAACCGCCGACGAAGCCTTGAAAGCGACTCCCGGATCACCGACCTGGAAGCCGCCCTCAGCGTGGCCAACGGTGAACTCGGCGCCGCGAAGATGGCCGTCCACGACGCCGAGCTCGAGCTCAAGCGCTCAGAGGCCGACGTCGAGCAGGTTGCCTCCCGGATCGAACGCGACGAGGCGCGGCTTAACAGCGGCACCGGCCTGTCCAAGGACCTCGTCGCCCTGCAGCGCGACCTCGTCTCCCTGAACAAGCGCCGCTCGGACCTCGAAGACGTTGAGCTCGAAGTCCTCGAACGGCTCGACTCGCTCCGCGCCCGCCAAGCCGCGCAGCAGCAGATCGTGGACGACATCCAGGGTTCCTTCGGCTCCATCCGTGCCGAACTGGACGAGCAGCTGGCCGAGATCGCCGCCGAAGCCACTGTGGTGCGCGGGCAGCGTGCCGAGTTCGCCGCAGGACTCGACGCCGGGATGCTCGCCGTCTACGAGAAGACCCTGGCCAAGCGCGGCGTCGGCGCTGCCCGGCTCTTCCACGGCACCTCGGAAGGCTCCGGCATGCACCTCAGCCCCGGCGACCTGGCCGAAATCAAGGCCGCCGCCGAGGACGAGATCGTGTTCTGCCCGGACTCCGGCTGCATCCTGGTCCGCTCGGCTGAGTGGGCCTGAGCGGCTCCTAGCCCGGCAGAATGATGTTCAGGGTGTGCGGCTTCCGGGCCGTGCCCTCAACGAGTTCGGCAGCCCACTTCTCCGCCGCCGCCTTCCGCAGCTCCGCCGGGGTTTGGGGCGCCTTGCCCCTGCGGCTGAGCAAATGCCGGGCCAGCTCGCCGCGGGTGTGCTTGGCAAAGTGGCTGACCACCTTGCGCACGCCGGCGGTCTCGGTGAAGACGTTCACGGCCACCGTCTGTTCCGGCGGGGGAGTCCAGGCCGCCGCGTAGGTGCTGGAGCGGCAGTCCACCAGCAGCTCACCCGCGGCGGCCGCCGCGAGTGCGTCGCCCAGTTGCGGCTTCCAGAACGAGGCGAGCCGTCCGACGTCGGGCAGCGAGATCCCCATCGACAGCCGGTAGGCGGGCACGCGGTCGGCGAAGCGGATGGCACCCCACAGGGCAGAGACCACCAGCACCGAAGCGTCGGCCTTCTTCCGCTGCGCCGGGGTCAGGGAGTCGTAGCCGAGGGCGTCAAAGAGCACCCCGGAATACACCTGGTGGGCCGGGGCGGCAGGTTCCGCGTGCAGGCGGGTGTTGCGTTCGACGTCGGCACTCAGCGAGGCGCCGACGCCCAGCAACGCCAGGGCGTCCTCGTGGGCGCTGACTGTGCCGAGGGCCTCCAGGACCCTGGCCCGGGAGCTGTTGAGGGCGGGAAAGCTCAAAGCGCTCCAGTCGGCGGCGTCCGCGCCAACAGCGGGAGTCTTGCCCTCGGAGGGCGGCAACAGAATTAGCACCGTACGATCTTACCGGCGGCGGGTGCCGCAGTCCTGCGGGGCCGGCGGCGGCCGGTTCAGGCGAGGTTGTAGCCCAAAAAGGACAACACCTCGGGCAGGACGGAGCGCCAGTAGCTGTAGTCGTGGCCGCCGGGCCGGAACCCACCCTCGACCTCGCCCGGCAGCCCCGCGCGGTAGGCCCGAACCGTGGCGGCAAGGTCGTCCCCGGTGCCGCAGTCGACCCGCTTGGGCACGGCCGCGAGCCGGGGCCGGAGCGCAAACACGTCATGGGCCGCGAAATCGGCAGGGCCGTCAAAGGCCGATTCCTGGCGTGGGTCGTAGTGGTCCCAGACCGCCGGACTCATGGCCGCGACGGCGCGGACTCCGGGCAGCCGGCCCTGCGAGGCGAGCAGGAGGGAACCGAAACCGCCCATGGATATGCCGAAGACGCCGATCCTGCCAAGGTCGTAGCCCTGGCTGCCCAGGAACGGGACAAATTCCTTCACCAGCATCGACTGGGTGTCGCTGCCGTCGGCACGGGGGTGCCACCACGTATTTCCGCCGTCCACCGCAGCGATCGCGAAGGGCGTGCCACCGGCGTCCAGGTGCCGTTGGAGAGGTTCATGGGCCGCCAAGTCCTCGAGCAGAACGGCGTGGCTCCCGCCCAGTCCGTGGAGGAACACAGCCACCGGCAATTCGGGCTGCGCGCCGCCGGGCGGCAATTCGGGTGCAGCCAGCGACCAGTGGCTGGCGATCCCGGGGCGGAAAGCCGAGACGAATGAACCTGCGCTGGTCCGGACCGTCAACGTGGGGGCGGGAGCCGGTCGTGCTGTCGCCGTCGGGCCGGGCGGCACGGGCCGAGGCGTCTCGGGAGGCGCTATGCCGTCAGTGCAGGCAGTGAGGGCGGACGCGCCAAGGCCGATTCCTGCCAGCTCGAGCAGCCGGCGCCGGGTCAGGGCAGACTGGTCCATTCCTCGATAATAGGTCCGGCGTCCTGGTCCGGCGCTGAGGTGTCACTGGATCCGCCCGCACTGACCGTAGAATGGACAGCGGATGGGTTGACCAGGCGGCCGCGCGTCACGCAAGTGGCTCGAGGAACGTCCGGGCTCCGCAGAGCAGGGTGGTGGGTAACGCCCACTCGGGGTAACCCGCAGGCCAGTGCCACAGAGAACAGACCGCCTGCGTGCGGCGTGTGCTTGCACAGGCCGCAGGGCAGGTAAGGGTGAAACGGTGGTGTAAGAGACCACCAGCTTCCCGGGTGACCGGGAAGGCTAGGTAAACCCCACCCGGAGCAAGGCCAGACAGGACACGCTTGAGGGCTGCTCGCCCGAGTGTTCGGGTAGGCCGCTGGAGGGCGTCGGCAACGGCGTCCGTAGATGGATGGCCGCTACTCCCTCGCCGGTAACAGCGCGGGAACACAGAACCCGGCGTATCGGTCAACCCATCCACACACCTGGGCCGTTCCTGTTGATCGTCGCCGAGCCGTGCACGGACCACCCTGGCTGCCAGCCCTACTGGCGCCAGTAGGAACTGGACTAGAAGCGCCGGTGGGACCCGCCAGAGGATCGGTGACGCATCCCTGGTTCCTTGGACCGCCTGTCCTCGGCCCGGTCGCGGTAGTACAGGAAGGTCAGGAACGCCGCCATCAGGATGATCGCAGCCACGCCGATTGCCGCGATCAACAGAACAACATCCCCGGAAACCTCGGGCGTGTCCAGGGACGCCACTGGGTTCATAGTTTTATGCAACTCCGAAGCCTGTCCAGGCACAAGCAGTTTCTGAATTGGGGCAAAATCCGTACGCCGCACGATGGGAAACGGAAGCGGTACCGGACCGAGTGGACGCCTCCCGGGCGCATGAAGCAGCGCCAGAGCTTCGCCACGAAGGCCACCCCAGGTAGCCCTGTCCTCCCTGCCGCGGGCCGCCTACCTGCGGCGTTGCTGCAAACCGGGATGCTTGACATCACCCCCGCGAAACTAGAGACTTCACTCAACGCTTCAAGGAGCGGTAGTTTCGGCGATGGTTGAGGAGTCATGGTGCCGGACGATGCGGAGTACGACTATGTGATCGCCGGGGGCGGCACGGGCGGCAGCGTCCTGGCCGGGAGATTAAGTGAAGACCCAGCAGTTCGCGTACTGCTGCTCGAGGCAGGCCGATCCGACCGCCATCCTTTCATCCATATGCCCGCGGGCTTCCCAAGATTAAAGGGAGGCCCGTACCAATGGCAGTACCGGAGCGTCCCGCAGGAGCACAGCAAGGGTCGTCGCATCCCGCTCGCCCAAGGCCGCGGGCTCGGGGGCGGGGGATCCATCAACTCCCAGGTCTTCACCCGCGGCGTGGCCCAGGACTACGACAACTGGGCTAAGGAGTGCGGATGCGACGGCTGGTCCGCCGACGAGGTGCTCGAATATTTCGTGCGTTCGGAGTCCAACTGCAGACTCTCGGGACCGCATCACGGAACCCAAGGGCCGCTCGGCGTCTCGGACCCCAAGCGTCCGCACAAGCTTTCGGCGGCCTTTGTGCGGGCCGGGCAGGAGTTCGGGCTGCCGTACAACAGCGACTTCAATGGCGCCGAACAGCACGGCGTCGGCTTCTACCAGACCACCACCAAGAACGGCCGCCGGTGCAGCGCGGCCGTGGCCTACCTCAAACCCGCGCGCAAGCGCCGCAATCTCACGGTCCGCGTCAACGTGACCGTTTCGAAGGTGATCATCGAGAACGGCCGGGCCGTCGGCATCCGGACGATTGAACGCGGAGTCGCGCGTACCTACAGTGCCAGGCGTGAGGTGCTCATCGCCAGCGGCGCGTTTGGATCGCCCAAACTGCTGCAGCTCTCGGGCATCGGCGACCCCGCGGACCTTGCCGCCGCCGGCATCGACACCGTCCATGCCCTGCCCGGCGTCGGTAAGAACCTGCAGGACCACTGCGACCTCGACATCATCTACGAACTCACGTATGGCCACAGCCTGGACCGGTTTAACCGCGTCCACCCGGCCACCGCCCTTGCCGGCCTCGAATACCTCGCTTTCCGCACGGGGCCGTTCGCATCGAACCTGGTCGAGGCCGGCGGCTTCAGCTACGCCAATCCGGAGGATTCGACCCCGGACCTGCAATTCCACTTCCTGCCCGCCGCCCGGGCAGAAGCGGCCATGTCCCTCCGGCCGGGATTCGGGGCGACATTGAACTCGTACTTCCTGCGGCCCCGAAGCAGGGGAACCGTTCGTGTCGCGTCCTCCGACCCGATTAAGCCGCCGCTCATCGATCCGAACTACCTTGCCGACGACTACGACCTCGAGATGACCATCGTCGGCGTGCAGCAGAGCCGGCAGATCATGGAGCAGTCCTCGATGGCACCGTTTATCAAGGCGGAGCACATCGGCGACGGCTCACGGGTGAAAACCCGTGACGAGTACGTGAATTTCGTGCGCTCCTACGGACGGACCTCCTATCATCCCGTCGGCACCTGTGCCATGGGAATCTCTGATGATTCCGTCGTCTCGCCGCGGCTGAAGGTCTACGGGCTTGAGGGATTGCGGGTGGTGGACTCCTCGATCATGCCCCGCCTGATCAGCGCCAACACCCAGGCGCCCACCATCATGATCGCGGAAAAGGCTGTTGACATGATCCTCGAGGACGCCCTGTAGGCGGCGTCCCGGCATCAGATGCTTTCCCGTTTTCCGCGGCTGGCCGGGGCGCACGTGGGTGTGTGAGTCATTTCACGCGCAACAGGCACCCCACCCCGCCGGGCCGCCCGTAGAATTGGTGGTGAACGTAGAAGTTCTGCCGCCGGGTCTGCGTTCGCAGCCGGCGGATTTTTCTTTGCGCTCGATGAGGCGCCCGGGGTGGACCGAATCCCCGCCGGTGCCCGGTACCGGACACCCTCCGGCGGCCGACTTCTCCCTACGAGGACGTAGGGGGTGGATTCTAGGAAGGTAGTTCTGTGAGCCAGACGTCAGATTCTTGTCTTGATACGTGGATGGGCCGTGAGGCGCTCGCCGAGGCCATGATCCCCGTGATCGGCCGGCTGTACCGCGAGAACAACGTGGTGACCTCCATCCACGGACGCAGCCTGATCAACAAGTCCACCATGAATATCCTCAAGGCCCACCGCTTCGCCCGCCGGATGAGCAAGGAAGAACTGCGCCTCGAGGAAACGGCCCCGCTGTTGGAGGCTCTGACCAAGCTGGACCTCGGCGCAGCGGCGATCGATATTGCCCGGCTCACCGAGAAGTACCGCGCCGAGGGCGACGGCGCCAGCCTGGATGCGTTCCTCCGCGAGGAACTCGCCGAGGTTGTCGGCAAGCGTGGCGGCGACGACCGCACCAGCACCGACGTCGTCCTCTATGGCTTCGGCCGCATTGGCCGGCTCCTGGCCCGGCTCCTGATCGAAAAGGCGGGAGGCGGCCACGGCCTGCGCCTGCGCGCCATCGTGGTCCGCCGCGGGTCCGACAACGACCTCAGCAAGCGTGCGAGCCTGCTGCGCCGGGACTCCGTCCACGGCTCCTTCGAAGGCACCATCAAGGTGGACCTCGAAAACGACACCATAACGGCCAACGGTGTCCAGATCCAGGTCATCTACTCGGACAATCCTTCCACGGTGGACTACACGGCCTATGGCATCCACGACGCGCTCGTCGTGGACAACACAGGCCGCTGGCGCGACGCTGAGGGCCTGTCCCAGCACTTGAAGAGCAAGGGTGTTGCCCGCGTTCTCCTCACCGCTCCGGGCAAGGGTGAGCTGAAGAACATCGTGCACGGCATCAACCACGGCACCATCGCCGACTCCGACACGATCGTCTCGGCGGCCTCCTGCACCACCAACGCCATCACCCCCGTGCTCAAGGCGATCAACGACCGTTACGGCGTGGTGCACGGGCACGTGGAGACAGTCCACTCCTTCACCAATGACCAGAACCTGATCGACAACTTCCACAAGGGCGACCGCCGCGGACGTTCTGCCGCGCTGAACATGGTGATCACCGAGACCGGTGCCGCCAAGGCCGTCGCCAAGGCATTGCCGGAACTGCTCGGCAAGCTCACCGGCAGCTCCATCCGCGTCCCCACCCCGGACGTGTCGCTGGCCATCCTGAACCTGAACCTGGAAAACGGCACCACCAAGGACGAGGTCAACGACTACCTGCGGGAAATGTCGCTGCACTCCGAGTTGCGCAAGCAGATCGACTACATCGACTCGCCCGAGGTTGTCTCCACGGACTTCGTCGGCTCGCGCCGGGCAGGGATCGTCGACGGCCTGGCCACGATCTCCAACGACAAGAACCTCGTGCTCTACGTCTGGTACGACAACGAGTTCGGCTACAGCTGCCAGGTGGTCCGCGTCATGGAGGAAATGGCCGGGGTCAACCCGCCGTCCTTCCCCGCCAAGGACGCCGCCTCCATCCTCGAGGCCGCCGGGCTGCCCGTAGAGGTCTAGTCCGCGGGCGCAACGTCCCTGACCGGGACATGTTCCTCATTTCCCGGCTGATTCCCGGCCGATGCACTGGAATCGGCCGGGAAAGGGAACCACAATGTAGCCATGGAACAGAACCCGGCTCTTGAACACGACACAACCCTGGAACACGCGCTTGACGTCGCACGGAGCAACGCGAAAGAAGCGAAGCGGCTGCTGGACGACGCGATCGTCAAACGCGACGCCGGCGAAGTCAACGATGACCGGGTGACCCAGCTCCAGAACCTGCTGGAACTGGCCAACGAAGACCTGAAACGGGTCACGCGGGAACAATAGCCCCGGCCTCCCGCCACCGGTCCCCAACACTGTGGACAACCTCCACGGTGTCAGAGCGCCCGGGTAGGCTCAGGGCGTGCAGCCAGAACGCCGCCAGCGGCCGCCCTCATGACCGTCACCTGGACGGAATTCCGCCGCGCCCGGCGCCGCTCCCGCCAGGCGTGGATTCTCCTGGCCGCAGCCGGTCTGGCCCTCGTCGGCGGCTTGGTCTGGTTCTTCACGGCCGGCCAGTTTGCCGCCGGGGAGCCGCAGGCCACGGGCCCCCGCGAGGCACCCGTGCTGGCCGGCGGATGGATGAACGCGGTGGACCCCGTCCGGGCCGTGCCGGTGGGGAGTGCCGCCGGCGTGCTCGACACCCTCGCGGTCAAGGGACGGTCGGCCAAGGACAACTATGACCGGGTCGCCTTCGGCCAGGCCTGGCTCGACGTCGACCGCAACGGCTGCGATACGCGTAACGACATCCTCCGCAGGGACCTGGCGGCCGCCGAATTTGTCCGCGGCTCCCGGTGCCAAGTGGCCGGCGGCACGTTCCAGGAACCCTACACCGGACGCATGATCGCGTTCCGGCGCGGCGCCGAAACCAGCGCAGCGGTGCAGATCGACCACGTTGTGGCACTGGGCGACGCGTGGCAAAAGGGCGCCCAGCAGCTCACCGCGCAACAGCGCGAACACCTGGCCAACGATCCCCTCAACCTGATCGCCGTCGACGGCCCCGCCAACCAGGACAAAAGCGCTTCCGACGCCGCCACCTGGCTGCCGCCCAACAAGGCGTTCCGCTGCCACTACGTTGCCCGCCAGATTTCCGTTAAGGCGGCCTACCGGCTGTGGGTTACGCCCGCGGAAAAGGAGGCGATGAAGCGGATCCTCATGTCGTGCCCCGGGCAAGGGACGATTGTTCCGCGCCGGGTCCGCTGAGGGGCCCGGAAACGCGGTTGGCGGTAGCCAGTTCACGGTACTTCGTTGACGGTGCTTCGTTGACGGTGCTTCGTTGACTGGCTCAGTAGACTGCAGCATGGACATTGTGCGATACATGACGCCGTTGCTTGGCACCTGGCAGGGGAGAAACCGCTCCCGGATCATGCCCACGGACGACTACAGGGACTCGGCGGCCACCGCCACAGCCCAGGTGACCGCGGCGTATTTCGCGAGCCTCGCCTACACCTGGTCGGACGGTGAGAGCCCGCAGGAAGGCCTGCTGCTCCTAGCTGGCGGAGCGACCGACGCGGAGCCCGCCACCGCGGTGTGGGTGGACTCCTGGCACACGGGCAAGGCACTGATGCAGTTCTCCGGGACCGTGGACGGGGACGGCATCCTCCGGCTCAACGGCTCCTACGCGGCGCCGACCGGCCCGGACTGGGGCTGGCAGATCCACATCCACCCGGGCGGGGGCCAGGGCGGACGCATCACCATGCACAACGTCGTCCCAGCTGAGGACCCCTATCAGGTGGTGGAGCTGGTACTCGAACGGTAGGGTACCGGCATGGACATCATCCTCGTACCCGGATTCTGGTTGGACGCCTCGTCGTGGGAGGAGGTCACCCCGCCGCTCACCGCAGCCGGGCATAAGGTCTACCCGCTGACGCTGCCGGGCCTGGAGTCGGCCGATGCGCCGCGCGCCGGCATCGGCCTGCGCACCCACATCGACGCCGTCGTGGCGAAGATCGATTCCTTCGACGCACCGGTGGTCCTGGTGGGCCACTCCGGCGGCGGAGCCATCATCCACGGCGCCGTGGACGCCCGCCCGGACCGGGTGGCGCGGGCAATCTACGTGGACAGCGGACCGCTGGCGCAGGGCGGGGTCATCAACGACGAACTCCCGGCCGAGGGCGACGACGTGCCGCTGCCGCCGTGGGAGCTCTTCGAGGACGCGGACCTGACCGACTTGACCGACCGCCTGCGCGCCATGTTCCGCGCCCGCGCCATCCCGCAGCCCCGCGGCGTGGCCCAGGACCAGCAGCAGCTCAAGGATGAACGCCGTTTCGAGGTCCCGGCCACCGTCATCGCCTGCGAATTCCCGTCCTCGATGCTCAGGGAAATGATTGCCGGCGGCCACCCGTATGTGGCGGAACTCGCACGGATCCGCGACGTGGACTACGTGGACCTGCCCACCGGCCACTGGCCGCAGTTCACCAAGCCGGCCGAGCTCGGTGCCGCCATCCTGGCCGCCGTCGACCGCACGTCGGGGAGCTAGCCGGCCGGGTCACCGCGGCACTGGGGAAATAGAACTGCGGAAATTCCGCCGAAATTCCCCACCTTTGGGAGCCGCCGGCGGGGCGTCCGGCCAAACCGCCGGGGATTCCCTGCGCACCGGCGTCAAAGGTGGGGAAAAGCCGCGCACAGCCGCGCCTAACTTCCGGCCGTCAGTGGCCGAACGGGTCCGGATCCACGCCCGGCATCCAGGTGAGGCCGGGAACGCCCCAGCCGCTGCGCTTGGCCTGCTTCATGGCCTTGCGCGCATAGCGGTCGATCAGCCGGTTCACGTACAGCTTGCCGTCGAGGTGGTCGTACTCGTGCTGGATGACCCGGGCGAACCAGCCGGTCGCCTCGAATTCCACCGGCTTCCCGTCGCCGTCGAAGCCCTGTACCCTCGCCCACTCCGCCCGCTTGAGCGGATACTGGCCGCCGGGGAAGGACAGGCAGCCTTCCTCTTCCTCGTCGGGGTCCGGCAGCGCGCCAGAGATTTTGGACAGCGTCAGGACAGGATTGACCACGACGCCGGCGGGCGGGGCGCCGTCGTCGTTGTCGTATTTGTACACGAAGAGCCGCTTGCCGACCCCCACCTGGGGTGCGGCCAGCCCGACGCCGTTGGCGGCGTCGTTGGTCTCGAACATGTCGGCGATCAGGGTGCGGAGCTCGTCGTCGAAGACTTCGACTTCCGCGGCCCGGCGGTGCAGCACGGGCTCGCCCCAGATCGTGATGGGCAGGACG
>JBKPBZ010000045.1:0-7410 GCA_046727115.1 Actinomycetota bacterium | reverse complement strand
CCCATCAAGCCGGTCTTCGCCTTCACCCCGGTGGAGCACGTCTGGAACCAGCTCGCACTGACGTGGGGCATCCAGCCGGTCCTGGTCCCAATGGTGGGCCACACCGACGAGATGACGGCCCAGGTTGACCGCAGCCTGCTGGAGCTGGACGTCGTCGAGGACGGTGACCTGGTGGTCATCGCAGCCGGTTCGCCTCCCGGAAAGGCCGGTTCGACCAACCTGCTGAAGGTCCACAAGGTGGGCGACCTCGCTGACTTCGGCGGCCAGGGCGAAGCAGCCGTGACCAAGGACAAGCTCGGCCCGTGGCCGGAAAAGAAGAAGAAGAACCGGGCCCAGGCCTAGTTCTGAACGCTTGAACGCAAAAGGGAGGATCCCCGCCGGTCGGCGGGGATCCTCCCTTTTTGGTGCTTTGGTGCTTTGGTGCTTTGGTGCTTGCGGCCGGGTGGCTGCTAGTTGACCTGGTTGATGATGGTTTCGGCGACCTCGCGCATGCTGAGGCGGCGGTCCATCGAGGTCTTCTGGATCCAGCGGAAGGCTTCCGGCTCCGTCAGGCCCATCTTGGTGGTCAGGAGGCTCTTGGCGCGCTCCACGAGCTTGCGGGTGGCGAACTGCTCCTGCAGGTCGGTGACCTCGCTCTCGAGGGCCTTGATTTCCTCGTGGCGGGACAGCGCGATCTCCAAAGCCGGGATGAGGTCCGCCGGGGTGAACGGCTTGACCACGTACGCCATGGCGCCGGCGTCGCGGGCGCGCTCCACGAGTTCTTTCTGGCTGAAGGCCGTCAGCAGCACCACGGGGGCGATCCGGGCCTTGACGATCTTCTCAGCGGCCGAGATGCCGTCCATGACGGGCATCTTGACGTCCATCAGGACCAGGTCGGGCTTGAGCTCCTCGGCAAGCTGCACGGCCTTCTCGCCGTTGTCCGCCTCGCCGACGACGTCGTAGCCTTCGCCGCGCAGGATCTCGATGATGTCCAGGCGAATGAGGGTCTCATCCTCTGCGACAACAACGCGGCGAGCCGGCTGGGAAGTGGGGGATGACTCCGTCTGTTCTGACACGGGAACTCCTTGGAAAGGTACGGCGGGAACTACACCATCATAGGTTTCGTCCGCCGATGTACTTGGACCGGTTTGGTTCGATGCGGCGTCACTGGCGCGATTCTGGAATTCAGCCTATCTGCATGTAGAGTAATTTCGCGCACTGGAAGCGATCGCGTTGCTCACAGCACTGTGGTTGAGTGATTGTTACACGGTGTACTCCGCGCCCGAGTGGCGGAATTGGCAGACGCGCCGCACTCAAAATGCGGTATCGAAAGGTGTGTGGGTTCGAGTCCCACCTCGGGCACAGCATTCCCCTCGTCAGAGGGGTTTTTGCTTTAACGTGTGTACATTGACCCTGTTCGGGTCCCTCTGACGCTCGTCGGCCGGTGCCTGGCCGCGGCCGTGGCCTGTGAAGTTGAGTGGGTGGTGGGTTCAGGTGCCCTGGCTGTAGGCCCTCCGCCTGCTCGGATGTGACGTCTTTCGGGTCTCCCTTCTCGTGTTCTGGGGGCGTGGTTGGTCTTGTACCTGACATGACTTTCCGGCTGGTTCATGCGTCCCTTTGAGGCCTTGGCTGGACCGCCCGTCCGGACAATGAACTTGTCGTAGAGTTGACGGCCCGCTACGCGCCCCAGCAGGAGGCCACGCCGGCCAAGCCGAGGACGCCAACAGCCGCTGTCGGCGTCCAGCCACCATCGGTCTGCATGGGGACGGTGTGCAACAGCACGCCCTTGAACGGTCGAAGTGATGAGGACTGTCGCCGCGATGAGGAGCCAGAAGGTTCTTGTCCGCACAGTCTCCCTGAGCAAGGCCGGGCAGACGAGCGGGAGTCGCCGAGCGCCCGCTCCGGTGCGTGCGGCCGGCTCGGGCGTCCTCGGTCTGCATGAGGTCTGTGATCCCGCGGGAATTGCTTCGTCATGCGGGCAATTAGGGACCTTTGGCGCACCGTCTGCGGGGAAGTTTGCGGACCTTGACGGCTTGCCCCAGGCTTGGCATCGTGGAAGTCGGATCGAGGAGGCGGGCACCATGCAAGAGAAAAGCTGGTCGGTGAACATCGTTATCGACGAACATGAAAATCAAACGCGGGCCACGGCGCGATTGAGGGCCGAGAACCGGGCCGAACTGGAAGGTGTCGGGCTGGCCAGGCTGAATCCGGTAGACTCCGATGTCCCCGAGATCGGGGACGAGCTAGCGACCGCACGCGCCCTAGCGGACTTGGCGCATCAGCTGATCGAAGTCACCGCGGCCGACATCGAGAAAATTACAAAAGAACCCGCGCATCTCCGCCCTTAGCCCTGCCGAGCGTTAGTCCTGCCGGCGGGCCGGAATCCCCGTGATGAACTCGGCGATGATGACGGCCGGAGCGTTGGTGTTCCCGGTAGGCAGCAGCGCGCCCACATGAGCCCTCGCACCTTCGGCCGACGTTTTCCGCGACGAAGTAGGCCTTGTGCCTCGGCCGGGGCTCATCAAGGGGCGCCTTGACCGTGCCCACCACCTGCTCGAATCCGGCGAACTAACCGTCGGCCAGATCGCGGGTGACGTCGGCTTCGCCACCGCCCTCCGCCGCAAACCCGTGTGGGGGAGAATTAAGGCATGTGCGGCAGGTACGTGATGTCCAAGGCGACCGGGGATAAGGCAATCGGGACGTCATCGGAGGGACCCCTGGAAGTAGAATTAACACACAGGCCGGTCTCGGTATCGGTAGGGCAGCAGATCTCCCCTTGCCCGCCAGATCTCGCCCGCCGGTTCGTCCTCGGTCGCGAAGCCGTGATGCCTCTGCATTCGCACGGGCACACGATCCTTCAAGGAAGGATTTTCGATGTCCGAGAACCCAGAATCTGCAGCCCAACAGCACGATAACAGCACTCCGAAACCCCCCGTTGAAAGGGAGGTCGGCCAATATTCCGTCGGGGATTACGGCGAAGGCGGAACAGTGAGCCAGGACCAGACCGGACCGGAAGGCGGAGGATACGCCGAAGGGGACTACGGCGAAGGCGGAACAGTTGGGGAGGACCAGACCGGGCAGGAAGCCGGAGGATACGCCGAAGGGGACTACGGCGAAGGCGGGACAGTGGGGGGCCAGGCCGGACCGGCAACCGGAGGATATGCCGAAGGGGACTATGGAGAAGGCGAAACGGAGCGCCCAAGCGGCGGTGGAGACGGTGCGCTGGACGCTGAGGATGCAGTTCCTGGCCCCGCTGACGACGACACGGAAGGCACGGGCCGGAAAGCCTGACTCCCTTACAGCCGCCCCCCGCGCTGGTAAGGAAAACGCACCGAGCTGCCGCCGGATGACTATACGGGGCGCTGGGGCCCCTTGTCCCGGTCAGCTGTCCTTGTTTTTGCCTCTGCCCTCGTTGGCATTGCCCGCATTGCCTTTCCTCTCTTCCGGTGCTGGCGATGGCGCCGGTATGGTGGCTGCAACTACCGGTGCCGTGTATTCCTGGGCAGCTCTCGCCGCCGCTTCCGCATCGGACTTGGCTTTCTCCGCTTCTGCCGCGGCAGCAGCGGCTGCTGCTTCCTCGGCCGCCTTCGCCGCTGCTGCGGCAGCGTCAATGGTGGCAGTGAGGTCGGCCCTGACGGCGGTGATGCTGGTCATGATGCTCCGGCGCCGCTCCTCGGAAACCCGGCCGCTCTTGTCACGTCTGCTTCCAGGCTGTCAAGGGTTCTGAGCGCGGCCGAATGATCGTTCGCGGCCGCGGCCTGGCTCACGCCCAGCACGAGTTCCTGAAGCTGCCGGGCCGTGTCGCGCGGCAGGGCGGTATCGGCCGGGCCGCAGCCGGCGAGCGAGGCCGCCACCCTGTCCAGGCTTGAACGCGGACTCACCCGTGACGACGTGTTCTATCAAAGCTACGCCGGCTGGCTCAACGGCCATTGACACCTATAGGAGCATCATCACAGCCGGTTGCACCCCCCAGTGTGGACAGCCTTGAGCTTCGCCAGGGCTCCGTTTGCCCACAATGGGCACAACCAGCGGCTACTGCCGGGGACGGCGGCCCCGGGTCCGCCCGGTCTGCCATCCGGGAACGGCGTCGTCCAGGAGTCTGACCTTCACTGGGTCGAGTTCGCCGCGGCGGCGTTTGTACCGCTGGGTGTGGATCCACACTCCGAGGGTGTGCTCACGGTCCGAGTCGGTCTTCCGGTGGCGTGGCCAGTCGTTGCCTTCCTCCCGGAAGTCCACGAGCTGGGCGAGGCGATGGTGCCAGCGGGCTTCATCCTCAACTTCCCTGCGGTTTTCCAGCCACCCCGGCACCCGGGAGAGACCGGAGCTGTAGGCCGGGTCCAGGGCGCCTTCGGCTGCTTCGCGCCGGCGCTCGGACAGCCACCGCGCCATCGACCTTCCGCCACGGTTGCCGGAACGGCCAACGGGCAGCCGGCCTTCGGCCAAGACCCAGGAGATGACCTCTTCCATTCGGGCGACATCCGTGGGCGAGGGGTACGGAATGGGTGCGGCGGCGGCCCGGTGCTCGGCCTCGAGCCCGGGGTCCTGGCGGCGGGCGATGGCCAGGTGGTATCCGACGGCGGCAGGCTCGGCGCGCACGAGGGCAGCGATGCGTTGCCGGCTCAGTCCGAGCCGGTACACCAGCACCCATTCGGCGTCCGGGGCACGCCGCAACAACCGCCTGTCCATGGGCCCCATCCTGCCACGGCCCTCCCCACAAGTCGGGCGTGCACCCGGCCCATAGGCACTGCTTATGGCCGTCCGCTGGCGCGGCCGGCGGCCCGGTCTGGTGTGGGCGGCCGTCGCGGGCTTTGCCGTGCCCAAGTGGTTGCTTTTGCCAGCGTCGGAGCCGTGCCTTGCCGGGGTGGCTCCGGTGCCCGGGTCAGGACAGGTCGGGGGATGTCAGTCCGCGCCGTTGAGGTCGAAGTCCAGATCGAGGTCCAACGAAGAGTTTAGCCGTCTCCAGGTGGAGGTGACTGGCGCGGTGGTCAGCGCGCGGGCGATGGGCATCCGGTCTGCGGCCACGAGTTGGTCCAGGTTCAGGCAAGTCAGGGCGGCAATGTCTCGGACGGGGACCTGGAAGGTGCGGAACGGGCCGAGCGGGGGAGCCTCGTCGATGGCGCCGGGCCGCGGGACGTCGGGCAGGTTCGCGAGTTCGGGTGTCTGGTCCACGATGTAGCCGGTGGCGGCGAGGTCGCCGTGGTGGAGGAAGACGGCGACCTACCCCGAGCTGGCCGGATGCCGGTTTACCCCACACGACTTCCGCCGTCTGTTGGCCACCGACCTCGTCAACCACGGCCTGCCGATCCACATCGGTGCAGCCCTCCTTGGACACCTCGCACTCGATCACTTACGACGAGCCTATGAACCTTCAGCACATCATGGGCGCTTGCAGCGGTGGCTATGTCCTCAAAACATTGGCACCGGGCCGACCTTGCCCGACCCGGCGTACTGCCGTGGATCCTTCTCCGAATGATTAGGGCGGAAATCCGGACGTCGGTGCGAGCACCTGCTGTTCGCGCCGACCGCCCGGGCCGGCGTCGGGACGCCGCTCCGCCGAGGGCGCTTACGCCAGCAAGCGCCCGAAAAGTTCTTGCCGACGGCGTCAGCGAGACAGCAGCACGCCCACCTGGGTCCGGATGTCCCGAACAATCTCGTCGGTGCTCAATGCGGCGTTCACGCTTGCTGCCATGCTGAGGAACATGATGGCGGTGACGATGCGGGACGTCGTTGCGGCATCACCAGTGCTGACCAGCTCGTGCCTGCCCAGGACGGTAGCGATGGCCTCCTCGGTCTGCGCGACGATGGAGAGGGCTTCAGCGTGTCGGGGCTCCGTGGGGTCGCCGAAGACCATCTCCCGCAGGTAGGTGCGTCCGTTGTCGACCTGGACGCGGTTGCATTCCACGATCGGCCGTACGATTGCCAGCACCGCATCGAGTACATCCGGGGTGGATTCAGCATCAGCCCGACCTTGCTGAAGCGCTTCGGCGTAGTGGGCGTTCTGCACGAGGAGGAGGAGTTCGCCTTTGGTCTTCGCGTAAAGGAACAGAGTCCCGGTGCCGATGTCCGCCTTGTCGGCGATCTGCTGGGTCGTGACGTCCTCGATGCCGTGATCGGCCAGTAGTTCGCTGGCCGCGGCCGTGATGCGGTCCAGCTTTTGTTGCTTGTTCCGCTCACGCCGTCCGACCGGCTGGGAGGCGAGAGACATGATGGATCCTCCGGGAATATATTCTGACTGCACTCAGTTATGAGTGTAGTCATTACTGTAATGGGTTGAACTCTTCGCTAATTCTCCCACGCCGTTGGCGGGCTGCAACGGTCCGCCCGGGTGGAAGTGGCCGGTTTCCCACCAATGCAAAGGACTATGCACTCATGACCACGTCATCTACGCTCTGGCAGCCATTCACCCTCGGCAATGTGGAGCTGCCGCACCGGCTCGCGCTGGCACCGCTGACCCGGAGCCGTGCGAACCTGGACGGCACCCCCGGGGAACTGGCCGCGGAGTACTATGGCCAGCGCGCCTCGCTCGGGCTGATCATCACCGAGGGCACACAGCCTTCCGAGGACGGTCAGGGCTACTTGAACACCCCAGGCATCTACACTCCCGAACACATCGAGGGATGGCGAAAGATCGCCGGCACGGTGCATGCAGGCGGCGGAGCGCTGTTTATCCAACTGATGCACGTCGGCCGGATGTCGCACCCGGACAACACCCCGCACCACCGTCGGCCTGTGGGCCCGTCGGCGATTTCGGCCGAGCAGGACATGTTCACTCCAACGGGCCCGCAGAAGACGCCGGTGCCGCGTGAGTTGAGCGCCCACGACATCCAGGCCACCATCGCCGGGTTCCGCCACGCCGCGGCCTCCGCTATCGCAGCGGGAGCGGACGGCGTGGAGATCCACAGCGCGAACGGGTACCTGCTGCACCAGTTCCTCTCGCCGAACTCGAACCATCGCACGGACGAATTCGGCGGATCGGTGGAGAACCGGTCCTGCTTCGTCGTCGCGGTCGCCCGTGCGGTGGCCGAGGAGATCGGGGCAGACCGGACCGGCATTCGCATTTCACCGGCGTTCCCGCTGGGCGGAATCAGCGAAGGGGACCCCGCGGACGTCCGGACGCAGTACCGCCACCTGGTCGGCGAACTCGCCACCCTGAACCTTGCGTACCTGCACGTACACCACCGCGGTGACGACGAACTGCTTCGGTCCCTCCGCGACACGTGGCCTGCTGCCATCCTCGTCGTCCGGTACGGGCGCGAACGCGAGCAGATCGCCGACGACATCGACGCCGGACTCGCGGACATCGCGCCGCTGGGCCGATTCGCCCTGGCGAACCCCGACATTGTTCAGCGCCTGCGCACCGGCGCACCGCTGAACGAGCTGGACCCGGGCACCCTGTACGGCGGCGGCGCGGCCGGGTACACCGACTACCCC
>JBKPBZ010000044.1:0-7108 GCA_046727115.1 Actinomycetota bacterium | reverse complement strand
GTGGCCGCCGAAGCGGCAGCGCTCCTCAACGAATCCCTCGGCTCTGGTTTCATCCGCCCCTCGGCTCTGGCGGAACTCACAATTAACGGCCGAGGAGTCCTGATCCGGGCCCGCAGCCGGGACGGCGATCTCCTGGGCGCATCGACCGCCTGCGTCCTGGACCACGAGTCCCATACCGCGCTGCAAGACCGCCTGCGTCTCGCCACCGGCGATGCCGGCTTGGACGGGCACCGGGTCGGCGAAATTAAGTCCATTGCCGTCGCGCCCGCAGCCCGGGGGATGGGCCTTGGCACGATCATGCTCGCGGCCTGCCTGGACTATTTGAAGGCTGGCGGCTGCCGCTACGTTGTCTCCGCGTCGTGGGTCTCGGCCGATCCACAGCACTCGTCCTTGGGGATGTTTGAGCGGGCCGGCTTTGCGCAGCTGGCCACCATCCCCGGCTACTGGGCGGCCGACCAGAAAGTGGCCGGCTACCTCTGCCCCATGTGCGGCCCCGCGTGCGTCTGCGCGGCCATCATCCTGGTGCTCCCGCTCGAGGACGGACCCGCTAGAGCTCTTCCTGGGCAAGGGCCTTGGTCTGGTCCGGGGCCGTCCGTCCGAGGCGCCGGTCGAGTGTGACGCGCAGCCTGGCGGCTGCGACCTGAACCCGGTGCTGCGAGGCGCTCGCAGGGCCGGATACCTTGGCGGGGACGCGGAGGGGAGCGGGAGCTTCCTCATACCCGTTCACGGACTTCCACGCGATGTCCAAGAGTTCGAGTTCCTCGTTCCTGGCCAACTCGCTGCGGGCGAGCACCCCCAGCGTTGCCAGCCCCAGGGCTTGGGTGTCCTCGTCCTGATCCAGGGCACTTCCCAGCGCCCATTGTGTTCGTTTCCACCACTCGGCCCGGTCATCGGCGATGGCCTTCTGGCGCAGTGTCTGCCAGGCCATGTACGCTCCCACAGCTGCCGCTATCAGCACCGCAACAGGGGCGAGCGCGGCAACGATTTGCCACCACTCGGCCGGACTTGAGTGGAGGAGGACGTCAACCGGAACTGGAGTCGGGGCAGGCGTTGGCGGCATGCGATCAGCCTAGGCCGCGGCCCGGACCGTGTCAGCCCATTAGGCGGGTGCGGCGTGGCAGCGGGGCTCGCGCGCGGTCAACACGGCCGCCGCAAAAGCGGGGTTCAGCGGTGACGGCGGCCCGCCCGTCTTGGACGACGAGGCGCAGCGGATACGCCCGGCGCTCGGGGCCGCCGGGTTCTGCCGCTAGCCTTGTCAGTGACACGAGGAGAATTATGACCACCCTGAAAGAACGCCTGCACGCCGACGTCGTGACCCACATGAAGGACCGCAACAAGGTTGCCCTCACCACTGTGCGCAACGTCCTCGGCGAGATCGAAACCCGGGAGAAATCGGGCAAGACGCCGATCGTGCTGGACGACGCACAGGTGACTGCCCTCCTGCAGAAGGAAGCCGCCAAGCGCCGCGACACAGCCCGCATCTACACCGAAGCCGGCGAGGCCGAGCGTGCCGCCGCCGAGATCGCCGAAGCCGAGGTGATCGAGGCCTACCTGCCCAAACCACTCACCGCAGCCGAGGTCGAGTCGATCGTGGACCAGGCCATCGCGGTACTGAAGGCCGACGGCGTCGAGCTGTCCATGCGCCAAATGGGGGCAGTGATGAAGCCCGTCACCGCCGCGGTGGCCGGACGCTTTGACGGCAAGGCCGTCAGCGAAATCGTCCGCAACCGTCTCGCGCAGCAGTGAGCCTGATCCGGCTGCACGACGTCGGCGTCCGCTTCGACAACATACAGATCCTCCGTGAGGCGTTCTTCCGCCTCGAGCCCGGGGACCGGGTGGGCCTGATCGGCAAGAACGGCTCGGGGAAGACCTCCATCCTCAAGCTCATCCTGGACCAGGTCTCCCCGGACGCCGGAACTGTCACCGTGGAGCAGGGAACCAGGGTGGGGTACTTCTCCCAGTTCTCCGAGCTGGACGGCGAGGCGACCATCCTTGAGGTCCTTGACGGGCTGTTCGTCCAGATCAAGGCCGCCGAGGCCGAGCTGGCGGGCATCGACGCCGGCATTGCGGCAGATCCCGCCGAAGCGGAGCTGGACCGGCTGATCGGGCGCCAGGCCGAGCTGTTCGAGGACATGGACCGTCTCGACGGATGGGACTACACACGGCGCATCGACACCGTCCTGACCACGCTGGGGTTCAGCGAGGCCCACCGCACGTGCGCGATTGACGAACTCTCCGGCGGGTGGCGCAACCGGGCTGCCCTGGCCAAGATCCTGTTGGAGGGTCCGGACGTCTTGCTGCTGGACGAGCCCACCAACTACCTCGACGTGGCCGGCGTCGAATGGCTGGAAAACTGGTTCCGCGACTACCGCGGTGCCGCGATCATCGTCTCGCACGACCGGAAGTTCCTCGATGCCGTGGTCACCCGGATTATCGAGGTCGAGAACTACCATCTGCACGAATACCCGGGAAACTTCGCCGAGTACGTTGTGCAGAAGCAGTTCCGGCTCAAAACGCTCGAGGCGCAGTTCGTCCATGAGTCCGAGCTCCTCGCCTTTGAGGCGGAGGGCATCGCCGACCGCCGCGAGGCCGCCAAGGCCGCCAGCCGCGGGTTGGGCAACCAGCTGGCCAAGATCAAGAAGGCGCGCACGCCCCGGCCCGTAGACCAGATCGTCACGGAGATCTACGGCGGGCTGCACGTGAAGGATGTCCTCTGCCGGGTCGAAGGGCTGGGCAAGTCCTATGGCGAGAAAGTGTTGTTCGAGGACCTCAGCTTTGAGATCCGCCGTGGCAACAGGATTGTGGTCCTGGGCTCCAACGGCAGCGGCAAGTCCACGCTGCTGAATGTGCTGACCGGGGAGGAGCCGACCGATTCCGGTGAGGTGGTCTGGGCCAAGGGGCCGGGCTTTGTTTCGTACAACAAGATGCTGGAAGAGCTCGACGACGCCGACACCGTGTCGCACGCGGTTAACGCCCTGCCGGACAGCCTCGCCTTCAGCGCCACGAAGAAGTCCGTCAACAGGTTCCTGGCGATGTTCCAGTTCTCCGAGGCCGACCTCAAGCAGAAGATCGGGAACCTCTCCGGCGGACAGAAAGCCCGCGTCGCCATGGCCCAGTGCCTGCTGTCCGGTGCCTCGGTGCTCCTCCTGGACGAACCCACCAACCACCTGGACATGTCCAGCACCCAGGTGATGGAACGGGCACTGCTCCACTTCCCGGGGGCGGTGGTCGTGGTCAGCCACGACCGCTTCTTCACCGACAAAATCGCCACCCGGAGACTGGTCTTCGGCAGCGACGGCGCGGAACCTGGCGAGGTTGACGTACGCGCGGCCTAACCGAACGTCGGGATGGCCGGGGCGGGACGATTGACCCGGGCGCGGCCATCCGGGCAGCGAGATAATAAGAACATGACCAACCAGGAGCAGGACCGCGACCCTTGGGAGGAGTTCGACCAGCTCAAGCCCGCTGGCCCGGACCGGGTTGCCGGCTACCCTGGCGGGGAACCGCTGGGCTTCGGCTTCCGCACGGGCGTGCGCAGCGCCCGGGTTGCCCTCGGATTTGCCGTCTACTCCCTGGCGCTGGGAAGCATCCTGGTCCTTATCGGGGCCGTCGTTTTCATTGGCAGCGGGAAGTGGCTGCTACTCGGGCTCATGGTGCTGGTCGAGGTTGTCTTCATCCTGGCGTTCCGGCGGCTCATGGTCCAGGTCCGGGAGCGCCGAGCTTCCGGCTAAAGCCAGCCCTTCCTCTTGAAGATGGCGTACATCAGCGCCGCCGTGCCGGCCATGAGCACGATCGCCATCGGATAGCCCAGCGTCCAGTGCAGTTCCGGCATGTAGTCGAAGTTCATGCCGTACAGGCCGGCCACAAATGTGGGCGCGAAGAAGATCGCGGCCCACGACGAGATCTTCTTGACCTGCTCGTTTTGTTCCGCGCTGGCCTCGTTCTGGCGGTTGGCGGTCAGGGTTCCGTCCAGGGTGAGCGCGTTCTGCAGCAGGTCACGGAACGAATCGGCGCGGGAAATCAGCCGCTCCACGTGGTCCTCGACGTCGCGCAGGCTGTGCTGCAGTTCCGTGTCCACCCGGTACTTCTCAAAGCCCCGCCGGAGCTGTTGCATCATTGCCGGGAGCGGGTGGATGGCGCGCTGGAAATGGATGACCTCCCGGGCGAGTTCGTAGATCCGCCGGGACACCAAGGGATCGCCGCTGAAGAGCTGGTCCTCGATCTCGTCGATGTCGTTTTCCAGCCCGGCCACCACAGGACCGTAGTCATCCACCACCTGGTCCATGAGTGCGTACAGGACCGCCTCGGGGCCGTGGCGCAGCAGGTCGGGCCGGCTCTCCATCCGGCGCCGGACCTGGCCCACGACTTCCGTCTCGGCGTGCCGGACGGTGACCACGAAGTTCCGGCCCGTGAAGATGTGCAGTTCGCCGAACTCCACGGTCTCGGTCTCGTCCAGGTACCGGGCAGGCCGGAGCACAGTGAACAGGTTGTCGTCGTAGCGTTCCAGCTTGGGGCGCTGATGGGCAGAGATGGCGTCTTCCACCGCCAGCCCGTGCAGGCCGAATTCCGCCGCCACGGCCGCCATTTCGTCGGGGGTGGGCCGGTAGAGACCGATCCAGGCCATGCCCCCGCGCTCGGTGAGGGTCTCGAAGGTCTGCTCGAGGTTCCGCGGCTCGGCGCTGCGGATGCCGTCAACGTAGACGGCGTTGTCGATGATAGTCACCGGGACATTATCCTTTGTTCACCGGGAGTTCGGCGGAACCGGCCCGCCGCGACCCGGACCGGGCGGGAGCCAGCGCGCTGCCTTGGGCGAGCCGGCTGATCAGAGGTTCGGTTCGGTAGGGGATATGGGTGTGCAGCGCCAGTACGGTCTCGGTGCGGATGACTCCCTTGATCCGGAGGATCGACCGGAGGGCCGCCTGCAGGTTGTGCGTGTCCGTCGCTACCACCCGGCACCAGACGTCGCCGCGCCCGGAGATTTCATGGACTTCCAGGACCTGGGCGATCAGCCGCAGGGCCCCTACGACGCCGTCGAGTTCCCGGTGGTTGACCTCGATCGTGACGAAGGCGACGACGTCGTAGCCCACCGCCTCCAGATCGATCTCGCGGCCGCCGTCGTGCAGTACGCCCGAGCGCAGCATGCGCCGCACGCGCGACTGGGCAGTGTTCCGGGCGATGCCCAGGGCATCACTGAGGTCGCCGATCTGGATCCGCGGATCCCGGATCAGCTCCAGCAGGATCTTGAGGTCGGTGGGGTCCAGACTGTTCAAATCATCACTCCGGTTCACTTCAACAGTCCGAGAATGACTGTTTTGCTCAATTTTGGCACAGAATTTAGTCATGCAGATCACTGGTATTGCATTCTGTAGGTACCAATCTTTCGACCGGGCCGGGCGGTTCCCCCACAACAGGGAAAGCCCGGCCCTGTACTTTGCAGGGGCACGGCCATGACTGTCTTCAGCGAACTTCGCATGCGCCCGGCCACAGCTGACCGCTGGGGCTGGGACGCTTCCACCACCGCACGGCTCGTGATGGCCGGGGTCGTGATCTTTACGCTGCTCGTCGGCGCGAACCTGGCGACTCCGCTGTACCCTCTGCTGCAGGCCAAGCTGGGGATTACGGCGCTCGACGTTACGGTGGCGTTCTCGGCGTACGTCCTGGCGCTCGTGGCCACCCTGGTCCTGGCCGGGCACTGGTCCGACCACATCGGACGCCGGGCCGCCCTCGTGCTCGCGGTCCTGGTGGGTCTGACCGGCGGCTTTGTCTTCGCCACTGCGGACAGCCTCGTGGCGCTCTGCGCCGGGCGCGCGCTCCAGGGCGTCGCCGTAGCGCTCGCCACCGGCGCCAGCTCAGCTGCCCTGCGCGAACTCCTGCCCAGCCGGCCGGAGTGGGCCTCCCGGTTCACGCTCCTGGCCTCGGCCGGCGGTGTTGCGGCCGGCCCGGCGATCGGCGGATTGCTTTCCCTGTTGCCCGGCCCGACGTCGACCCCGTACTACCTGCACTCCTTCGTCCTCGCGGCCGTGCTGGTGCCGCTGTACCTGCTCAAGGCGCGGCCGGCCATCAGCCTGCACGCCGGGCCCCAGCCGCTGCGTGTCTTGGCACCGCGGCGGCCGTCGGTCTCGAGTGACGCGCGCGGCGCCTTCTGGCTGGCCTCCTCCGTGGGCTTCCTGAGCTTCACGGTCTTCGGCTTCTGCCTCTCGCTCGCGCCCGGCTATTTCGCCCAGATTGTCCATGCCGATTCACGGCCGCTGATCGGCCTCCTGGCCGGGCTGACGCTGGGATCTTCGGCTCTGAGCCAACTGCTGGCCATCCGTGGCCGCTTTGCCGTGTCCGCCGGCCTGGCCGTCCTCGGCATTTCCGTCCTGCTGATCGCCGCGGCCGCCGCCTGGAACAGCCCGTGGCTGCTGGTCTTGGCCAGCGTCACGGCCGGCGTGGGGCAGGGCGTGGCCTTCCGGACCGTCTTCAACGACGTGGCCGGCAAGGTGGAGCCCGCCCGCCATGCCCAGATCATCAGCACGGTCTATGTCATCACGTACCTGGGCAGCGCCATCCCGGTGATCGGGCTGGGGCTCGCGGCCGGGATGGTAGGGCTGCAGGCCGCCGTCGCCGGTTTCGTCACGGTGTGTGCCGCGGCCGCGCTGACGCTGGCGGCCGTGACGCTGCGGACGGCGCTGCGCCAGCAGGTCTAACCCGCCGGCGCCGCTGTTACGGCAGCGGGCCGTGGTTGCCCTGGATGTGGTCGAACACCAGCGTGGTTTCGGTGTGGCCCACCACCGGGTCGGTGGCCAGGTTGTCAAGTACCCAGTCCCTGAGGTCCTCGGTGGTGGCCACGGCGATGTGCAGCAGATAGTCCACTGACCCGGATGTGTGGAAGGTTGAGAGCACCGCCGGGAGCTTGGGCACCCGGGCCGTGAAGCGGTCGATCTGCTCGCGGTCGTGGGCCCGGAGCCGGACCGCGATGAGGGCTTGGACCGAGCGTCCGATCGCGGACAGGCTCAGGTTGGCCTCGAAGCCCTCGATGATGCCGCGCTCGGACAGGGCGCGGGTGCGCATCAGCGCGGTCGACGGCGCGATCCCCACGAGCTCTGCCAGCTGCTTGTTCGAGATG
>JBKPBZ010000043.1:0-7265 GCA_046727115.1 Actinomycetota bacterium | reverse complement strand
ACGCCGGAATCCTTACCGTCTCGCTGCTCGGCCTGCTGGTCAACTACCTGCTGGTCGCCGTCGAACGGCACTTCTCCCGGTGGCGTACCGCCGTCGGATCCCAATCGAACTGATACAGCCAAACTAGCCACGCCCCACATCAGAAGGAGACAAGCATCATGTCGACGACTACCGAAACCCGCCTCGCATTCCGGAAACTCAGCGCGCGGATCGGCGCCGAGATCCGCGGCCTGGACCTCAGCAGCGAGCTCAGCGACGCCACCGTCGCCCAGATCCGGGCCGCCCTGAACACCCACAAGGCCCTGGTCTTCCGGGAAGCCAACGTCCACGACGACGAAGCCCAGGTCCGCTTCTCCAGCCGCTTCGGCCCGCTCACCCAGGCGCACCCCACGGTGGCCTCCGTCGAGGGCAAACCGGCGGTCCTGCCGGTGGACAGCGAAAACGGCAGCGCGAACAACTGGCACACCGATGTCACGTTTGTGGTGAACCCGCCGCAGGCCTCCACCCTGCGCAGCATCACCCTGCCGGCTTACGGCGGGGAAACCCTGATCGCTTCCTCCGCAGGTGCATACCAGGACCTGCCGGAGGAACTGCGGAACTTCGCCGACACGTTGTGGGCCGTCCACACCAATGACTACGACTACGCCGTGCCGAAAAACCTCGAGCACGCCAACGCCGATGAGCGGCGGAAGGAATTCACCAGAATCCACTTCGAGACCGCCCACCCCGTGGTCCGGGTCCACCCCCTGACCGGGGAGCGGGGCCTCTTCATCGGAGGGTTCGCCCAACGGCTGCGGATCGTGGGGCTGTCCAACACCGAATCGAAGGACATTCTGCGGCTGCTCCAGACCTATGTCACCCGCCCGGAGAACGTGGTCCGCGTCAACTGGGAACCGGACCAGCTGGTGCTCTTCGACAACCGCATCACCCAGCACTACGCCCCGGATAACTACGACGGCCAGCCGCGCCAGCTGAACCGCGTCACGGTGGCCGGCGATGTTCCGCGGGGCATCGACGGACGCGGCAGCACTTCCATCCAGGGCGACTCCTCTGTTTACTCCGAGACGGTCGAACTTCGCGCAGACGTCTCGGGAGCCCCGCTGTGAGCGGCCCACGGCAGCTGCACCTGAACGCGTTCCTCATGAGCACCGGCCACCATGAAGCCTCGTGGCGGCTCCCGGAAAGCGACAGCTTCGCCGCGACGGACGTTGCCCACTTCCAGCGGCTGGCCCGGACCGCCGAACGCGGCACGTTCGACTCCATCTTTTTCGCGGACTCGCCGGTGCTGCACGGCGACGTCGGCCAGCGCCCCTACGGCACGCTCGAGCCGACGGTGCTGCTGGCCGCCATCGCTGCCGTCACCGAACGAATCGGGCTGATAGCGACGGCGTCCACCACCTACAACGACCCCTACAACCTCGCCCGGCGGTTTGCTTCGGTGGACCACATCAGCGGCGGCCGGGCCGGGTGGAACGTCGTCACCACAGCCGGCGACGCCGCCGCGAAGAACTTCTCGCTACAGGACCAGCCGACCCACGCGCTGCGGTACCAACGGGCCGCGGAATTCCTCGACGTTGCCCGCAAGCTTTGGGACAGCTGGGAAGACGACGCCGCCCTGGGGGACAAGGATGCCGGGATCTGGGGAGACAACACCCGCGTCCACCCGGTCAACCACACGGGCACGTATTTCAGCGTCCAAGGCCCTCTGGATGTGCCCCGCTCCGCCCAGGGCCACCCGGTGATTGTCCAGGCCGGCTCCTCGGAGGACGGCAAGGACTTCGCCGCCCGCTACGCCGAAGCGGTCTTCACCGCCCAGCAGACGCTGCCCGACGCGCAGCGGTTCTATGCCGACCTGAAACGGCGGACCGCCGCCACCGGCCGGGACCCGGAAACGATCAAGGTGCTTCCGGGTATCGTTCCGGTCATCGGGTCCACCGAGGCCGAAGCCCGGCGGCTGGAGAAGGAACTCGACGGGCTCATCCATCCCGGGCACGCCCTACGGCAGCTCGCCGGGGTGCTCCGGGTCTCCCCGGAAGCCCTGGCCCTGGACGCCCAGTTACCGGAAGGCCTGCCAACCGAGGACGAGATCGAGGGCGCCAAGAGCAGATACACGCTGATCGTGGACCTCGCCCGGCGGGAACGCCTGACCGTGCGCCAGCTCATCGGCAGGCTCGGGGGTGGCCGCGGACACCGGACCTTCTCCGGCACTCCTGAGCAGGTGGCCGACGCCATCCAGGAGTGGTTCCTGGCCGGCGCAGCGGATGGCTTCAACATCATGCCGCCCGTGCTTCCCTCCGGCCTAGACGCCTTTGTGGACCACGTCATCCCGATCCTGCGGGACCGCGGACTGTTCCGGCGTGAATACACCGGACGGACCCTCCGTGAGCACTACGGGCTGCCCCGGCCGGCCAACACCTTCGCCGCGGCTGCGCTTTCCAGCCAGACGGCCGCCACTCCTGCGGGCTCCAGCCCGGCGGACTCCACTCCGGTGGAGAACCCCGTTGCGCAGAGACGGGAGCTCCTGGTCTCCGACCGGTGATGCGGACCCGCCTCGGGACAGACCAGGGCGACGGAATACGCCGCCTGGGCCAAGCGTTAGGTCGTCCCGCGGGGGCCTGCGCGGCGTGCTCCACGCTGTCCAGGTCCCCGAGCGGGCGCCTGTCGAAGCGGTGCCTGCCACGCCCATGTGTAGTTCAGATGACGCAGGGAAGCGCGTAATGGTGTACGTTGGCTTCCCGTCAGAACTAAACATTAGGAATGAGAGTCACCCCCGTGGCAACCGATTACGACGAAGTCCGATCCGACGTCAAGGAGTCGCAGGATAATTCCCTGCAGGCGCTGCAATCCGCCAACGCCCCGGATGCCCGCAGCGTTGTACGCGAGATGGATGAGACCGACGCCTTTGACGATGCGATCACACCCGGCGGTGAATTCGTCGCAGAGGAACTCGTCGTGCAGGTCATCCCGCAGGCGCAGGACGAATTCACCTGCTACTCCTGTTTCCTGGTCCGGCACCGGTCCCAGGTGGCACGTGAAAAGAACGGCCACACTTACTGCATCGACTGTGAAGGCTAGGACTATGACCCCGCCGAGCCGGGGCTCCGGTGCGATTTTCCGGACAGCTCCGGGTCAGCGGATTGGTGCCGTCCACGGCAGGTCCAGCTAGTCCATGCTCCACCTGAAACGGCTGGCAGTGCTCGGCCTGTTCGCGTTTTGCGTCATTACTGGGTTCTTGTTTTGGGCCCTCCGATTCTCCGGCGCAGAGACCGCCCTGCCACCACCGCCCCGGGCGGAGGCGAAGCTCGAATCGCTGTCCGCCGGTATCACCTCCGCCGTGAACATAACCCGAAGCACGGACGCGCAGTGGCTCATCCACGCGGCCGCGGAGACCGGCATCCCGGCCCGTGCGCTCCAGGCCTACGTGGCTGCGGCTGGTGCGGCCAACCAGTCCGCTCCGGCGTGCGGCATCGGGTGGAATACGGTGGCGGCGGTCGGCTTCGTCGAATCCGGCCACGGAACCCACGGCGGCGGAAGCCTGACCACCGCCGGCCAGGCGAGCGGGCCAATTGTCGGTCCGAGCCTCAACGGCGACGGGTTTGCCGCGATCCCTGATACGGACGCCGGCGTCCTGGACGGCGACGCCCAGTGGGACCACGCCGTCGGACCCATGCAGTTCATTCCCTCCACCTGGCAGCTCGCCGGGCGGGACGGGAACGGTGACGGAAAAGCCGACCCGTTCAACATCGACGACGCCGCGCTGAGTGCAGCCTCATACCTATGTGTCCACGGCGGTGACCTCACCACCGCGGCGGGCTGGACGGACGCCATCTACTCCTACAACCAGTCGGATTCCTACGTGGCCCATGTCCGCGACCGGGCCACCGCCTACGCCGCGCAGTCGGGCCCTGCCGGATAACTCCTCGATGATGACCCGCTGATGACGGGGCCCGTCCGCCCGCAGGGCAGAATGGAAGGCATGACTTTTACGACCTTTGCCCTTGTCCGCCACGGCCAGACGGACTGGAACGCGGAGCGCCGGCTGCAGGGGTCCACGGACATTCCGCTGAACGACGTCGGCCGCGGCCAGGCGCGCGACGCCATCGCCGCCCTGTCCGGCTACGAGTGGGACGCGATCGTGTCCTCGCCGCTGAGCCGTGCGGCGGAAACCGCCGATCTCATTGCGGCCGGGCTTGGGCTCCGAGTGGCCCGGCGCGTGCCGGAGCTCGCCGAGCGCAGCTTCGGTGCCGCGGAAGGCCTGCAAGACGGCCCGGAACTGGACGCACTGCGCATTCCCGGTGGTTTCCGCGGCGCGGAAGGTGAGGACGAGGCAGCCCTCCGCGGGTTGGCCGCCCTGGAGGCGCTGGCCGAGGAATTCCACGGCCGCCGCGTCCTGGCCGTCGCCCACGGTACGCTCCTGCGCGTGAGTCTGAGCCGCGCGATCGGCCGAACCCTGGAACGCATCGACAACGCCGCGCTCAACCTGGCCCACCACCACGCCGTCGACGGCTGGCAGCTCGAATATTTCAACGGCGAGCGGTTGATGGCTCCCGTCTAAGGCTGCAGCCCACTCGCGGGGGTGATACGGAATTTCGCGCTACTGCAGTCAGGAAATCTGCAGGCCTCCGTTGATGTCATACGTCGCGGCCGTGATGAAACCGGCGTCCTCGCCCAGCAGGAACACCAGCAGCGCGGCGATGTCCCGCACGGTTCCCACCCGGCCCACCAGGATGTCGGCTGACATGGCGGCCTTCCGCTCTTCCGTCAGGGTTCCGCCCATGATGTCCGTGTCCACGGGACCCGGAGCCACACAGTTAACCGTGATTCCGTGCTGGCCCATTTCCCGCGCCAGGGCCCTGGTGAAGCCGATGATCGCGGCCTTCGAAGCACTGTAGGCCACCTTGGAGTAGGTGCCGCCTCCGCGCTGGGCGGAGATGGAGGAGACGCTCACGATCCTGCCCAGCTTCCGCTCGATCATGCCCCTAAGCACCCGCTGTGTGACCAGGAATGTGCCAGTCATGTTGATCCTGAACACCCGCTCCCAGGCCTCAAGGGTCTCGTCCATGAACTCCGTGGGCGAGCTGATGCCCGCCAGGTTGGCCAGGCCAACGATCGGCGGCAGCGTTGATTCGACCTCGTCAATGGCAGCATTGACGGCTGCCGGATCGGACACGTCCGCGCCCACTCCGACCGCTGGGACGCCGTAGACATCGGCGATTTCCGCCGCCGCCTTCCGAGCCGCCTCGCCGTCGATATCCAGAATCGCAACAGCCCAGCCTCCGCTGGCGAGCAATTCCGCCGTCGCCCGTCCGATGCCGCGGGGAGAGGCGGCGCCGGTCAGCACGGCGGTCCGGCCGGACGGAAACGCTGCTTGCTGGGTCATGGTCCTTAGCCCCTCGTAGGCTGGTGGTCAGTTCTTGATGTCGAAGTCGTCGGCAGCTACAGCTTCCTCACCGACCGTGGCTGGCGTGCCAGGCTTCACGTGTCCCTCCGGGCGTTTGCGTGCGTAGAGATAGGTGGCGACGGCCGTGATGGCAAGGCAGGCTGAGAGGAACACGAGGCCGGAACGGTTGTCTCCCGTGGCGTCGTTGAAGAGCCCAACGGCGAAGGGGGCCACGAAGCCGCCCAGGTTACCGAGCGAATTCACCATGGCCAGCCCGGCTGCCGCCGCAGCGCCGACGAGGGCTGTCGCCGGCATGGCCAGGAAGGGGGCAATAGCGGAGTAGATACCCATGGCTGCAAGCGTCAGGGCCAGCAGTGCCAGGATCGCGTTGACCTCGACCAGGTAGCCGGCAGCCAGGAGGCCGATGGCCGCCATGACCATGCTGATGGTCGCATGCAGGACCCGGTTACCGGTGCGGTCCGAGCGCTTGCCCCAGAAGTACACGAAAACCGCCGCAACCGTGTAGGGAATGGCAACGATGAAACCGACCTGCGTGGTGCTGAAGTCGCCAAGCGCGGCAACGATGGTCGGCATCCACAGCCCCAGGCCGTAGATGCCGCAGACCAGCCCGAAATATAGGGCTGAGTAGGCAATGGTCCGCGGGTCCTTGAGGCCGGCCAGGAAGTGATGCGGCTGCCCCTTGGAGTGCCGGGCAAGCTCGTCGTCCATGGTGGTGGTCAGCCATTCGCGCTCATCGTCGGCCAGCCAACGCGCGTGGCTCGGGCGGTCCGTCATCAGGACCGGGGTCAGCATGCCCAGGATAATAGCCGGAATGCCTTCAATGATGTACAGCCACTGCCACCCCTGCAGGCCCCAAATGCCGTCCATCTGCAGCAGCAGGCCGGAGACGGGTGCGCCAAGGGCGTTGGAAACGGGCTGGGCGAGGATGAAAATGCCCAGCACCGTCACGCGCTGCGCGGCCGGGAACCAAAGCGTCAGGTAGAACAGGATGGCCGGGAAGAACCCTGCCTCGGCCGCGCCCAGCAGGAAGCGGACGATGTAGAAAGTGGTCGGACCGTTCACCAGGCACATCGCCGTGGCGAAAATGCCCCAGGAGATAAGGATCCGGGCGATCCATTTGCGGGCGCCGAACCTGTACATGCCAGCGTTGCTGGGGATTTCCAGCAGCGCGTAGCCGAGGAAGAACATGCCTGCGCCGAGGCCATAGGCCGATGCGCTCAGGCCGATGTCCTCGCTCATGGTCAGCTTCGCGAAGCCGACATTGTTTCGGTCCAGATAGGCAATAAAGTAGAGCAGGACGATCAGCGGCATGATGCGGCGGCGCGCCCTGCGCAGAGTGCGCTGGCCCAGCTCGTCGAGTTGATTAGCAGGATTCATGGAAGTCATGGTGCACCTCGCTGTCAGAAACGAGCCCGCCGGGTTCCTCAGCGGAACAGTTCAGGTTTACCACTCGGTGAGGCAATAGTCACCAGACTTAGTACACGCAGACCTGCCCGGTCGGAGGTTAGTTGATGGGGGCGGGGCCGAGCTCGTCGATGAGCTTCTGCATGGCCACGTAGGCCTTGTTCCGGTACGCGATCAGTTCCGGGGTGCGTTCCGCGGGCACGTTCAGGAAGCCTGCGCCGGTCTTGGTGCCCAGCTTTCCGGCCTCCACGAGGTCGGTGAGGATCTTCGGGGTGGCGAAGCGTTCCGGGAATTCGGTCTGCAGGGACTTGTAGCAGAAGTTGTAGACGTCCAGGCCTGCCATGTCGGCGATCGCGAAGGGGCCGAAGAACGGCAGCCGGAAGCCGAAGGTGGTGCGGACCAGGGTGTCGATGTCCTCCGCGGTCGCGATTTCCTGCTCCACCAGCTGGGCGGCCTCGTG
>JBKPBZ010000042.1:0-9986 GCA_046727115.1 Actinomycetota bacterium | reverse complement strand
CCGCCGAGCAGGGCGCGTTCGGAGACGGGGTCGACGGCGACGACGGACTCGGTCACCTGCGGCGCCATGGGCAGGGAAACGGAGAGGTTGAACAGATTGTGCTCGGAGCCGCCGGCCGGGGTGGGGAATTTGATGCCCGTCTCGCCGTCCGGGCCCTGGATGCGGACGTTCTTGCCGCCGTCAACCTGCTCTTCGACGAGCTTCGCCTTGCCGAGGGAGCCCTCTGCCGTGGTCTTGAACAGGGTCTGGTCGGAGTGGCCGTCGGAGCTGACGGCGCTGGCAGTGAGGCGGTATTTCTTCGGCGTGTCGTTCAGCACCGATTCCGCGGCCGGCCACTTGCTCGGGTCCGTGGCGGTCGGGTCGCCGGACGTGCCCGCGAGGCCGGCGTTGAAGCCGAGGTAGTCGGTGGCGTCCAGCCGCGGCGATTCCAGGTTCTGCGTCACGCGCGAGACCAGGCTGATGGGTGCGGCCACGGAGGTGCCGGAGAGCTTGCGGATCGAGTCCAGCTGCTCGAAGCTGATGCCGCCCTGGCCGGTGGCGATGTCCGGCTGCATCAGGCCGCCGTTATCATCGGCCTTGGCCTGGACCAGGACGTCATAGAGTCCCCGGGAGTTTTGGTCCACGGTCCGGTTCAGCGCCGCCTGGGACTGACCCTGGACGAGCACGGACAGGCACATGGCGACGATCAAAATGGACGCGGTCAACAGAAGGACTCTGCTTCTGATGAACCTCTGGACGGCGTTCATTGGGCTCCTGAAAGCTGGATTGCGTGCGCACGCCGCAGTTCATTTCCTGCGGAAGTGAAGGCGTCCCGTGCCGGGCGTGCAAAAGTAAAGGCCGGTCTGCCGGCCAAGACCCGAAATTCGGTCCTAGCCATTGTACGCAGACCGGCCGCCCGCTCGTGGCCGCCGGCGGCGGTCATGCCGCCGCCGGCGTCCTGCGGGGAGGATTTCAATCCTCGAGGTCAACCTCACGGACCATGTCAGCGCCGATCCCGGCCTTGATCGCGTCAAGGACCTGCTGGGGAACGGAGCTGTCGATGGTCAGCAGGGCAAGCACCTGGCCGCCCTCTGCCTGGCGTGCCACCTGCATGCCGGCGATGTTGATGTTGTTCATGCCCAGGATGTGGCCGATCGTGCCGATCACGCCGGGACGGTCCGTGTAGGCAACCACCACGAGGTGTTCGCTGATCGGGATCTCCACCTCGTAGCCGTTGACGCCGACCAGCTTCTGGATCTGCTTCGGGCCCGTCAGGGTTCCGGCGACGGAGATCTGGCTGCCGTCGCTGAGGGCGCCGCGCAGGGTCAGGACGTTGCGGTACGACTCGGTGTCCGGGGTGGTGATGAGGCGGACGTTGATGCCGCGCTGCTCGGCGATCACGGGGGCGTTGACGTAGGAGACCTGCTCGGTCACGACGTCGGCGAAGATGCCCTTGAGCGCCGCGAGTTCCAGGACCTTGACATCCAGAGAGGAGATCTCCCCTGCCACCTCGACGTCGAACTGCGTGAGGGAGGCGTGGGTCAGCGCGGTGAAGATGCGGCCCAGCTTTTCAATCAGCGGGATGCCGGGGCGGACGTCCGGTGCGATGACGCCGCCGGCGACGTTGACGGCGTCGGGGACCAGTTCGCCGGCCAGGGCCAGGCGGACGGACTTGGCGACGGAAACGCCGGCCTTCTCCTGGGCCTCGTCGGTGGAGGCGCCCAGGTGCGGGGTCACCACGACGTTGTCGAGCTTGAAGAACGGCAGGTCGGTGCTGGGTTCCTTATGGAACACGTCGATGCCGGCGCCGGCGATGTCACCGGCCTGCAGTGCGGTGTAGAGGGCTTCCTCATCCACCAGGCCACCGCGGGCGACGTTGACGACGTATGCCGTGCTCTTCATCTTCTTGAAGGCATCGGCGCCGAGCATGCCGACGGTTTCCGGGGTCTTGGGCATGTGGATGGTGATGAAGTCCGACTGCGCAAGGAGCTCGTCGAGCGTCACCAGCTGGACGCCGAGCTGGGCGGCCCGGGCGGAGGTGATGTAGGGGTCGTACGCGAGGATCTTGGTGTCGAAGCCCTTCAGGCGGGCCGCCACCAGGGCGCCGATCCGGCCCAGGCCGATGATGCCGATCTTCTTCTCGAAGAGCTCGATGCCCGTGTACTTGGAGCGCTTCCACTCCCCGTCCTTGAGGGCGGAGCTGGCCTGCGGGATGTGGCGGGCGAGGCTGAGAATGTGGCCGACGGTGAGTTCGGCGGCGGAGACGATGTTCGAGGTCGGCGCGTTGACCACCATGACGCCGGCCTGCGTGGCCGCCTTGATGTCCACGTTGTCCAAGCCCACTCCGGCGCGGGCGATCACCTTGAGGTTCTTGGCGGCGGCGATGGCCTCGGCGTCCAGCTGGGTGGCGGAGCGGACCAGGATCGCGTCGACGTCGGCGATCGCGGAGAGCAGCTGGGAACGGTCGGAGCCGTCAGTCTGGCGGATTTCAAAGTCCGGGCCGAGGGCCTCGACTGTGGCGGGTGAAAGTTCCTCAGCGAGGAGTACTACAGGTTTGGTGCTTGTCACCGGTGACCTCTTTAGCTCTCTTGTGTATCTGGTGGGGATTTTGGTGAATCGGGTGGTGCTGGTGATGCGGGTGGTGCTGGACAGCAGGGAAGCCGGACCCCAGGTTATGGTGTCCGGCTCCCCTGCCGGGCAATGCCTAGCGGGCGACTGAACCTTCGGTGTAGTCGTCCTCGTTCTTGATCCAGGAGAACAGCTTGCGCAGCTCGCGGCCGGTGGCCTCGATCGGGTGGTCCTCACCCTTCTTGCGCAGTGCCTTGAACTCCGGCGCGCCGGCGTCCTGGTCATCGATGAAGCGCTTGGCGAAGGTGCCGTCCTGGATGTCGGCCAGGACAGCCTTCATGTTTTCCTTCACCTGCGGGGTGATGACGCGCGGGCCGGAGACGTAGTCGCCGTATTCCGCGGTGTCGGAGACGCTCCAGCGCTGCTTGGCGATGCCGCCCTCGACCATGAGGTCGACGATCAGCTTGAGCTCGTGCAGCACCTCGAAGTAGGCGACCTCGGGCTTGTAGCCGGCCTCGGTGAGGGTCTCGAAGCCGTACTGGATCAGCTGCGAGGCGCCGCCGCAGAGGACAGCCTGCTCGCCGAAGAGGTCGGTTTCGGTCTCTTCGGTGAAGGTGGTCTCGATGACGCCCGCACGGGTGCCGCCGATGGCCTTGGCGTAGGACAAGGCCAGTTCCTTGGCCTTGCCGGACGGGTTCTGCTCGACGGCGATCAGGTCCGGCACGCCGCGGCCGGCTTCGAACTCGCGGCGCACGATGTGGCCCGGGCCCTTGGGTGCAACGAGGGCGACGTCGACGTCGGCCGGGGGCTGGATGTAGCCGTAGCGGATGTTGAAGCCGTGGCCGAAGAACAGGGCGTCGCCCGGCTGCAGGTTCGGGGCGATGTCCTCGGCGTAGACGTGGCGCTGGACCTGGTCCGGGGTGAGGACCATGATGAGGTCGGCCTCGGCGACGGCGTCGGCAACGTTCAGGACCCGCAGGCCCTCGGCCTCGGCCTTGGCACGGGACTTCGAGCCTTCCTTCAGGCCGACGCGGACGTCAACGCCGGAATCGCGCAGGCTGAGGGCGTGGGCGTGGCCCTGGGAGCCGTAACCGATGACGGCGACGGTGCGGCCCTGAATGATCGACAGGTCGGCGTCGTCGTCGTAAAACATTTCAGTCACTGGGGTGTCTCCTTTTGAGTGGATTTCTTCATAGATATTGTCTGTGGTGCTGCGGTACAACGGGGCGCCTGCGCTGCGCAGTTTCTTACGCGCTGCGTAGGGCCCTGTCACTCATGGAGCGGGATCCCCGCCCAACGGCCAAGGTGCCGGACTGCACGATTTCGCGGATGCCGAAAGGCTCAAGCACTGACAACAGTGCCGTGAGCTTCTCGGGGTGGCCCGTTGCCTCAATGACCACCGACTCTGTGGAGACGTCGACCACTGAAGCGCGGAACAGGTCTGCAGCCTGGGTGACCTGCAGGCGTGTTGCGGCATCCGCACGTACCTTGACCAGGATGTGGTCGCGCTGTACGGAAGATTCTGAGGTGAGCTCGACGATCTTGATCACGTTGACCAGCTTGTTCAGCTGCTTCGTGATCTGTTCGATCAGCTCGCCATCGGCGTCGACCACCACGGTCATCCGGGACATGCCCGGGACCTCGGTGGGGCCGACGGCCAGGGAATTGATGTTGAAGGCCCGGCGGGCGAAGAGGCTGGCGACGCGGGTCAGCACACCGGGCTTGTCTTCGACCAGAACGGACAATGTGTGGCGGGTCATGTTCAGTCCTCCTCTTCCCATTCCGGGGTCATGTTGCGGGCAACCTGGATCTGGTCGTTGCTGACCCCGGCGGGGACCATCGGCCACACCATGGAGTTGGGGCTCACGACGAAGTCGATGACCACGGGGCGGTCATTGATCTCCAGTGCCTTCTGGATGGTGGCGTCGATGTCCTCGTCGCGTTCGCACCGGAAGGCAGCGCAGCCGTAGGCGTCCGCCAGCTTGACGAAGTCCGGGATGCGGACCGTGTCGTGTCCGGTGTTGAGGTCGGTATTGGAGTAGCGGCCCTCGTAGAAGAGGGTCTGCCACTGCCGGACCATGCCGAGGGAGGAGTTGTTGATGATGGCGACCTTGATGGGGATCTTGTTGATCGCGCAGGTGGCCAGTTCCTGGTTGGTCATCTGGAAGCAGCCGTCGCCGTCGATCGCCCAGACCACGCGGTCCGGTTCGCCCACCTTGGCGCCCATGGCCGCCGGCACGGCGTAACCCATGGTGCCGGCGCCGCCGGAGTTGAGCCAGGCATGCGGGCGCTCGTACTTGATGAACTGCGAGGCCCACATCTGGTGCTGCCCGACGCCGGCGACGAAGACGCCCTCGGGTCCGGTCAGGGCGCCGATGCGTTCGATGACGCGCTGGGGTGCGCTGAGGCCGTCCTCGGGCTCGGTCCAGCCCAGCGGGTAGGTTTCCTTGAGGTTGTTAAGGAAGGCCCACCAGGTGGTCAGATCCGGGGTGCCGAACGCCTCGAACTGCAGGCGCAGGGCCTCGGTCAGCTCCGGGATGATCTCCTTGACCGAGCCAACGATCGGGACGTCGGCCGTGCGGTTCTTGGAAATTTCCGCTGGATCGATGTCGGCGTGGATGACCTTGGCGTTCGGGGCAAAGGACTTCAGGATGCCGGTCACCCGGTCATCGAACCGGGCGCCGAGGGTGATGAGCAGGTCGGACTGCTGCAGGGCGGTCACGGCGGACACCGTGCCGTGCATGCCCGGCATGCCCACGTGCTGCGGGTGCGAGTCCGGGAACACGCCCCGGGCCATCAGGGTGGTCACCACGGGAGCGCCGGTCAGCTCAGCGAGTTCGCGCAGTTCGGCTGAGGCGTGGGCTTTGACCACGCCGCCGCCGACGTAGAGCACGGGCTTGCTGGCACCGGAAATGAGCCGGGCGGCCTCGCGGACCTGCTTGTTGTGGCCGCGCACCACCGGCCGGTATCCCGGGAGATCGATCTTGGGCGGCCAGGAGAACGTCATCTGACCCTGCTGGGCGTCCTTGGCGACGTCCACCAGGACCGGGCCCGGGCGTCCGGTGGAGGCCAGATGGAAGGCCTCGGCCATCACATGCGGGATGTCGTTGGGGTCCGTCACCAGGAAGGAGTGCTTCGTGATCGGCATGGTGATCCCGACGATGTCCGCTTCCTGGAATGCGTCGGTACCGATCACCCCGCTGGAGACCTGTCCGGTGATGGCCACTATCGGCACGGAGTCCATGTGGGCATCCATGATGGCGGTAACGAGGTTGGTGGCCCCGGGGCCTGAGGTGGCGATGCAGACGCCAACCCGTCCGGTGACCATGGCGTAGCCTTGCGCGGCGTGGCCGGCTCCCTGTTCGTGACGGACCAAAACGTGGTTCATTTTGGAGGCCATCAAGGGGTCGTAGGTGGGCAGGATCGCGCCACCGGGCAAACCGAAAATGTCCTGGACGCCGAGTTCTTCGAGCGAGCGGACAATTGCTTGCGAACCGGTCATGACCGTCGGGGGTACGACGTTGTTCGGTCCGAGGACAGGAGAGACGGCAGCAGAGTCGACGCCGGCGTCAGCCGGACGTTCGACGCGTTCCGGAGCCTTGTGGGCTCCAGTGGACTTGGTGGCCATCAGCGAGGGGCTGATCGGCGATCCTTTGCTCATCGGACTCTTCCTTTGTGGATCTTCGGTGATCGTGGAACTACGGTGTGGTGCTGGTGGTGCGGCTGGTGGTGCGGGAAATAAAAAAACCCCTCAGCCGGCGGGCTCTTCGAGGGGTTGCGCGTGACGGTTCGTTACCAGTGAAGGCTATTGAGCCACGCGCTTGGTAAGTACGACGGAAACATCTGCAGTGCTCTCGACTGCAGTGGCTCCGGCGGTAACGAACTCGATCATGCGTTCAGTTTTCCCTCTGAGTGAGACAGGTGTCAACGAGCCCGGCCCCTGTCTCACTATCTGGACAACACTGTCCACTGGTTGGTCCTCGGCATTCCCTTGCCTCCGACGTCGAACGGCGAGCCGCCCACTTTTGGCGGCAGGCGGGAATCTCCTACCCCGAACACCCGGCGCGGACGCCGTGCGTTCGGGGCCCCTCGGAGCTTCCCTTATTAAGCCTGGTCGCCCAGGCCGATTGGTTCAGCCACAGTAAGCGCCGGTGGAGGCGCTGTGGACGAGCTTGGCGTACTTGGCGAGGACGCCCTTCGTGAACTTGGCCGGGAGCGGCTCCCAGCCGACCTTGCGGTTCTCAAGCTCGGCCTCGTCAACGAGCAGGTCGAAGGTGCGGGCCGCGATGTCGACGCGGATCCGGTCACCGTCCTTGACGAACGCGATGGGGCCGCCGTCGACGGCTTCCGGCGCGACGTGGCCGATGCAGAGGCCCGTGGTTCCGCCGGAGAACCGCCCGTCGGTCAGCAGCAGGACGTCCTTGCCCAGGCCCGCGCCCTTGATGGCGCCGGTGATGGCGAGCATCTCCCGCATGCCGGGGCCGCCCTTGGGTCCTTCGTAGCGGATCACCACGACGTCGCCGGCCTTGATCTTGCCGTTGTCGAGCGCGTCCAGGGCGCCCTGCTCGCGTTCGAAGACGCGGGCGGTGCCCTCGAAGACGTCGGCGTCGAAGCCGGCGCTCTTCACGACGGCGCCTTCGGGGGCCATCGAGCCGTGCAGGATGGTGATGCCGCCGGTCTTGTGGATCGGGTTGTCCAGGGCGCGGAGGATCTTGCCGTCCAGGTCCGGCGGGTTGATCGCGGCGAGGTTCTCGGCAACAGTTTTGCCGGTGACCGTGAGGCAGTCGCCGTGCAGCAGCCCGGCGTCGAGCAGTGCGCGCATGATGACCGGAACGCCGCCGATCTTGTCGACGTCGGTCATGACGTAGCGGCCGAACGGCTTCAGGTCGCCGAGGTGCGGGATCCTGTCGCCGATCCGGTTGAAGTCATCGAGCGTCAGCTCGACTTCGGCTTCGCGGGCGATGGCGAGCAGGTGCAGGACGGCGTTGGTGGAGCCGCCGAATGCCATGGTCACGGCGATGGCGTTCTCGAACGCCTTCTTGGTCATGATGTCGCGGGCGGTGATGCCCAGGCGCAGGAGGTTGACCACTGCTTCGCCGGACTTGCGGGCGAATTCGTCGCGGCGGCGGTCCGCGGAGGGCGGTGCTGCGGAGCCGGGCAGGGACATGCCCAGGGCCTCGCCGATGCATGCCATGGTGTTGGCCGTGTACATGCCGCCGCAGGCGCCTTCGCCGGGGCAGATTGCTTTTTCGATGCGGGTCAGGTCCTCGAGGCTCATCTTGCCGGCGGCGCAGGCGCCCACGGCTTCGAAGGCATCGATGAGGGTGACTTCCTTTTCGGAGCCGTCCTCAAGCTTGACCCAGCCGGGCATGATGGAGCCGGCGTAGAGGAACACGGAGGCCAGGTCCAGGCGGGCCGCGGCCATCAGCATGCCGGGCAGCGACTTGTCGCAGCCGGCCAGGAGCACCGAGCCGTCGATCCGTTCGGCCTGCATGACCGTCTCGACCGAGTCGGCAATGACTTCACGGGACACCAGGGAGAAGTGCATGCCCTCGTGGCCCATGGAGATGCCGTCGGAGACGGAGATGGTGCCGAACTGCATGGGGAACCCGCCGCCGGCGTGGACGCCTTCCTTGGCGCCCTGGGCCAGCCGGTTCAAGGAAAGGTTGCAGGGGGTGATCTCGTTCCACGAGCTCGCCACGCCGATCTGCGGCTTGGCGAAGTCGTCGTCGCCCATGCCGACCGCCCGGAACATGCCGCGCGCGGGGGCTGCGTGGATTCCATCGGTAACGACCCGGCTGCGGGGCTTGATGTCCGGCTTGGTGTCTGCTGCTGTTTGGGTGTCCTGACTCATGGCTCAAAGTCTAGGGCTCCGCCGCAGACGCCAACGACCCACAACGGAGCGTTAAGCGGAAAACCGGGAATATTTCGATCAAATAGTGGACTCTCGTCTCACATCATGAACATGGGCCCGGTTTCGCGTCAGAACCGGTGAGCCGCGTCACGTAGTTCCGGGGCTTCGGCGACACCCTGGGCTTCGGCCTTGAGCATCGCCAGGACCTGCTGGATGGTGGTCCTGGCCGCGACGTCCGGACGGGCCAGCGCAACGATGCTCCGGCTCGCCTTCACGCCCTCGAGCGGGCGCAGGACGAACCCCCGGCCCTGGTTGCTGACCGCCGTGTACCGCGGCAGCAGGCTCAGCCCATGTCCGGCGCTGACCAGGGCTTCCAGGACCCGCAGATCCGGGAACTGCTGGGCGCGGACGGCTTGTGAGTCGGCACGCACCTCGATCTGGCGCAGCACTGTGTCGAAGGGAAAGCCTTCGGGAACTCCCATCCACGGGAAGCCGATGACGTCCTCGGCGCACAGCGTGGCCTTGCCGGCCAAGGCGTGCCCTGCCGGCAGGGCCACATCCAGCGGCTCGTCCAGCAGCGGCACCACCGTCAGGCCCTGGCCGCCGAAGACTTCCGGACCATCCACGCTGTGCGCCAGGACGATGTCGTAGTCCGCGGTCAGCCCGGCGAACCCGGCAACGCCGGGGTCCTCGAAATGCGCTTCGAGCCGCAACCCCTCGACGGCCTTGACCCGGTGAAGCATGCCCGGCAGGAACATCTCCGCGGCGCTGGGAAAGAAGGCCGCCACCACCCGCGTCTGCCAGCCCCGCCGGTACGTGTCAATCGTTGCTTCTGCCCGCGCCATGGCCGTCGAGACGTCCGCGGCGGCCCCGGCCATGGCCAGCCCTGCCTCGGTGAGCCGCACTCCCCTCCCGGACTTCTCCACCAGCACTACGCCCAGTTCCTCCTGCAGGGTCTTCAGCTGCTGCGACACAGCCGACGGCGTGACCTTCATGGCCTCGGCAGTGGCGCCAACGGTCCCGCGGCCGGCGAGTTCGCGCAGAATCTGCAGTCGCTTGAAATCCATGAGGCGAGGCTACACGCCGGGCCGGTTTGATTTCGGATCGGCGGATCACCGGCCCCGTCTCGGGGTTCCAGGGATGCCCGGTCTTGGCCGCCATGAGGCTGGACAGCCGGCTTCGCCCGGACGTACCGTCAAGCATCGGCAACCATGCCTCATGGGCTGAACACGGACTGAAAGGCTCTGCTATGGACTGGATCGTCTGGCTCGTCGTCATCATCGTGGTGGTTGCTGTGGTCTGGTGGCTGCTGAACCGCAACAAGAGCCGCCCGGGCGCGGATTCCGCCGCAGGCACCCGCACAGACACTTCTGCCGGCACCTCGGCCGGCCCGACGGCGGCGGCAGGTTCTGCAACGGCCGCCGGTTCGGCAGCGGCCATGGCCGCGCCCGACGCAGCGCGTACGCCTGAGCAAGCCCCGCGTGAGCAAGTCGCGGCTGAGCCGGCCGCGCCTGCCCAGGAGTCGGCAGCCACCCCCGCGGCGTCCGCGTCAAGGGGCGCCACAGCCGCCCCGACGGCGCCGGAG
>JBKPBZ010000041.1:0-6916 GCA_046727115.1 Actinomycetota bacterium | reverse complement strand
CCGGACAGCGTCTTGTGCACGGTGGAGGTGACGACGTCGGAGTACGGGACCGGGCTCGGGTGCAGTCCGGCGGCGACGAGGCCGGCGAAGTGCGCCATGTCGGTCCAGAGCAGGGCGCCGACCTCGTCGGCGATCGAGCGGAAGGCCGCGAAGTCGAGGTGCCGCGGATAGGCGGACCAGCCGGCGATGATCACCTGGGGCTTTTCGGCGATGGCCTGCTCGCGCAGCTTGTCCATGTCGATCCGGAAGTCGCGTTCCTCGACCTGGTAGGCGGCCACGTTGTAGAGCTTGCCGGAGAAGTTCAGCTTCATGCCGTGGGTCAGGTGTCCGCCGTGGGCCAGGGAGAGGCCCAGGATCTTGTCGCCCGGGGTGATCATGGCGGCGAGCGCGGCGGCGTTGGCCTGCGCGCCGGAGTGCGGCTGCACGTTGGCGTACTCGGCGCCGAAGAGTTCCTTGACCCGGTCGATCGCGAGCTGCTCGGCGACGTCGACGTACTCGCAGCCGCCGTAGTAGCGGCGTCCGGGGTAGCCCTCCGCGTACTTGTTGGTCAGGACGGAACCCTGGGCTTCCATCACGGCGCGCGGGGCGAAGTTCTCGGAAGCGATCATTTCCAGGGTGCCGCGCTGGCGGCCAAGCTCCTGGGCCAGCACGGCGGCGATTTCGGGATCGAGTTCGGCCAGCGGCTGGTTGCTCACGGCGGCTGAGGTGGCGGTAGTAGTAGTCACGAGGAACTCCTGGTAGGCAACGGGTACGGCTATTGGTCAGGCTACCGGCTGGCCCGTTGCGCCGCCCTTTGATTACGCGCTCCTTGCCAGCAGAACTGACAGCGGACCGCGACAGCGGCGGGTGACACCCCGCGCGGGCGCCAGCAACGGTACGGCAGCGGTGATGCTGCCGACCGGTAAGACATGACCCTCGGCCCAGGCGTACGATCCGTGGTCTTCGTGAGTGCCGCTCCCTGATGGTTAGCCATCCAACGCCAGTTGCGACGGGTTAACACTACCAAAACCCTTTCAAAACTGCCCTTGAAGCGCAGGTAGGCTGGTCTTCGTGACTGACGAGAACCTGACTGCCTCCTACATCCTGACCCTGTCCTGCCCCGACCGGCCCGGCATCGTGCACGCCGTCGCCGGAGCCCTGCTGGTGGCGGGCTGCAATATTACCGACTCCCAGCAATACGGCAGCCAGGGCACCGGCACCTTCTTCATGCGGGTGGAGGCGACGACGGCGGCGGCACAGGCGGAGCTGCAGGCGGCACTTGAGCCCGTGGCGCAGGCCTTCGGGATGCAGTGGAGCCTCAACCCCGCCGGCCGGAAGGTCCGCACCCTGCTGATGGCCAGCACCTCGGCCCACTGCCTGAACGACCTGCTGTTCCTGCAGCGCTCCGGCACCCTGCCGATCGAGATTCCGGCCATCGTGTCCAACCACGGGGACCTCGAGGGTCTGGCGGAGTTCTACGGCATCCCGTTCCACCACATCCCGGTCACCCCGGACACCAAGGTCCAGGCCGAGGACGCCCTCCGCGTGCTGATGAAGGAACACGACATCGAGCTCACCGTCCTGGCCCGGTATATGCAGATCATCTCGGACGAGCTCTGCACCGAACTCACGGGCAAGGCCATCAACATCCACCACTCATTCCTGCCCTCCTTCAAGGGCGCCAAGCCCTACCACCAGGCGCACGCCCGCGGCGTGAAGCTCATCGGCGCCACGGCGCACTACGTCACGGCCGCCCTGGATGAGGGACCGATCATCGAGCAGGAAGTGATCCGGGTGGACCACCGGCGCACCGCCGAGCAGTTCGTCCAGATGGGCCGCGACGTGGAGGGCCGTACCCTCGCCCAGGCCGTGCAGTGGCATGCCGAGCACCGCGTCCTGCTCGACGGCAACCGGACGGTTGTCTTTAACTGAATCCGGTTCTTCACTAGAGCTATGGACTCCACCCGCAGGGACCGGCTCGAATCGTTCGTGGCGCTGCTAAAGAACGAGGGCCGGCACGCGGTACTGGGGCTGGATTGCGGCCAGGGCGCCGACGGGCTGCACTTTGTGCAGTCCGGCATCCATTTCATCGGCGTCGACCGGTCCGAGGAGAACATCCACGTGGCCCGGGCTCACGGGCTGGAGGCCTCCGTGGCAGGCCCGGCAGCCCTGCCGTTCGCCGACGCCGCGTTTTCCTCGGTGTGGGCGGTGGACGCACTGTCCGGCCTGGCCCCCGAGGAGTGGGACGACGTCGTCCGCGAACTTGGCCGGGTGGCGGAACCTGGCGCGCCAATCGCCGTCGTATTCCCCGTCCCTGACCCGCGCAGCGACGGCGGCCCCCGCGGCAAGGGCTTCACCGTCCTCCGCTCCCCCGGCTGACCCTTCTCCCCCCGTTGCTCTATCAGTTGTGGTGGCTAAGAGGCACCCAGAGGAACCAGGACTGATAGCGCAAGCGCATTGGAGGCATTAGAGGGCAGCAGCGGGGAGGTGTCCTAGGCTGGGGACATGGCTCCCCTCTACGCATTCGCCGGCACCGCTCCGGCCGTCCATGACTCCGCCTTCATCGCGCCCACGGCGTCCGTGATCGGCAACGCCACCCTGGCCGAGAACTCGAGCGCCTTCTATGGTGTTTCCGTCCGCGCCGACACCGCTGCCATCACCGTGGGCGCCGGCAGCAATCTGCAGGACAACGTGGTGCTGCACGCCGACCCCGGCTTCCCCTGCACGGTCGGCGCGCGGGTCAGTGTGGGCCACAGCGCCGTGGTCCACGGCTGCACGGTCGAGGATGACTGCCTGATCGGCATGAGCGCCACCATCCTCAACGGGGCCGTGATCGGTGCCGGATCCCTGATCGCCGCCGGCGCCGTGGTGCTGGAGGGCACTGTCATCCCGCCCCGCTCGCTCGTCGCCGGAGTTCCGGCCAAGGTCCGGCGCGAGCTCAGCGACGAGGAGTTCGCCGGCGTCCAGCACAATGCCGCCCACTATCAGGAACTGGCACGCGCGCACCGCGAACTCCACAGCGCCTGAGGACCAAGCGCGGCCGTTACCATTGCGTTAACTTCTTGACTACAAGCCGCGGATGCGTCACGCTTCATAGCATGCCCTCATCAACGCGCTCAACGAGGAGCCGAACAAAGAACCCCGGATCGCAGTCCGCCCTCCGGCATCTGAACCAGCAGCGGATCATCGAATGCCTCCTCGCGGGCCCTTCCACGCAGGCCGAACTGGCCCGCCAGACCGGCCTCTCGACGGCCACCGTCTCCAACATCGTCAAGATCATGCAGGACGCCGGGCTGGCCTCCACTGAACCCATCACCAGCTCCGGGCGGCGCGCCCTGAACGTCCGGCTCAACAGCAACGGAGCGGTCGCCGTCGGGATCGACTTTGGCCGCCGCCACCTGCGCGTCGTGCTGGCCTCGCTCAGCTACCACGTGATCGCCGAGCAGTCGGTGCTGCTGCCCCTGGGCCACCACGCCGAGGAGGGCATCCAGGCAGCCGTCGGCGTGCTGGACCGGCTGCTCGCGGACAGCGGTGTGGAGCGCAGCGCCCTGGTGGGTGCCGGCGTCGGAATTCCCGGCCCCATCGACCGCCGCACCGGCACCGTCGCGCAGGGCGCGATCCTGCCCGAATGGGTGGGCATCAATATCCTCAAACGCCTCGAAGAAGCGCTGGAACTGCCTGTCTTCGTGGACAACGACGCCAACCTGGGCGCCCTCTCCGAGGTCACGTGGGGGCCGCACAGCGGCATCAGCAACCTGATGTTCCTCAAGATTGGCTCGGGCATCGGCGCGGGGCTGATCCTCAACGGCATCCCCTACTACGGCAACGTCGGCATCACCGGCGAAATCGGCCATGCCACAATCCACGAGCACGGGCTGATCTGCCGCTGCGGGAACCGTGGCTGCCTGGAAACCATCGCCTCCACCACCACCATGATCGAGCTCCTGAGCCGCGGCGAGGACCGGCCGCTCGCGCCCGGCGACATCGTCCGCAAGGCCTTGGAACGGGACTCCGCGACGCTCCGCGTGGTGGACGACGCCGGCCTCGCCGTCGGGCGCGCCCTCGGCAACGTGGCGAACCTGATCAACCCGGAAGTCATCGTGGTGGGCGGGCCGCTGGCAGGGCTCGGCGATCTCCTTCTGGACCCGATCCGGCGCGGCCTGATCCGCCACGCCGTGCCGGTGGTCGGCGAAACAACCACCCTCACGATGTCATCTTTGGGCGACCGGGCGGAGGCCCTCGGGGCCACGGCTTTGGTCTTCCAGCACGCCGGAATCCGGCGCAACTAACCATTTCGTTATCCGCCCGTTGCGTTAAAGACTTGACGACAAGGGCGTGATCCAGTTTACTTTTCCATCAGACGGCCCTGCGGTTTGCAGGGGCGGACAACGAAGTCATGCATTGGAGGCGTAAGGGCAGATGACGTCCCTCAACACGCACAGTGATCCGCTAATCCTCGAGATGCGCTCCATCACCAAGGAATTCCCCGGCGTTAAAGCTTTGGCCGATGTGAGCCTGCGGGTGAAGGCCGGCGAGATCCACGCCATCTGCGGTGAGAACGGCGCCGGGAAGTCGACCCTGATGAAGGTGCTCTCGGGGGTCTACCCCTACGGCACCTACTCCGGCGACATCGTGTACCAGAACGAGGTCCAGGAGTTCAAGGACATCCGGGCCAGCGAGCACGCCGGAATCGTGATCATCCACCAGGAACTCGCGCTCATCCCCGAGCTGTCCATCATGGAGAACATCTTCCTCGGCAACGAGCCCACCAAGCGCGGCGTGATCGACTGGGCCGAGGCCCGGCTGCGGTCCACCGAACTGCTGGCCCGGGTGGGGCTGCGCGATGACCCGGACACCCCGATCAAGGAGATCGGCGTCGGCAAGCAGCAGCTCGTCGAGATCGCCAAGGCCTTGAACAAGTCGGTGAAGCTCCTGATCCTGGACGAGCCCACGGCGGCGCTGAACGAGTCCGACTCCCAGCACCTGCTGGACCTCATGCTGGGCCTGAAAGGCCGCGGCATCACCTCGATCATCATTTCGCACAAGCTCAACGAGATCGAACAGATCGCCGATGAGATCACGATCATCCGCGACGGCAAGTCCATCGAGACCCTGAACGTCAAGGCCGACGGCGTCGACGAGGACCGCATCATCAAGGGCATGGTGGGCCGGACGCTCGAATCCCGGTTCCCGGACCACCAGCCGAAAATCGGCGATGTCCTCTTCGAAGTGAAGAACTGGAACGTCGGGCACCCGCAGATCCAGGACCGGCTGGTGTGCAAGAACTCCAGCTTCTTCGTCCGCCGGGGCGAGATCGTCGGGTTCGCGGGCTTGATGGGCGCCGGACGCACCGAGCTTGCCCGGTCCGTGTTCGGCCGCTCCTACGGCCGTTTCATCTCCGGCCACGTCTACAAGGACGGCAAGGAGCTGCAGCTCAAAAACGTCCGCCAGGCGATCGACGCCGGGCTGGGTTACGTCACGGAGGACCGCAAGTCCCTGGGCCTGAACCTGCTCGACGACATCAAGGCCACGACGGTCTCGGCGAACCTGCGCAAGATCAGCAAGCGCTTCGTGGTGGATGTGAACAAGGAATACGCCGTCGCGGAGGAATACCGGAAGTCGCTGAGGACCAAGACGCCCTCCGTGGAGGAAGGCGTCGCAAAGCTCTCCGGCGGCAACCAGCAGAAGGTCGTGCTGGCGAAGTGGATGTTCACCGACCCGGACGTGCTGATCCTGGACGAGCCCACCCGCGGGATCGATGTCGGGGCCAAGTACGAGATCTACGGCATCATCCAGAAGCTGGCCAACGAGGGCAAGGCCGTGATCGTCATTTCCTCGGAACTGCCCGAGCTGCTGGGCCTCTCGGACCGGATCTACACGATTTTCGAGGGCGCCATCACCGGCGTGCTGGACAAGGACCAAGCCAGCCAGGAAAGCCTCATGAAACTCATGACATCCGCCCGCAAAACCGCCTGATCCTTTGGGACCAACCAGAACAATCCGAACACTCCGGACACAAGGACTGAAACAATGAACGCGCTCAAGAAGCTCTTTGGCGGCAACACCCGCCAATTCGGCATGATCTTCGCCCTGGTTGCGCTGATCGTGTTCTTCGAGATTTTCACGGAGGGCCGCACGCTCACGTCGGGCAACGTCATCAACCTCTTCAACGGCAACTCCTACATCCTGATCCTCGCCATCGGCATGGTGCTGGTCATCATCGCCGGCCACATCGATCTCTCCGTCGGCTCCGTGGCGGCTTTCGTGGGCGTCTGCGTGGCCCTCTTCATCCGCGACTGGGGACTGCCCTGGTACATCGGCGTCCTGATGGGGCTGGTGCTGGGAGCCCTGATCGGGGCCTGGCAGGGATTCTGGGTGGCCTACGTCGGCATTCCAGCGTTCATCGTCACGCTCTCGGGCATGCTGATCTTCCGCGGCGCCAACCAGTTTGTCGGCAAGTCGAACACCATCCCGGTCCCGGGGGATTTCCAGTACATCGGCTCCGGCTACCTGCCTGAATTCGGCCCGAATACCGGCTACAACAATCCCACCATGCTGATTGGCCTGCTCGCCGTCGCGTTCGTGATCTTCAGCGAGATCCGGTCCCGACGCAACGCCAAGAAGCTCGGCGCCGAGGTCCCCGAAACCTGGGTCATGGTCCTCAAACTCGTACTGGTCTGCGGCGCCATCCTCTACGCCACCTACCTCTTCGCCACCGGCCGGCCGGGCACGTCCTTCCCGGTGCCGGGCCTGATCCTCGCCGTCCTGATCCTCGTGTACGGCTTCATCTCCTCCCGGACCGTCATCGGCCGCCACATCTACGCGGTCGGCGGCAACCGGCACGCCGCCGAGCTCTCCGGCGTCCAGTCCAAGAAGGTCAACTTCCTGGTCATGATGAACATGTCCTTCCTGGCCGGCCTCGCCGGCATGATCTTCG
>JBKPBZ010000040.1:0-4192 GCA_046727115.1 Actinomycetota bacterium | reverse complement strand
GAGGAGCTCGCGGCCCTCAATGCCCGCTGGGCGGCCGAGAAGGCGGGTCTCAACCGGGTGGGCGACTTGAAGGCGAAGCTCGACGAGCTCCGCTCCGCGGCCGACAAGGCCCAGCGCGAGGGGGACCTGGAAACGGCGTCGCGGATCCTCTACGGCGAGATTCCGGCATTGGAGCGCGAATTGAACGCGGCAGCCGCTGCGGAAGCAGCCAACACGGACAAGTCGACCCAAATGGTCGCCGAGCAGGTCACCGCCGATGACATCGCCGAGGTGATTTCGGCCTGGACCGGCATCCCCGCCGGGCGCATGCTGCAGGGCGAGAGCCAGAAACTGCTGAACATGGAGCACGTCCTGGGCGAGCGGCTGATCGGCCAGAAGAAGGCCGTCGCCGCGGTCTCCGACGCTGTCCGCCGTGCCCGCGCCGGGATCAGCGACCCCAACCGGCCCACCGGCTCGTTCCTGTTCCTCGGCCCCACCGGCGTGGGCAAGACCGAGCTTGCCAAGTCCCTCGCGGACTTCCTCTTCGACGACGAGCGCGCCATGGTGCGGATCGACATGTCCGAATACTCGGAGAAGCACTCCGTGGCCCGGCTCGTCGGGGCGCCCCCCGGGTACGTCGGCTACGAGGAGGGCGGCCAGCTCACCGAGGCCGTACGGCGTCGCCCGTACTCGGTGCTGCTGCTGGATGAGGTGGAAAAGGCCCACCCGGAGGTCTTCGACATCCTCCTGCAGGTGCTCGACGACGGCCGTCTCACCGACGGTCAGGGCCGCACCGTGGACTTCCGCAACGTGATCCTGGTGCTCACCTCGAACCTGGGCAGCCAGTTCCTCGTGGACCCCAACCTCGACGCCGCGGCCAAGAAGAACGCCGTCATGGCCATGGTGAACGCCTCCTTCAAACCGGAGTTCCTGAACCGGCTCGATGAAGTGGTGCTGTTCGATCCCCTGAACGTGGAGGAGCTGTCCCAGATCGTGGAACTGCAGGTCAAGGAGCTGGGCGAGCGGCTCAAGGGCCGCCGGCTGAACCTCGAGGTTACGGAGGGCGCCCGCGCCTGGCTGGCCGTATCCGGCTTCGATCCCGCGTACGGCGCCCGGCCGCTGCGCCGCCTGGTGCAGCGCGAGATCGGCGACCGGCTGGCCAAGGCCATTTTGGCCGGCGAAATCACCGACGGCGACACCGTCCTGGTGGACACCGCGCCGGATTTGATGGAACTCACCATGGGCGGCCTGGAGGACAGCTACGTGCCCGACGGCGGCGCGGCCACCGGCACAGGGCTCTCGGTCCGGCGCAAGGAGTAGGCGCCGTCGGCAAGACCGCTAAAGCGCCACCGGCAGCCGGGCTAGTCCCGGCTGCCGGTGGCTTTAATTCGTGCCATGCCGGCGCGTCAGATCCAGCGCAAAAGCCATCCCCGAAACGGTGCCTTAGACCGGGCAACGCTAGGGCAGCAGGGAATCCTTGATGACGTTTCCGGCGTCCGTCACGGCGTAGCAGTCGACTCGACGGTCGGCTCTCTCCCAGCTGCGCGAGCTCGGGTAGGCCAATTTATAGCTGAGGTCGTATTTGCCGGCCTTGTCCGTCAGCGGAGCCGCCTTGCAGGCATCGCGCGCTCTCTGCTTGAGCGCGTCCCGGCCGGGGTAGGACTCATTTTCCCCGTACTTCTCGACGGCGACCAGCTGGGCCGAGTGGCCGGTGGCGCAGTCAACCACGGTGGACTGCTGCGCGTCCGGATCGAAGTCCTTGAAGCAGTCCCGCAACTGGAAGTCCAAGGGGCTGACACCTTCCAGGGGCAAGGCTCCGCGGCTGGGCGGGGCCGACACCGACGAAGCTGCCGGGGCGGGGCTGCCGCTTTCGGCAGAGGGCTGGCTGCTGCCGGCAAATGCGGCCACAGCCCACCAGACCAGAAACCCAAGCGCGATGAGAAGGACCGCGGCCACACCCAGCCGCTTTAGCCCTTGCCGACGGATCCGGCGGACCGCGGGGCGGATCCGGCGGGCCAGGGGACGGGCCAGCGGACGCGCTCGCTTGGACAGTGCGCGCATGCTGCCGGCGAACGTGCGGGCCGAGGGCTTCGCCGCGGCGGGCGTCGCCGAACGATTCGTGGGTCGCGCGGGGTCCGCTGTAAGAACGGGCAGAGCGGACGTCGGCGGCCTCGAAGGCGGCGGCGGGATGGACCCGGCGTCGTTCCTTGGATTCTCTTCAGTCACTGAGAAATTCACCACTTCCGTGCGTCTTCGCCGGGGCTGTAAGCCCGGCGTCGCGGCCCTTTTCTGGGCGCACATCACGAAACTCTATCGAAGATGCGCGGCACGGCGCATGTGCCGGTGGTCGCAGGCACCGTGGCGGGAGGCGCCACGGTGTCCACAGGGGGCGGGCCGGCGAGCAGTTGAGGCCGAAAGCATGTAATCTAGGTGTACGACAAATTGACCAAACATTCCGGGGCCTCACCGATCGCCAAAGGTGACCACCTCCGGTCCAAGTACAAAAGGGGGTCACGCCATGGGGCGCGGCCGTCAAAAGGCAAAAGCTACCAAGCAGGCTCGGGACATCAAGTACTACTCCCCGAACACTGACTATTCGGCCCTTCAGCGCGAGCTCACGGGCCCGGGAAGTCGTGCCACGAGCCACTTCGCGGATGACCCGGTCGAGCCGGATTATTCAGCGTATGTGGATAAGTACGCGGACGATGTGGAAGACGACGACGACGAGGTTGATTCCCGTCGTATAGGTTAGTCGAGGCTTCCTTCCGGCAGTTTTCTCCGTGGGGGATCCTTCCGGCACTGCGGTGCCAGCCAATGATTTTCAGGCCGCCGGCCACCCTGTTTTCAGGCGTGGCCGGCGGCCTTTCTTGTGCCCGTCCCTCCTTGTGCCCGCCGCGGTGGGACTCGGCGGCAGTTCCGTCCCGTCGAACGGCCGGCCGGTTTCCATCGTCCCCTCGAGCGGGCCATGCTTTGGGCAGCGCAGTTGTCACCGGCGGGGCACCGGGCTAGGTTGTTGGTGCCGGATTTTCCCGGATGCGACCCAAATGCCCGGAAGGACTGCCATGACCATGCGCACAGGATTCGCTGAGGGTGAGATCTGCTGGACGGACCTCCAGACCAGCGATGTGGAGGCAGCCAAGGCCTTCTACGCGGAGGTTTTCGGCTGGCGGTTCGAGGATCTGCCCACCCCGGACGGGCGCAGCTACGCGAAGGCCTTCCTTGGCGATGCCCTGGTCACCGTGCTCGCGCCGCAGAACCCCCAGCAGGAAGCCGCGGGCGAACCGGGCCGGTGGAACGTATATTTCGCGGTCGAGGACGCCGGGGACCTGGCCGCCGAGCTGGCTCATTCTCCCGGCCACCTTGAATTCGGCCCCGAGGCGATCGGAGACACCGGCGTCATGGTCTTCTTCGCCCCGCCCGGCGGCGGAACCACAGGGGCCTGGCAGGCAGGCAGTCACTTCGGAGCGGGCCGGAGCCAGGAACCGGGGACTTTGACCTGGGCCGAGCTGCTCACGCCGGAGCCGCAGGCCGCCGTCGGCTTCTTCCAGCAGCTCTTCGGGCACGAGGTGACCGAATACCCGCAGGACGACGGCGGTACCTACACCACGCTCGTGGTGGACGGCACCGAAGTGGCCGGCATCGCCCGGGTTCCCGGCGATGCGCAGGGCACCCTCGAGCCGGGGTGGCAGGTCTATTTCGGCGTCTCCGACGTCGCTGAGGCGGTGCGGGCCGCGGTGGCCGCGGGCGGCGTCGTGCTGATCGAACCGGATGAGGTCGAGGAAGCCGGCACCATCGCCACGCTCAAGGACCCGCAGGGCGGCGTCTTCAGCCTGCTGGAGGTTTAGGGCCGCCGCCGCTTAAACACATCGAGTGCTCCACAACTGCCGTTTTCAGGTCTCAAAACGGCGGTTATGGAGCACTCGATTGGGGTTAGGAACCCCTACGCGTAGGCGTTGACCAGCCGGACGGCGCCGCCGTCGACGCCCTTGGCGCCCTGGACGTAGTCCGGGCCAGCCTTGACGATCGAGTCCGAGTTCTCATTGACGGTGCCCATGATCCAGGACGGCAGGCCGCGGTCGTTGAGCCGGTTGACGGCGGCGTCGGCCGCTTCCGGCGAAACGATGGCGACCATGCCCACCCCCAGGTTCAGGGTGCGTTCCAGATCGGCCAGCGGGACGTTGCCGAGCTCGGCGACCAGCTTGAAGATGGCCGG
>JBKPBZ010000039.1:0-4710 GCA_046727115.1 Actinomycetota bacterium | reverse complement strand
AGCGAGCGGGACCGCGTCCACGAACAGTTCCTGGCCGACGAACTCGACGTGGTGGTGGCCACCACCGCCTTCGGCATGGGCATCGACAAACCCAACGTCCGCTTCGTGATCCACGCCAGCATCCCGGAGTCGCTGGACAGCTACTACCAGGAGATCGGCCGGGCCGGGCGCGACGGCGCACCCGCCTCCGCGGTCCTGCACTACCGGCCCGAGGATCTGGGGCTGCGCAAGTTCTTCGGCACGCACGCCCCGGACGAGGAAGCGCTCCTGGCCGTCCTCCAGGCGCTGCGTGCCGCCGGCGGGCCCCTGAAGCAGAAGGAGCTCGCCGAGCAGACCGGATTCTCCCCGCGGAAGCTCACCGGCCTGCTGAACCAGCTGCAGGAAACCCGCGCCGTCAAAGTCGGGAAGCGCGGCATCCGGCTGGAGGCGGGCGCGAAGCTGCCCACGGTGGTGGAACGCGCCGTCGAACACGCGGAGGCTCGCCAGCGGGTGGACCGCTCCCGCATCGAGATGATGCGCGGCTACGCCGAGACGGACGGCTGCCGGCGCCAGTTCCTGCTCGGCTACTTCGGCGAGGACCTCCCCGAACCCTGCGGCAACTGCGACACCTGCGCGGACGGTTCCGCCTACGAGGAGGACCACGACGACGGCGATGCGGCCGCCGCGGGCGGGGAGCCGTTCCCGCTTCAGTCCTCCGTCGTCCACAAGGAATGGGGGCCGGGCATCGTCATGCGGCACGAGGATGACGTGATCACGGTGCTGTTCGAACAGGAGGGTTACAAAACGCTTTCTCTCCAGGCCGTGACGGAAGGCAAGCTGCTGCGGCTCGCGAAGTGATTGGCGCTGCCAGCTGAGTCCGCTTCCGTGAGCGTCCGGAGGATGCCAGAGTTGCAGGATGAATGAGGCAAGCGGGAACGAGGCTCCCGGCGGACGGGCTACCGGCGGCCTGGTCCTGAACCTGGAGTGCACGCTCGCGGCTCCCCCTGAAGAAGTCCTCCGGATGCTGACGGAACCGGCCGAGCTGGTGAAGTGGTGGGGTCCGCACGGCTTCGTCATCCCCGAGGCAGACGTCAACCTTGTGGTGGGCGGCCGCTACCGAATCCGCATGACGCCGCCGGAGGGCGAGCCGTTCCACCTCTCGGGCGAGTTCCTGGAGATCGACCCGCCATGGCGCCTGGTGTACACGTTCCGCTGGGAGGAACCGACGCCGGACGACCGGGAGACCGTCGTCGACCTCGCCCTCGGAAGTACCGGCGAAGGCACGCGCCTAGTGCTCTCGCAAGGACCGTTCCTTACGGAGGAACGGCTGGACCTGCACCGCAACGGATGGACGGAGTCGTTCGAGAAACTGCAGGCGGTCTTGGATAGCCGCAGCTGAGGAAGCCCACGGGACGTGGATTTGATTCCTCCGATGGAAATCGGCGGGGCGTCGCGGCGCGGCCGGTATGCGATCCCCGGCCGTGGATTCTGGGCAGCTGTGGCCTCCGAGGATATGCCGATGGCCTGCCCCATAGAGATGAGCGTCAGCCACTCATCGACGCCGTGCACCAGCCGGACCGACGCCGGCCGCGCCAGGTCGGACCAGAGGTCTTCCGTAGCGGTTCCCGTGCGGTGATCTACGGCAATCGTTAGTTACGAGACAACGGAGCTCGCGGCCCACCGCCTGACCGACTACCCCACCCGCTCCGAAGAGCACCAGACGGCCGTCCATGCGCCGGGGCTGGAAGCTTCGAAGTAGCCCTCCCCGCCCTCATCCCAAAAAACTGCCCGCGACCACTGAATCACCCTCAACCCTTGACGGTGTGATCTGCGTCGCGTAAATTGTTCAACAAGTTCGATTGTTCAACAATCCAACAATTGCTCGCAGTCTCGACTTCCGCAGCCCCTCACGGTAGCCGCACAAGCGTCCAGAATGCCCTGACTTGCAACGCCGCAAGCCTGGACAAGCGCACAAGCACCATCCGCCCGCACACGGATGACATCCACACTCTTCATGGAGGATACAAATGGCCACTCCATCAGTAATGGCCCCCGCTGACCCGAAACCCTTTGTAGGGCGCAAGGGCATGTACAAGGCCTTCGCGGCCAGCCTGACCGGAACCGCGCTGGAGTTCTACGACTTCGCCGTCTACTCCGCCGCAGCTGCGATCGTTTTCCCGCTGATCTTCTTCCCGGCCTCGGACCCTGTCACGGGCACCCTGCTGGCCTTCTCCACCTACGCCGTGGGCTACATTTCCCGGCCAGTCGGCGGCATCATCTTCGGACGGCTCGGCGACGAGATCGGCCGCAAGAAGATCCTGGTCATCACGCTGATGCTGATCGGCGTCGCCACGTTCCTCATCGGCCTGCTGCCCACGTACGACAACATCGGCATCATCGCCCCCGCCATCCTGGTCTTCCTCCGCTTCGCGCAGGGTGTGGGCGTCGGCGGCGAATGGGGCGGAGCAGTCCTGCTCTCCAGCGAATTCGGCGACCCGAACCGCCGAGGGTTCTGGGCATCGGCCGCGCAGATCGGCCCGCCCGCCGGCAATCTGATGGCAAACGGCGCGCTTGCCGTCCTGACTCTGTCCCTGTCTGAAGAGGATTTCCTGAACTTCGGCTGGCGAATCGCCTTCCTGATCTCGGCCCTGCTGGTGGCTTTCGGCCTCTGGATCCGGCTCAAGCTTGAGGACACTCCCATCTTCAAGGCCATGGAAGCCCGGGGAGACAAGCCCAAGGCCCCCATCCGCGAAGTGCTGGCCACCCAGCGCCGGCCACTCATCGCCGCCATGCTCAGTCGTATCGGCCCGGATGTTCTCTACGCCATGTGCACCGTGTTCACCCTGACCTACGGTATTCAGGAGCTCGGCTTCGACCGCGGCCAGGTTCTCGTCGCGGTGCTTATCGGCTCAGCACTCCAGATCTTTACCATGCCGCTCGCCGGGGCCATCTCCGACCGCATCAACCGCCGCCTGGTCTACGGGATCGCCGCAGTTTGCGCCGCCGTCTGGGCTTACCTGTTCTTCATCGTCCTCGAAGGACGGTCCCCGGTCATGCTGATCGTCGGCATCGTCCTGGGCCTGCTCTGCCACTCGTTTATGTACGGGCCCCAGGCCGCATTCGTAGTTGAACAGTTCTCGCCGCGGCTCCGCTCCACCGGCAGTTCCCTTGCCTACACGTTCGCCGGAATCCTCGGCGGTGCCATCGCACCGTTTATGTTCACCCTCCTGCTGAGCACTTATGACAGCTGGGTCCCGGTTGCCATCTACCTCAGCGTTGCCTGCCTCCTGACCCTGGTGGGCCTGGCCCTAGGACGGGACTCCAATGTTTCCGAGGACGAGGAGTACCTGCAGTCTTCAACTGAACCGGCCACGGAAGTTGTTGAGAGCGGGACCCGATGAACCAGCCCAATGGCCTAATGGCACCCTCCGATGCACGCCTGAAGTTCCGCAGCGGCCTGGTGACCCCCACCTCCGGCTGGAGCGACGGCTACACCCAGGCGAACCTGATCGCGGTGACGGCCGACTACGCCGACGAGTTCATCGAATTCTGCCGGCTCAACCCCAAGGCCTGCCCCGTCATCGACATCATCCCGGCAGGAAAGTACGAGAGCGCCCTCGCCGCAGGGTCCGACATCCGCACCGACATCCCCGCCTACCGGGTGTGGGTGGACGGCGAGCTTGCCGACGAAGTCACCGACGTCTCGGCGGTCTGGCGTGACGATATGGTGGGCGTCCTTATCGGCTGCAGCTTCACCTTCGAAGCCGCGCTTGCCGGCGCGGGCGTCCCGCTGCGGCACACCGAAACCGGCCGCAACGTCCCCATGTACCGCACGAACATCGAGTGCGCCCCTGCCGGACGGATCCATGGCCCGATGGTGGTTTCGATGCGCCCCATGCCGCCCGAGCTGGTCGAAACGGCCATCAGTGTGACGTCGGAAGTGCCCAAGGTCCACGGCAGCCCGGTCCACGTCGGATCGCCCGGGGACCTCGGCATCGCCGACATCAACCGGCCCGACTTCGGCGACGCGGTGGAGATCCGTGCGGGGGAAGTGCCGGTTTTCTGGGCTTGCGGCGTGACACCACAGAGCGCAGTGATGGCCTCGAGACCGTCCTTCGCCATCAGCCACGCCCCCGGATACATGTTCATCACTGATGTTCCCGAAAGCGCGTACCGGGAACCGGCAGGAGCGTCATCGTGAAGAAGAGACTTCCCATTGCCGAAAAGCGGGCCCGCAGGATCATCAACCTCTCGGCGCCGCGGCGGCAGGCCACCGGCACCCATTGCGAACTGACCGGAGTCTGGCAGAGCCCGGCGGGAGCGAGCATCTCGCTGTATGAAGGCCAGCTCCTCCCAAGCGATGCCGGCCGGCCCTGTGTCTGGACGTACGCAGGCCAACCGGCGAGCAAAGCCGGTTCCGGGGACGCCCGGTGGGCAGCCCCGGAGCGTCACAGACTGTAGGGCAGCAACCGGAAAGCGGACGGCGGCGGGAATTCCCGCCGTCGTCCGCTTTCCGTTAGTGCGCGGCCCACGCCCGACGGCGGCTGATCGGCCTGTGAATCCTCAATCACAGCACAACGCGGGGTCACGTAGCGCCCATAAATGCCCTCGGAATGGGCCGTAGATGACCCCGCGATGCTGTTAGTGGGGGCCCTACTTCTGCAGCACCGGGCTCGGGGACATCTCCGCGGCCTGGCGCAGGGCCTCGATCATGCTGCGCACGTCCACGAT
>JBKPBZ010000038.1:0-9096 GCA_046727115.1 Actinomycetota bacterium | reverse complement strand
GGGCAGTCCCTGCCGGGGCAGTCCCTGCCGGGGCAGTCCCTGCCGGGGGGAGGGCGGACGGAAGCGCGGCGGAGGGAACTGGCGCGGGCGCGGGCCGGCTGGCCGCCGCGGATTCGTCTACCGGCCAGTCGCTGGTGCTGACCCGCGGTGCCGTCAGCGGTTCCCGCGCAGGCTCGTCGCGCCGGGCGGGAGCTGGTACGGGGGCTGCGGCCGGCGGCTGCTCGGCCGGGGCCGCGGGCGAAGGCGCAGCGGGCACGGGTGCAGCGGGCACCTGGGCGGCAGGCGGCTGGGGAGAAGCCGTGTGCTCAGGGCGCGCAGGCGAAACGGCGGCAGGTGCGGGAGCGCCGGCGAGGGGAGCTCCGACGTCGTTCCCGGCGTAGTTCAAACGCCGCTCGACGCGGTCAATCCGGGCCGCGATGCCGCGCTCGGTCTGCTCGGAGCTGGGCAGCAGGATGCGGGCGCACAACAGTTCCAGATGCAGGCGCGGCGAGGTGGCCCCGGTCATGTCCGTGAGCGCGGTGTTGGTGACGTCCGCGGCGCGGGAGAGTTCGGCGGCTCCGAGGTTGTGCGCCTGGTTCTGCAGGCGGGCGATCTGGTCCGCCGGCATGCCGCGGAGGATGGACTGGGCGCTCTCTGGCATTGCCTGGACGATGATGAGGTCGCGGAAGCGTTCCAGCAGGTCTTCGACGAAGCGCCGCGGATCGTGCCCGGTCTGGATGACCCGGTCCACAGCGCGGAACACCGTGGCCGAATCCGACGCGGCGACGGCCTCGACGACGTCGTCCAGCAGGGAGGCGTGCGTGTAGCCGAGCAGGGCGACCGCGAGTTCGTAGTCCAGGCCGTTGGGTCCGGCGCCGGCCATGAGCTGGTCCAGCACGGAGAGGGAGTCGCGCACCGACCCCCCGCCCGCGCGGATGACGAGCGAGAGCACGCCGGGGGCCACGGGGACGTTCTCCTGGGTGCAGAGCAGCTCCAGGTATGCCATGAGGGGCTCCGGCGGCACCAGCCGGAAGGGGTAGTGGTGCGTGCGGGAGCGGATGGTGCCGATCACCTTGTCCGGCTCCGTGGTGGCGAAGATGAACTTGATGTGTTCCGGCGGTTCTTCGACGATCTTGAGCAGGGCGTTGAATCCGGCCGACGTGACCATGTGGGCTTCGTCGATGATGAAGATTTTGTAGCGGTCCCGGACCGGGGCGTAAGTGGCCCGTTCGCGGAGATCGCGGGCGTCGTCCACACCGCCGTGGCTGGCGGCGTCGATCTCGATGACATCAAGGGAGCCGGAGCCGCCGCGGGCGAGTTCGACACAGCTGGGGCACTTGCCGCAGGGGGTGTCCGTGGGGCCCTCGGCGCAGTTCAGGCAGCGGGCCAGGATGCGGGCCGAGGTGGTCTTGCCGCAGCCGCGGGGGCCGGAAAAGAGGTAGGCGTGGTTGACGCGGTTCTTGCGCAGGGCCGTCATCAGCGGCTCGGTGACATGCTCCTGCCCGATAACGTCCGCGAACGAATCGGGGCGGTATCGACGGTAGAGAGCGGTAGTAACAGTCACAGATAAACCCTACCAATCGGCACAGACATAAAAGACCCCTCATGCACCCGCCAGAGCCCGCTTACCCTTGCTACCTTCCGGTCCTGGGGGAGTTCAACAGGATGACGCCACATGAGGGGCCGTCAGCAATATTACCTGACGATTGGGTGTGCCTCGAATTGGGCGGATTTGGCCCCTCCTCCTTGGCGGGACATTCCCATTTTTCGCGGGCCGGCTGCTGGGCAGGTCCCGTGGCGGGCTGGCAGTGGGGCATGCTCATTTTTCGCCGCCAAGGCTGGGCGCATTGGGATTATGTCCAGCCCTAGTGCCGGCTGCTGGGCATGTCCCGTGCCGTGGGTGGGCGGCTGGGGCATGCCTATGATCGGGCAGGGACAGCGGAGCCGGAGAATCGGGCGGTATTCGGGGGCGTATGTCCAGCCCCCGTGCCGGCCGCGGGGAATGTCCCGTGGCGGGGCTGGCAGCGTGGGCGTGCCTGTGTTCGGGCAGGGATGGCGGAGCCGGAGAATCGGGCGGTATTGGGGGAGTATGCCCAGCCCTTGTGCCGGCCGCGGGGAATGTCCCGTGGCGGGGGCTGGCCGCGTGGGGCATGCTCATTTTTCACGGCCAAGACTGGGCGCATTGGGATTATGTCCAGCCTCCGCATGCAGGAGGGGGCATGTCCCCCAAAAAGCCCTGGCTCGGGGCGGGGAGGCCCAATTGGGCGAAGCTGGAAAGTTCAGGTATTCTAGTATCTGCTTTTGATTCAGAAGCAACTGGAGAATTCGCCTAGCGGCCTATGGCGCACGCCTGGAACGCGTGTTGGGTTAACGCCCTCGGGGGTTCAAATCCCCCATTCTCCGCGGTTGGCCCCGGTCCTCGGACCGGGGCCTTTTTGCGTCCCCAAGCCTTTTGCATTCCGGGTGTGAGGCCCAAAGTGCGTGCGTGGTCTCGCCCGCCGGCCCAGGCTCAGGCCCTGTACCCAAGCCGGCGCAGTCGAGCCCGGGCAGCCTGCTCGCTCGGACCCATCCGGCCCAGCGCAAGGTGCACCACGGCGAGCGTGACCCGGGTGGCCAGGGATACCGGCAGCGGAATCGGGCCCAGCCGCGCGGTCCGCAGGCCCAGCAGCTCGCGGTACTTGGGTTCGAGGCTCGTCACGGCCGCCGCGAACAGCACCCGGTACCCAGGCCTGAGCGCGGGGTGGAGGGGCGGGTCCCGAATAAATGCCACCGTCTCGGTGACCCGTTCGTCGCAGCGGAGTTCGCCGTCGTCGTACCAGCGGTCCAGCTGCTGCCGCATTTCCGCTTCGCTCAACGGCGGCGCCTCCACACCCATCAGCCTGCCGGCCTGGGCCCACTCACGGACATAGGCATCGGGGCCGCCAGGAATCGGGCGTCCCCACAGTTTGTGGGCGGAGAGGAAGGCATCGGTGAAGGCAATGTGAACCCAGCGAAGCAGTTCGGGATCGTTGGCCGCGTAACTGCGCCGGACACCGTGGCCGTCCACGAATTCTCCTCTTACCGTCCGGTGAAGCCGCAGCACCCAGTCCGACGCCGCCTTGGCCGTATCCGTGGAGCCATAGGAAACGGTGAAGATCCAGCGGATCGTGCCCGCCAGCCGGCCCAAAGGGTCTTCGCGGAAACGGGAGTGATCGTGGACTCCGGCCAACGCGCCGGGGTGGAGCGCCTGCATCAGCAGTGCCCGGATTCCCGCCACGATGGTTGGCATGTCCCCGTGCACGGCCCAGACTGCCGAGCCGGGCAAGTGGTAGCCGGCGTCGTCGCCCTCGGCAAGGTGCGGCACCCACTCGGGTACGGAATCGCGCGTCCCAGTGAACGTTTGTTTGAGTTCGGCCTGCCATTCCCTGAGGACATTGCGCATCCTTTATTCTTACCCGGCCCGGCGGTTCCCGGCACCTGTAACTCCGCGGAGGACTACTGGGCCGCCGCTGGCCAGCTACTGGGAGGATCAGCGGATCTCGGATTTCTATCGCAAAGGAGCCCACTAACGGTTCACAGACCCAGCCGTCTGTGGTCCCATAGGGAGGTGAGTCCGTGGAGATTGGGGTCTTGCGGACAGATGGCGGGGGTCACATCGTGGGAAAACACTGGGGAAACTCACCGAGTGAGCAGTCAGCCAGGGCGCGGACCATTGCCGTGCGTTGCGTATCCGGAGGCTTGAGCCTGTCCCTGGCCGTTCTGGCATTCGGTGGCTTTCAGGGGCTGAGCGCCTTCGCGCCCTACGGGGCGCCCGCCGCCATGCCGACTGCCGCCATGCCGCCCGCCGGCGCCGTGGGGCCCCAAACCCTGGAGCCGCAGGCCCACTCCGCCGCGACCGCTGCCCCGGGGACTCCCGGCACTGTCACCGCCGACGCCCAGGCGCTCCTGGCCTTCAGCCGGAGCACCGTGGACACGGCCACCAAGCAAGGCGTGCGCGGCGAGCTCAACGTGGCCTCGGCGACCCTGAGCCGGCCCGCGGCCGGGTTCCTTATGGCCCCGCTGGAATCGCTCGTGCCTTCGTCCCCCTTCGGTCTGCGCACCAGCCCCTTAACGGGACACGCAGGTGAGTTCCACTGGGGCCAGGACTTCGCGGCGCCCTGCGGCACCCGGGTCTACTCCGCCGACGCCGGTGTGGTGCGGGCAGTGGGGTGGCACCCGTGGGGCGGCGGCAACCGGGTGGAAATCGACCACGGCAACGGTCTCATCACCACGTACAACCATCTGGAGGCGATCGCCGTCAAGAAGGGCGACTCCGTGCGGGTGGGGGAGGTCATTGCCCGGGTGGGGACCACCGGATCCTCCACCGGCTGCCACCTTCATTTCGAAACGATCCTCAACGGCTCCCACACTAATCCGCGGGACTGGACGTTGCTGCCCATCAAGCAGGTGGATCAGCTTGGCACGATTGACATGACCAGTTACGCACCCGACGCCGGCAAGCCAACCAACGCCGGGATTGGCTGGGCGATTCCGGTCCGGGAGGACCTGACCCACGTGGTGGCCGGCGGCGAACAGGAACAGCCTGCCGCGGTGGCCGCCAAGCCGCCGGTGAGTGCCTCACCTGCAGCCACCGAAGCCGCCGCCGACTCATCGTCGGCAACGCCTTCCGCCCCTGCGACGCCGACGCCGACGGGTACTGCCCCTGCGACGCCGACAGGTACCGCCCCCGGGACGCCGACGGGGACGGGTACTGCCCCCGGGACGCCGACGGGGGCGGGTAGTGCCCCCGCGACGCCGACGGGGGCGGGTAGTGCCCCCGCGACGCCGACGCCGACGGGTAGTGCCCCCGCGACGCCGACGCCGACGGGTAGTGCCCCCGCGACGCCGACCACCACCACGCCCACACCTAGCCCCACGGCAACAGCCCCAGCCACGCAGTCGGCTCCCGCGTCCGCCACCGCGACTGCGACAGAGGCTGTGGGCAGCACCGCGCCTGCGCCGCCACCGAGTGTTTCTCTTGCGCCGGCCCCGATCACTGTGCAGCCGGCCCCTGTCACCTCGCCGGCCGATAAACCGGAGCCAACGGCGGTCACGCAGTCGGCCACAACAGCAGTGACAACAAAGGCCTCGCCGACGCCCACGGCAACGCCGACCCCGTAGCCGGCGCGCTTGGGCTTCCGTGTCCGTCCGCCCGCGACGGGTCCAGGCCACCTGCCCAGCGTCGCGTCCGCGATGCGCACCCATACCCGCGCGGGTCGGTGCCGAATAATAGGGGAACGAGGTCCCAACTTCTGCTCCGGACCACCGACAACGCGAGGACTCGCCCATGACAGCTCTGCACTCCATTCCCCTAACCCTCATCGACGGGACCGAGACCGACTTTGGCCGGTTCAGGGGAGAGGTGGTCCTGGTGGTCAACGTGGCGTCCGAGTGCGGTTTCACGCCCCAATACGCAGGACTCGAGGCACTGCACAACAAGTTCCGCGCCCAGGGCTTCCAGGTCCTCGGCGTCCCCTGCAACCAGTTCGCCGGACAGGAGCCGGGCGGCGAGGCCGAGATCGCCGAGTTCTGCCAGCGCAATTTCGGCGTGACCTTCCCGCTGACAGTCAAGGCCAACGTCCGGGGAAAGAACCAGCATCCGCTCTATGCCGAGCTCACCAAGTTCAAGAACGGACTCCTGCCAGGCCTGGTGAAGTGGAACTTCGAGAAGTTCCTCGTGAACCGCGACGGTGAGGTCATCGCCCGTTTTTCGCCCACCGTGGAGCCGGATTCACCGGAGATCATCGAAGCTGTTCAGTCCGCCCTGGCCTGAAACAGGCCGCCCGGCTTTACGAACCCATAGCCTCTATCCCTATGCATACGTACCCCCTAGACTGGCCGAACCTTCCAACATTCCGGGCACGTCCACGGCGCAGTCATCCCTGACAGCCGCCCTTCGGCCGTGCGGCCGAGGTGTCCGTGCGGAGGGCGCATCAACAACTTCGTCAATCACAGCAGGGCCCGTGTGGGTCCGTGAACGCAGGAGGAACGAGATGACAGGGAACAAAGCCGTTGCCTACAAGGGGCCGGGAAAAGTCGAGCTGATAGACATTGACTACCCCACCTTTGAGCTCAAGGACGGCCCTGGGGTGAACCCCGCCAACGTCGGCCGGCAGGTGCGCCACGGCGCCATCATCAAGACCGTTGCCACGAACATCTGCGGCTCGGACCAGCACATGGTCCGGGGGCGCACCACGGCCCCCACTGACCTGGTGCTTGGGCACGAGATCACGGGCGAAGTGGTGGAAGTGGGCCCGGATGTTGAATTCATCAAAGTGGGGGACATCTGCTCCGTCCCGTTCAACATCGCCTGCGGGCGTTGCCGGAACTGCAAGGAACGCAAAACGGGCATCTGCCTGAACGTCAACCCCGACCGGCCGGGCAGCGCCTACGGGTATGTGGATATGGGCGGCTGGGTCGGCGGCCAGGCGAACTACGTCCTGGTGCCGTACGCCGATTGGAACCTGCTGAAGTTCCCTGACAAGGACCAGGCCCTTGAAAAAATCATGGACCTGGCCATGCTCTCGGACATCTTCCCGACCGGATTCCATGGGGCGGTCAGCGCGGGCGTGGGTGTCGGCTCCACCGTCTACATCGCAGGGGCGGGACCCGTAGGCCTGGCCGCGGCGACCAGCGCGCATCTGCTGGGTGCCGCCGTCGTGATTGTGGGGGACCTGAACGCGGACCGTCTGGCCCAGGCGCGCAGCTTTGGCTGCGAGACTGTCGATCTGACCAAGGGCGGGCCGGCGGAGCAAATAGAACAGCTCATCGGCGTCCCGGAAGTCGATTGCGGCGTGGATGCTGTGGGATTCGAGGCCAAGGGCCATGGCGCCGGAGCCAAGGAGGCCCCGGCAACTGTCCTGAACTCCCTGATGGAAGTGACCGCCGCCGGCGGCGCCCTCGGCATTCCCGGGCTCTACGTCACCGGCGACCCGGGCGGCATAGATGAGGCAGCGCGGAAGGGCTCGCTGTCTCTCAACCTCGGAACGGGCTGGGCCAAGTCGCTGAGCTTCACCACGGGACAGTGTCCGGTCATGAAATACAACCGGGGGCTGATGATGGCCATCCTGCACGACAAGGTACACATCGCCAAGAACGTCAACGCGAAGGCCATTACCCTGGAGGACGCGCCGAAGGGGTACGCCGAATTCGATGCCGGCGCGGCGACGAAGTTCGTGCTCAACCCGAACGGCTACCTGAGCTAGCGGAAGGCGCGAACCCGGCGGCACTGCCCGTCCCGCCCCGCCGAGCCGGGGTTTCGGGAGTGCCGCCGGTCCACCGCGCCGGCGTATGCCTGCAAGAGCATGTGAGGGTACGCCACCTGTTAGCCCACGATTTTCCAATATGCCTGTCCCAGTTTTTACAATGTTTGCCCAATGTCTGGTTGGATAGTTCTTACTGAGAGGGACACTGGAGGCACCGCTTCCACCCAACCAAGAAGGCAGCAATGGAGCGCATCGAGGCCGAGCACCCCCGGCCACGTCATTTCCTACTTCACCTGAGCGACCCCCATTTGCTGGGGGGTCCGCAACCCTTGCACGGCGTCGTGGACAGCGAAGCCCTGCTCAGGCAGCTCTTCGAGGAGGTCCACGCCTCGGGTGCCCGCCCGGAAGCCGTGATCTTCACGGGGGACCTGGCCGATCTCGGGGAACCGGAAGCCTACGCCAAGCTCCGCGCCATCGTGGACCCGGCATGCAAGGCCCTGGGGGCGAAGGTCATCTGGGCGATGGGGAACCACGACAACCGGGCCAATTTCCGGGCCGGGCTCCTGGACCAGGCGGACAATGACGCGCCGGTGGACCACAGCTACTTCGTCAACGGGCTGCGCATCATCACCCTGGACACCTCCGTGCCCGGCTTTCACCACGGCGCATTGAGCCCTGACCAGCTCGAATGGCTCGCCGCTGAACTGGCCACCCCTGCCCCGGACGGGACCATCCTCGCCCTGCACCACCCGCCGGTGCCATCCGTCTTGGATCTCGCCGTGCTGGTGGAGCTCCGGGGCCAGTCGGCGCTGGCCGGCGTCCTGCGCAACTCCGATGTCCGCGCCATCCTGGGCGGCCACCTGCACTACTCGACCACGGCAACATTCGCGGGCATTCCCGTGTCCGTGGCCTCGGCCACCTGCTACACCCAGGATCTGAACGTTCCTGTGGGCGGCACTCGTGGCCGCGACGGCGGGCAGGCGTTCAACCTGGTCCACGTCTACGAACACACGATCGTGCACTCCGTGGTGCTGCTCGGCGACACCCCGGCCGTCGGCGAGCTGGTCTCGCCTGCGGAAGCCCAGCGCCGGATCGCCGCCGCAGGGATTTCTATCCCGGAGCAAGCCAAGCTCGAGGCGCCGGCCCTGACGCCATCGCACCGCCGGTTCACTACCCTGAACTGACTCACTTGCTTACTGGCGTCGTCATTCCCTGACCGGGGCGGCACCCGCTTTAGTCACGGTTCGTTACTTCTCCCAGGGTGCCTTGATGGGGTAGTACTTCTCCAGGAAATCCGTGACCAGCTCGGCCCGCTCTTCCGCCGGGACCTCCGGGAAGCTGCCGTCGTTGAGGCAGAAGAAGTCCATGTTCCGCTTGGCCAGGAGCTTAGGCAGGTAGTTCAGCCCTGCCCGCGCAGTGGTGTCCACATATCTGACCTTGGCAGCCGTTTGGGTCACGGCCCGGCCCGTGAGCAGCGCGTAGTAGTGGTAGAAGGAATTGGTCACGGAGATGTTGTCTGCGGCCCGGAACGTGCTCGCGGCGGTCTTGGCAAACTCGGCCGGGAACTCCTGCTCCATCTGCTCGACCACACTTCGCCGCAGCGGGGCCGCCGTGTGCTCCAGGTGCCGGGTGGTGATGCGGCCGAAGCGGTTCCAGAGCAGCTTGCGGTTCACCCGGGCGGCGTTCTCAAAGCCGCTGCGTTCGGCATCATTGTCGCCCAGCCCAATCCGGGTCTCGGCCTCGATGAACTTCGTGATGCCGCCGGGAGTGAAGAACATGTCCGGCCCCACGGCGCGGCCGAAGAACATGTCGTCGTTCGAATACAGGAAGTGCTCGGAGAGGCCCTCGATGTGGTGCAGCTGGCACTCCACGGCCTGCGAATTGTGCGTGGGCA
>JBKPBZ010000037.1:0-22228 GCA_046727115.1 Actinomycetota bacterium | reverse complement strand
GGCAGGACAACGCCGGCGTCGGTGAGGACCCCGGTCACCCGGCCCGACCGCCCCTGGATCTCGGCAGCGGACGCCGGAAGCCGGAACCGCACGCCGTGGGCCTCGTGCAGCTCGCGGAAGAAGCCACCCAGCTCCGGGCCGATCGCCGTCTCCAGCGGCACCTCCTCCAGCCCCAGGAGCGTGACGGTGTTTCCGAAGGTGCTGGCGGCGGCGGCCAGTTCCATCCCGATCCAGCCGGACCCGATCATGACCACGTTCAGGCCGCCGTCGGCGAGGCGGGCTTGCAGGCGCCGGCTGTCCTCCACCGTCCGGAACGTGCTGACGCCGTCGAGCCCGCTGCCGGGCAGGGGGATTGTCCGGGGCCGTGCGCCGGTGGCGAGCAGCAGGGAGGCGTACTCCAGCCGCCCGCCGCCGTCGAGGACCACGGTCCGAGCGGCCGGGTCCAGCTCGGTGACCCGGGCGCCGAGCCGGAGGTCGACGTCGTTCGCGTCGTACCAGTCCTCCGGCACCACGGGCAGGGCGTCGTCGCCGGCCTTGCCCAGCAGGAACTCCTTGGACAGCGGCGGCCGCAGGTACGGCTGGTGGGACTCGGCCGCCACCAGCACCACGGGGCCGCCGAATCCCTCCGCCCGCAATGTTTTGGCCGCCGTGGCTCCGGCCAGTCCGCCGCCCACGATCACGATGTCCTCAACAGCCATGTCCGCTCGATTCCCGCGTCTGCGCGCATCCGATTCTAAAACTGCTTGTCTTGACGCTAGAAGCGGGAAGCCGCCCCGTCAAGGGCTTTTTGGGGAGGATTCGGCGTGGCGATAGAATGGCGTGGCAGGCATTGTGCTATTTCCGCGGCTGCAGTGAGCCGCGGCCCCGGTGCCTGCGACACCCTGAACCCTAAAGAAAGCCAGTATGCGAGTTCTTGCAGCCATGAGCGGCGGCGTTGATTCCGCCGTTGCCGCCGCCCGCGCCGTCGAGGCGGGGCACGACGTCGTCGGCGTCCACCTCGCGCTGTCCCGGATGCCGGGCACCCTGCGAACCGGCAGCCGCGGCTGCTGCACGATCGAGGACTCCCGCGACGCCTGGCGTGCCTGCGACATTCTCGGGATCCCGTACTACGTCTGGGACTTTTCCGAGCGGTTCAAGGAAGACGTGGTCCAGGATTTCATCGATGAGTACGCCGCCGGCCGCACCCCCAATCCCTGCATGCGCTGCAACGAGCGCATCAAGTTCGCCGCCCTGCTGGAGAAGGCCATTGCCCTGGGCTTCGATGCCGTGTGCACCGGCCACTACGCCAAAGTCATCACCGACGCCGACGGCAACCCCGAGCTGCACCGCGCTGCGGACTGGGCCAAAGACCAGAGTTATGTGCTGGGCGTGCTGACCCACGAACAGCTCAAGCACTCGATGTTCCCGCTAGCGGAGACGCCATCGAAAGCCGAGGTCCGGGCCGAGGCGGAGCGCCGCGGCCTCTCGGTGGCGAACAAGCCCGACAGCCATGACATCTGCTTCATCCCCGACGGCGACACCGCCGGCTGGCTCGCCGAGAAGATCGAGATGACCACCGGTGACATCGTGGACGAGTCCGGCGCGAAGGTCGGCGAGCACCCGGGCGCCAACGCGTTCACCGTGGGCCAGCGCCGGGGGCTGAAGCTTGGCACCCCGGCCGCGGACGGCAAGCCGCGGTTCGTGCTCGAGATCCGGCCCAAGGAAAACAAGGTGGTGGTGGGTCCGGAGGCGCTGCTCGCCATCGACGAAATCCGCGGCATCAAGGTCTCCTGGGCGGGGCTGCCCATCGCCGAGGTGGCGACCGGCGAGGAGTTCGACTGCTACGCCCAGGTCCGTGCCCACGGCGACCCCGTCCCGGCCCGCGCGCACATGGCGGGGGATGAGCTGGTGGTCACCCTCACCGAGCCGCTGCGCGGCGTGGCCCCCGGCCAGACGGTGGTGCTCTACCAAGGCAGCCGCGTGCTGGGCCAGGCCACGATCGACGCCGCGCGCTCGCTGCAGCGGGCCTTGCTCTAGGCGCCCGCCACACCCGATCCAGCGAAGGGCCCCGCCATGCGGCGGGGCCCTTCGTCGTGTTGCCCGCACTGCAGATGCGCCTGCGTCCCTGCCGAAGATCCGGGCGGAATCCTGAAGAAAATGGCAGAATCCTTCGGTTCGTGTAAATTTTGTGTCTCAACTCACAAAATGCAACGATTCACCGAATGGTTGTCTGGTTGAATCTAGGAATCAGCAAAGCTTGCCGCCCGACGAGTCATTCGTTTCACTTCGGGCTGCGCTAGAACGCATCGAACAGAAAGTTCACAGATGGCAATGAACAAAAAGGCCTTGCAGAGCGTCATCGCGCTCGCCGGGGTTTCCGCCTTTGCACTGACGGCCTGCACCGGGCCGTCCGGCGGCGCTGGCGGGTCATCAGCCGCCGCAAGCGGTCCAATCGCCTACGGCACCACGGACAAGGTCACAGCCTTGGACCCGGCGGGCTCGTACGACAACGGTTCGTTCATGGTGATGAACCAGATCTACTCCTTCCTGCTCAACTCCAAGCCGGGCAGCGCCGATCCGGTTCCGGACCTGGCCGAGTCCGCGTCCTTCACTTCGCCGACCGAATACACGGTCAAGCTCAAGCCGGGACTCAAGTGGGCCAACGGTCATACGCTCGACTCCAAGGACGTCAAGTTCTCCTTCGACCGGCAGACCAAGATCAACGATCCTGCCGGCCCCGCCAGCCTGCTGGCAAACGTGGACAGCGTCACCGCCCCCGATGCCAACACCGTCGTCTTCAAGCTGAAGCTGGCCAACGACCAGACCTTCGCACAGATCCTCAGCAGCCCTGCCGCGCCGATCGTGGACGATGAAGTCTTCCCGGCCGACAAGCTGCTTGACGACGACTCGATCGTCAAGGCCAAGGCCTTCTACGGCCAGTACACGATCGACACATACAAGAAGAACGAGCTGATCAGCTTCAAGGCCTTCCCTGACTACCAGGGAGTCCTCGGCAAGCCAGCCAACGACGCCGCGACGATCAAGTACTACGCAGACCCCACCAACATGAAGCTGGACATCCAGCAGGGCAACATCGACGTGGCAAACCGCAGCCTGAGCGCCACGGACATCGATGACCTGAAGAAGGACTCCAAGGTCAAGGTCAACGTTGGTCCGGGCGGCGAAATCCGCTACATCACGTTCAACTTCAACACCATGCCCTTCGGTGCCAAGGCTGCCGACGCCGATCCGGCCAAGGCGACCGCCGTCCGCCAGGCCATCGCCAACCTCGTTGACCGCCAGGCCATCGCGGACCAGGTCTACAAGGGCACATACCTGCCCCTGTACTCCAACGTTCCCAACGGTTTCCTCGGTGCCAACGAGTCGTTCAAGGATGCTTACGGCGACGCCGGCAAGCCCAGCCTGGACAAGGCCAAGAAGGTCCTGACCGACGCCGGCGTGACGACGCCTGTGTCGTTGAACCTGCAGTACAACCCGGACCACTACGGCAAGTCCTCCGGCGATGAATACGCCATGATCAAGGACCAGCTGGAGAAGTCCGGTTTGTTCAAGGTCAACCTGCAGTCCACCGAATGGGTCACCTACAGCAAGGCAAGCCGGGCCGACGAGTACCCGCTGTTCCAGTTTGGCTGGTTCCCGGACTTCAGCGACGCCGACAACTACCTGACCCCGTTCTTCCCGGAGGGCGGCTTCCTGAAGAACCACTACAACAACCCCACCGTCAACGATCTGATCAACAAGCAGCTCACCACCGTTGACAAGACTCAGCGCGAGTCCACGATCAAGGATGCGCAGAATGCCCTGGCCAAGGACATCTCCACGCTTCCGCTGCTCCAGGGCGCGCAGGTTGCCATCTCCGGCAGCGGTGTCAAGGGTGTCGATACGACTCTGGACGCCTCTTTCAAGTTCCGTTTGGGAACTCTTTCCAAGTAAGGCTGCATCTGTGCGGTTCTGACCAGCCTGCGAGGCGGGGCGCCCTCGAGGCGCCCCGCCTTTGCTGGTCAATGCCGCACCTTGCAGTTCCCGCCGGCCGGCCATGGCCGGAAGCACAATTTTAGGTACCAATGACAACATTGATTGAGGCGCCGCCAAGCGACGCCGACGGACTCCTTCCGTCCAAGAAAAAATCCACGGGTGGGGGCCTGGGGACGTACATCCTGGTCAGGGCTTTCCTGATCATTCCGACCATTTTCATTCTGGTGACTTTGGTCTTCTTCCTGATGCGGGTCATTGGCGATCCCATCACCGCCGCCCAGGGCGGCCGGCTTCCCCCGGAGGCGCTGGCGCAGCGCATCCACGAAGCCGGCTACGACCGCCCGATTTTCGTGCAGTACTTTGAATACGTTGGCCAGCTGGCGACCGGCAACTTCGGCACCACCATCACCGACCGCCGCCCCGTTGTCGAAATGGTCATAACCTTTGGCGTAGCGACCCTCGAACTGGCAATCAATGCCCTCATCGTGGCGCTGTTGGTCGGCATCCCGCTCGGGCTCATCTCCGCCTACAAGCGCGATAAGGCGCCCGACGCGTTCCTGCGGTTCTTCGCCATCCTCTGCTACGCCACCCCGGTGTTCTTCGCCGGCCTGCTGATGAAGCTGACGTTCTCCGTCGGGCTCGGCTGGTTCCCCGTCGCCGGTCGGGCCTCCACCAGGACCGAGCTGGCCCTGGGAAGCCTGTCCGCACCGACCGGGATCTACTGGCTGGATGCGCTCCGCAGCGGCAACATGGCCGCGTTCGGCGACGTCGCGTCCCATTCAGTGCTCCCCGCAGTGACCCTCGGACTGCTGACCGCGGGGGTCTTCCTGCGGCTGGTCCGCACCAACGTCATCGGCACCCTGGGCAAGGACTACGTCGAGGCCGGCAGGTCCCGCGGCGTCAGCAATTTCCGGCTCGTGACCAAGCATGCCTACAAGCCTGCCCTGATTCCGATCATCACCGTCATGGGCCTCCAGATTGCCCTCCTGCTGGGCGGCGCCGTCCTCACGGAGTCCACATTCGAGTGGAAGGGCCTCGGCTACCAGCTGGTGCAATACCTGAACGCCCGCGACTTCGTCGCTGTCCAGGGCATCGTTGTGTTCCTGGCGGTCATCGTTGCCGTCACGAACTTCATCGTGGACGTCGTCGCAGCACTGATCGACCCGCGAGTGAGGTACTAACCATGAACGCAACCACAGTAAGCGGGCGCAAGCAGCCCCTCATCTACCGGCTGCCGGTGATCTCACATTTCCGGACGAGCGTCGGGCTGCAGCGCGGCATGCTCGTCACCGGTCTGGTGTTGTCCGTCGTGTTCCTGCTCACGGCCGTGTTTGCGCCGTGGATAGCGCCCTACGGCTTCGCCCAGCTCAGCGACGCCGCGGGTCCCTTCCCGGCACAGCAGCCCCCCAGCCCCGCCCACATCTGGGGCACCACGGTCAGTGGCTATGACGTCTATTCACGCGTGCTCTGGGGCGCCCAGACGGCCGCGGTGGTCATCATCGTCGCCGTGGCCATGTCGATCTTCCTCGGCGTAGCCCTCGGCCTCCTCAGCGGCTACTTCGGCGGCTGGCTGGACCGGATGCTGGTGGTGATCGCCGACGCGATCTACGCTTTCCCGTCGCTGCTGCTGGCCATCGTGATGTCAATCGTCATCAGCCACGGGCAGTCCAGTTTCTGGGGAGGCATCGTTGCCTGCTCCATCTCCATCTCGGTGGTGTTCGTCCCGCAGTACTTCCGCGTGATCCGTGCCGAGACCATCCGGCTGAAAGCGGAACCCTACGTCGAATCAGCCAAGGTGGTGGGCGCCTCCAGCGTCCGCATCATGGGCCGGCACATCTTCAAGAACGCAACCCGCACGCTGCCGCTGATTTTCACGCTGAATGCGTCCGAGGCGATCCTGACCTTGGCGGGGCTTGGCTTCCTGGGGTTCGGCATCGAACCGTCCTCCGCCGCCGAGTGGGGCTATGACCTGAACAAGGCGATTGCCGACGCTTCCTCGGGCATCTGGTGGACGGGCATCTACCCCGGTACGGCGATCGTCCTGACCGTGCTCGGGCTGACCCTGGTCGGTGAGAGCATGAACGATCTCAACGATCCACGGCTCAGGGGCCGCCGGAAGGCCGGGAGCAAGGTTCCCGCCAGCGGCCCGGACTCCACAGCCGGCGCGCAGGCCGCCCCTGAAGCAGAATCGAGAGTGCTATGACCACCAATATCGACCGGCAGGGCCCCGGCACGGGTCCCGTCCTGGACATCGAGAACCTCAAGGTCACGTTCGCGACCGACGGCGGCGACGTCTTCGCCGTCAAGGATGTCAGCCTCGAAGTCAACCCCGGCGAAGTTGTCGCCATCGTCGGCGAATCGGGATCCGGCAAGACCGTGACGGCCAAGACCATCCTGGGCCTGCTGCCGGAAACGGCGACCAGCCAGGGCGCCGTCCTGATCAACGGCAACAACGTCATCAGCGTCAGCGCCGCCAAGCTGCGGCAGATCCGCGGCCGCGACGTCGCGATGGTGTTCCAGGAACCGTCCACGGCCCTCAACCCCGTCTTCACCGTCGGCTGGCAGATTGCCGAAGGCATCCGGGCGCACACCGACACCGGCAGTGGCAAAAAGATCTCCGCCAAAGAAGCCAAGGTGCGGGCCATCGAGGCCCTCCGCAAAGTGGGCATCCCGGACCCGGACACGCGGGTCAACTACTACCCGCACCAGTTCTCGGGCGGCCAGAAGCAGCGCGTCGTGATCGCCGCCGCGCTGGCCCTGAACCCCGGACTCATCGTGGCCGACGAGCCGACCACCGCCCTGGACGTCACCGTCCAGGCGGAGATCCTGGAACTGCTGCGGGACCTCCGCGACAAATACGGGACATCCATCGTGCTGATCACGCACAACATGGGTGTTGTCGCCGACCTCGCCGACCGTGTGGTGGTCATGTACCAGGGCGACGTCGTGGAGGAGGCATCCTCGCGGGTGCTGTTCGCCGAGCCAAAGCAGGACTACACCAAGAAGCTCCTTGCCGCAGTCCCGCACTTGGGCCGCAACTCCGCATCCGCAGGCATGGTGGAACGCGCCCACCAGGGCGGCAAAGTGCTGGTCGAGGCCAAAAACCTGACCATCGAGTACCCGGGACGGCTGGGCAGCCCGGCGTTTAAGGCCGTCGACGGCGTCAGCTTCACTGTCTCCGAAGGCGAAGTCTTCGGCCTCGTGGGGGAGTCGGGTTCCGGCAAGACCACCATCGGCCGGGCGATCGCCGGGCTCAACCGGACCACGGGCGGCAGCCTCAAGGTGCTGGGTTACGAAATGCTGAACTACAAGGAACGCACGTTCAAGCCGCTGCGCAAGGAGATCGGCTTCGTGTTCCAGGACCCGGCGGCCTCGTTCAACCCGCAGCTGACCATCGGCGACTGCGTGGCGGAACCGCTGATCATCCACTCCAACCCGACCGGGGCCGAGGCGCGCAAGCGGGTCGGCGAGCTGCTCGAGTCAGTGCAGCTGCCGGCGTCGTACGCTGACCGGTTCCCGCATGAACTCTCCGGCGGGCAGCGCCAGCGGGCCTCCCTGGCCCGGGCGCTCATCCTGAACCCGAAGCTGCTGATCGCTGATGAGCCGACGTCGGCCCTGGACGTGTCCGTGCAGGCCGTGGTGCTGGAACTGTTCAAGGAGATCCAGCAGGAGTTCGGCTTCGCGGCGCTGTTCATCAGCCACGACCTCGCCGTGGTGGACATGCTCTCCCACTGGGTGGGCGTGCTCTACAAGGGCAAGATGGTGGAGCAGGGCCTCGGCAACCAGGTGATGGGCAACCCGCAGCACGACTACACGAAGAAGCTCATCGCGTCCTTGCCTGTTCCGGATCCCGATGAACAGGCCCGGCGCCGCGAGGCGTTCAAAGCCGTGCTCCACAGCTGACTGCCTGCGCGAGCTGACTTTCTGCGCGCCGGGCCGTGCTGGTGCAGGGCCACTGGCATCGGGGCATGCCCACCGTTCGCCATGAACGGTGGGCATGCCCCTTTGGCGGGCTGGCGTTAAGTGGCCCGTCGGGCGCCTGCAACGGGGCTTAACAGCGGGAGGCATTAGCGGCCGTGCCCATAGACTGGGTCAATGACCGAGCAGAACCTCAATCTTCCTGACACCGATTCCTACGACCCGGCGGCGAGCTCCCTGGCCGGATCCGTGGATCCCGCGGTAATGGCGGAGCTGTTGTCGATCCGCTCCAGCATCGACAACATCGATGCCACCCTCGTCTTCCTCCTCGCCGAACGTTTCAAGGCCACCCAGAAGGTCGGCTTCCTCAAGGCCGCGCACAAGCTTCCCGCCGGGGACCCGGGCCGCGAAACGGCGCAGATCGCCCGGCTGCGGCATCTCGCCGCCGAGGCCCATCTGGACCCGGCGTTCGCGGAGAAATTCCTGAACTTCATCATTGGCGAGGTCATCCGCCACCACGAGGCCATCGCCGAAGACCACCAGGCCGCCCAGGCCTCCGGCACCGCGGATGCGGCCCGCGCCGCGGACGCCTAGCCCCATGGCCGGAACAGATTCGCCCGCACCGGGCCAAGTGACCGCGACGGGCCTTGGGCCGTGGCCCGGCGAGGACCCGGCCGAGGCCGCCCGCATCATCCGCGGTGAACTGGGCAGCCCGCACCTGCCGTTCCTTGCCGAACTGCCCGGCCGCGGCGTCGGCTCCGATGCCGTGGGCCGGACCGCCTCTTTGCTCGTGGAACTCGCCATCGACGTCCAGCCGCATGGATGGCGGCTCGTGGACCGCCCCGGCAAGGACCTGCAGCGGGCCAAATCGGCCCTGTCCACCGACATCAACGTCCTGGCGGACGTTATCGGGGCCGAGGAAGCGCCGGCGGAGGATATCAAGGTCCAGCTGCGCGGGCCGCTCAGCCTTGCCGCCGGCCTGCACCTGCACAACGGGGAGCGGGCGTTGCTCGACTACGGCGCCCGCCGGGACATCGCGGCCTCGCTCGCAGCGGGCGTGGAAGGCCACCTCAAGCGGGTGGCAGAGGCTGCCCCCGGGGCCCGGATCGTGGTCCAGCTCGACGAACCTGAAATTGCCTCGGTACTGGCCGGCACCATTCCCACCGCCAGTGGTTACCGGACCCTGCGCTCGGTGTCGGGCCGGGAAATCACCGAGTCCTGGCAGTTGGTGATCGACGCGCTCCGGGCCGCGGGCGCCGTCGAAACCGTCGTGGCCGTCTCCGAGGTGGAGGCGCCCTTCGAGCGGATCCTGGCGGCAGGCGCGGACGGAATCGCCGTGCCGCTCCGGGCACTGACCTCGCGCCAGTGGGAACAGCTCGCGGGTGCGGTGGAGGCAGGCAAGCGGCTCTGGGCCGGCGCGCTGGACGTTGCCGATCCCGCCGCGACCCTGCCCAGGGTTGGCGACGTCGTGGAAAACGTGTGGCGCCCGTGGCGGCAGCTGGGTCTTCCCGCGTCCACGCTGGGGGCACTGCGGGTCACGCCGTCGGAGGGGCTGGCACGGCACTCACCGGCCGCGGCGACGGCGGTCCTGACCCGGCTGACCCAGGTGGCGGACGGCCTCAACCAGCTCGCCCTCGGCTAGAGCAGCCGCCGGGACTGCCGGGGCTGCCGGCCTCCCGACTTAGACCCGGCCCTCCCAGCCGTCCGGACGGGCGTGCCCGGGAAGGTAGCCCGGCGTCGCGACACCGCCGGGGTAGGGCTCAAGCCGGTAGTCGAAATGGCCGGCATACACCAGCACCAGGCCGAGCTGGGGCTGGATCACCTTGACCTGGATCCTGTGCCGCCCGCCGTCCTGCGGCTCCCACCACTGCTCGGCGTAGGCCTTGGCGTCGAGAGCGGCCGGCAGCGGTATCCGGAGAGGTCCCAGAAACAGCCGGGACGCCTCGGAGACACCGCGGAGCCGGCCCTCCGGCGTGACGCTGAGATTGAGGTCGGTGGCGAGCCGCCGGAACCTGCCCACATAGTCCACCAGCCCCTGCCTGGGCCCGGAGTCGTCGAAACTGGTCGTGTCGTGGAACAGCCGGGTGGTTCCGGGGAAGAAGATCTCCCGCCGGGCCGTCAGGCTAGACCTGCCGAACGGGTCCAGGTGGGCGTGGTTCTCGATCCGGAAGCGGATGCCCTCGCCGTATTCGGGAAAGAAGGCCTGCTCGCCGGTGGTGAGCCGGAGCAGGGGGCGCAGCCACGCCTGCCGGCAGCCGACGACGTCGAAGACCCCCTCGCCGACGCCGTAGTGGCCGGACCCCGGGGCCAAGGCGAAGTATTCTTGAAGCTCCGGCTGCAGCCGGTCAAAGTCGCGGCCCAGGGCACGCTCGTAGATGGGGGTGTTCACGGGTTCCTCCTGCGGTCCGGGCCGGTTCACGGGGCCTGTCCACAGCATGCAGGACAACGCGGCAATTGTCACAGCGTCCCGTGCAGCGGCGGGCTCCGGCGTCGGTCGCAGTCCCGTCTGCGCCATGCCGCCGGGCCGCCCGATACGACAAAGCCAATTCAATGGGGGAATATATAACTATGAAGGCACGCATTCTGGTAGTGGATGATGACGAGGCGCTCGCCGAGATGATCGGTATTGTGCTGCGCAATGACGGGTTCGAACCCGTCTTCTGCGCGGACGGCGGACAGGCGCTGGATGTGTTCCGCGCCTCCAAGCCGGACCTCGTCCTGCTCGACCTCATGCTTCCGGGAATGGACGGCATTGAGGTCTGCCGCCAGATCCGTGCCGAATCTGACGTCCCGATCGTGATGCTGACCGCCAAGTCGGATACCTCGGACGTGGTCCGCGGCCTCGAGTCGGGGGCCGATGACTACGTGCCCAAGCCGTTCAAACCCGCCGAGCTCGTCGCCCGGGTCCGGGCCCGGCTGCGGCCGGGTGACCAGAAGGCCCCGGAAACCCTGCGGATTGCGGACGTCACGATCGACGTCGCCGGCCACCTGGTCAGCCGGGGCAACGACCGGATCTCCTTGACGCCGCTGGAGTTCGACCTTCTGGTCGCGCTCGCCCGCAAGCCGTGGCAGGTGTTCACGCGCGAACTGCTCCTGGAGCAGGTCTGGGGATACCGGCACGCCGCGGACACGCGGCTGGTCAACGTCCATGTCCAGCGGCTGAGGTCCAAGATTGAACGTGACCCCGAAGCCCCCGAAGTTGTATTGACGGTCCGTGGTGTCGGCTATAAAGCAGGTTCCTGAGCCTGCGGACCGCGGCGTCCGGCAGGCCATAGCCACGGACACCGCGCCGGAGACGACGCAGGCCATAGCCACGGACACCGCGCCGGAGACGACGCCGGACATGGCGCCGGAGACGACGCCCGACCTGGTGCCGGCAGAATCGTCCGCGGCGTCAACCGCGAAGTCAATGGCGGAGGCCTCCGGACCGCGCGGGCCCGGAAAGCCGCCTGCCGGCGGGCCGGGACTGTGGCGCGGATACGCTTTCCGGACCCGGTTGTGGGCAAAACGCGCGAGGATCGTTGGCGTCCGGGTCGCGCGCCTGGTCCGCACCGGGATGCAGCGTCTGCTGCCCGGTATCAAGTACCTGCTCCGGGCGGTGCACCGGAAGTGGCGGCGTTCGCTGCAGTTCCGGACCGTCCTGACCACGCTGCTTCTGGCCATCGGCTCGTTCGCGGTGGTGGGCGCGTACCTGTCCAACCAGATCGCCAACAACCTGTTCCAGGAACGGCTCGCCCAGGCCGAATCGGAGACGCGCTACAACGTCAAGCAGGTCCAGGACACGTTCGACGGCGCCCAGGTCACCGACCAGTCCAGCGTCATTACCCTGGTCTATGACACCCTGAACGCGGTCGAAGGCCGCGGATCCGTGATCCAGCGGCGCTATGTGTTCGAGGCAATGCCGGAGCAGACGAAGCCGCGCAACCGTTGGGTTGAATCCCGGGCCTCGGACCAACTCACCATCGGCGTCATCCCTCCGGAGCTGCGCAAGGCCGTACAGGACTCGGGCAAGGACCAGTACTGGGCGTCCACGCAGTTCCCCGTGGGCACCGAGGACCGGCCCGGCATCGCCGTCGGCAACAAGGTGACCTTCAACGGCACCGTCTACGAGCTCTACCTCATCTATGACCTCAACACGGCGCAGAAGACGCTGGACGAGATCCAGAATGTCCTGCTGGCCGGCGGTGCCCTGCTGGTGCTCATGATCGGCGGCGTCGCCTGGTATGTGACCCGCAACGTGGTCAGCCCGGTCAGCCATGCCGCCGTCGTCTCGGAGAAGCTCGCGGCCGGCCAGCTGCAGGAACGCATGGTGGTCAAAGGCGAGGACGAGGTCGCCCGCCTTGGTGCCTCGTTCAACCACATGGCCGCAAGCCTCCAGGAACAAATCACCCAGCTGGCCACGCTCTCGCAAATGCAGCAGCGGTTCGTCTCCGACGTGTCCCACGAGCTCCGCACCCCGCTCACCACCGTGCGCATGGCCGCGGAAGTCCTCTATGACGCCCGCGAGGACTTCGACCCCATCAACAAGCGGTCCGCGGAGCTGCTCTACAACCAGGTGGAACGCTTCCAGTCGCTCCTGGCGGACCTGCTGGAAATCTCCCGCTTTGACGCCGGCGCAGCCACCCTCGACGCCGAACCCACGGACATTGTGCAGCTCGTCGCGCACGTCATTGAGGGCGTGTCGCCGGTCGCCGCCGAATACGGGTCCGCCGTCACCCTCAACGCCCCGGCCGGCAGCATCATCGTCGACATGGACGACCGCAGGATCGACCGAATCCTGCGCAACCTGATCCTGAACGCCCTCGAACACGGCGAGGGCCGGCCGGTGAACGTCTCCGTGGCCGCCAGCGACACCGCGGTGGCCGTGGCCGTGCGGGACCATGGCATCGGCATGACACCGGCTGAGGCGGCGCGCGTCTTCGACCGGTTCTGGCGCGCCGATCCAGCCCGTGCCCGCACCACCGGCGGCAGCGGGCTGGGGCTGTCCATCGCCGCCGAGGACACCAAGCTCCACGACGGCTGGCTGCAGGCCTGGGGGAGCAAGGGTAACGGGTCCAACTTCGTCCTGACCCTTCCGCTGCGCCGGGACGAGCCCTTCACCAGGTCCCCGCTCCAGCTCGAGCCGGTCAACGTCGGGCTCCCGGTGGCAGGCAGCCAGCGCACCGTGGTGTTGCTGGACCCGCCGCGGACTGGGGAAACCTCGGCCAGCGCACCCGGGGCTGCGGCCCGCGGGACCATGACCGACGGTTTCACCGAGGACTTTACTGAGGACTTTGGTAACGACGGCCGCAGCGGCGCCGTCGGCGGGGCAACCCCGGACGGCGGCTCGGCCGGCCACCGGGACACCGGGATGGAGGGCAGGGCATGAACGGGGTCAAGTTCACCCGCGTGGGGGCCGCGCTGCTGACTCTCGTACTGCTCCTGCTGACCTCGTGCGCCCAGATTCCGCGCTCGGGGCCGGTGGGCAAGAGCACGGACGAGAGCGCCGGAAACCCCAACGCGCCGGTCTTCTTCCCGGCCGCACCGCGGCCCGGCGCAGGACCCGAGGCCGTCATCGAGGACTTCTACCTGGCCGGCAGCGGCTACGAGGACGACTACGCCGTGGCCCGGCAGTACCTCACCCAGGCCTCATCGGTGACGTGGAAGCCGGACCAACGGGCGCTCGTCTTCCGGAAGGCCGCCGTGGTGGCCACCGGCGTCGAAAACGTCTTCAACTACCAGCTCGACGTCGCCTATGCGGTGGACGCCGACGGCGTGGCCACGCAGCTTCCGGAGGGCACTACCGAAAACATCCCCGTCACGCTGACCCAGGTGGACGGCGAGTGGCGAATCTCCGATCTTCCGGACGGAACGGCCATCCCGGAAGAGACCTTCAAGGTCATCTACGGCGCCTACCCGATTTACTTCTACGACCCCACATTCACGTACGCCGTCCCTGATGTCCGGTGGTTCATCCGGAAGAAAACCGTCAAGGCCATGACGAGCGCCCTCCTGGGCGGCCCCGCCCCCTACCTCAAGGGCGCCGTCGTCAGCGCGTTCCCCTCGGGCATCAAGCTGGCCCGCGAGTCTGTGCCCGTGGTCTCAGGAGCCGCGCAGGTGGATCTCACCGCCAAGGACCTGGTGGACGCCTCCAACGAGGACCGGCTAAGGATGCAGACCCAGTTGGCCCTGACGTTCCGCAGCCAGCCGGATGTCATCAATGTCGAGCTCCGGGCCAATCAGGATCTGGTGCGCGTCGAGGATAACGGCACGGTCCTGCCTCCGGTCCGGGACGAAAGCGTCCCGGCCTACCAGATCGCTGTCAGCAACCATGACCTGGTCCGGTACGAGAACAACAGGCTTTCACCGCTGCCGGACATCCGGTCCGTCGCGGCCCTGTCACCGCGGGCACCGGCGGAGTCGATCGAGTCGCAGGCCGCCGCTTTCCTCAATGCCGCCCGCACCACGATGTACTCGATCGTTCCGGGCCAGCCCGCCAGGGCGCTGACCACGCGGGCTACGCTGTCGCGGCCTTCGTTCGGGCGCTACGACTGGGTGTGGACCGCGGGGCCGGGCTCCCGCGGCGCCACCGAGGTGGTGGCCTACCGGCCGGTCGGTGTGGCGGAGAAAGCCAGCGTGCCCACCGTGACCCTGTCGCCGGCATGGCTGGCCGGCCGGACCGTCAAGGAGTTCCGGATTTCCCGGGACGGCACGCGCGCACTTGTCATTTCGGAGCAGAAGGGCAAGAGCAAGGTCCAGATCACCGGGATCATCCGGAACGCGGACGGCACGCCGAGGGACCTGACCGCGCCCCTGACCCTTCTGACGCCGCGGAATCCGGACCAAGGGGTGTGGGTGGATGACACCACGGTCGCGGTCATGAAGGCTTCCGCCAGCAATGCCGTCACCCCAGAGTTGTTGTCCTTGGGCTCGGCGCAGCCGCAGCAGCTGGCGCCGTGGCCCGGGCTGACGGCCCTCAGCGCAGGCAACGGGACATCCGAGATCTACGGCCAGTCCGCCGAAGGAATCTTCCAGCGGCTGGGCAACGGCTGGTCACCGCAGCTTAAGGGCCCCACCGACCCGTCCTTCCCGGGCTGATCCAGGGGCCGTCGGGCGGCGGCGGTGGGACGGTTTCGGCGGGGAGCCATCCGCGCCGGTGCCCGTCCGGGGTGGTATCCGTCCGGGCCGGTGAGGGCGCCGGAAGCGGGTTGTCCACATAGCGGCCCGAGGGGCTGCCGCCGAGGGCGCCCCCGGGCAAGGATCGGAGAATGAACAGCCACACCGGTCAGGACACCAGCCGGCCGCGGCCGGCCGCTGATCCGGACCTTGCCCCGGCCCCAGCGACAGCGGCGCGACACCGCGGCAGCTACGCGCGGCCTCTGGCGAGACTGTGCGACCTGACGGCGGAGTCCGCGGCGGAGGTGCTCGCCCTGGCCATTCCAGTGGAGTGCGCCTGCTGCGGGGCGGAGGACTTGGCTCTCTGCGGCGCATGCGCCCGGAAGCTCCGCCTGCTGACGCTGAGGCCGTTCCGGGCGGAGGCCCAGGCTCCGGCCCTGATGGACACGGATGGGTCCGTGCTGCTGCCCGTGGTGGCGGCCGGGGCATACCGGGCCGAGCTGGCCCAGTGCCTGCTGTCCTTCAAACGCCACGGACAGGCCCGGCTGGGCGCCGAGCTGGCCAGGGCCCTGGCGCGTGCCCTCCACTCCGCGGCCGGGCCGGCACGGGGACTCGTCCTCGTCCCCGTGCCGACGAGCGCCGCCGCCTTCCGCAAGCGGGGTTTCAGTCCCGTCCACCTCCTGCTCCGTGGGCTCGGCCGCGGCGATGCGCTCCCAGGGTTCACCGTTGCGGACGCATTGCGGAAATCCGCGCCGACCGCGCCGACCGCGCGGAGCCGCACGGCCCCGGCGTTGCCGCGCCTGGACCGGTTGCGGGCAGGCCCGATAGCGGACTTTTACCTGTCCGGCGGGCAGAAAGGACTGGGCCGGGGTGCCCGCGCCCGGCGAGTACGGGGATCCATGCGGGCCAGGTCCGGCCCGTGGCCCGGTCGAGTCGAAGGACGTCCCTGCATCATCGTCGATGACGTGCTGACCACCGGTGCCACCCTGGCGGAGGCGGCCCGTGCGCTGCGGGCCGCAGGGGCCGTCGTCAGTGGCGCCGTGGTGGTGGCCGCGACACGCCCGCCGGCCACCTCCGGCATCGACGCCGCCAGCCCCGCGGTCGCGCGTGGGAACGGCGGAACCCAAAAAAATAAACCGTAAAAGGATGAATAACAGGTGTCTATGAACTAACGTCGAAGATGGGTACCAAGAACAGATGTACCTGTCGATAGCGGCTCGGAAAGGGGCTCGACTGTCAGTCAGATCGGCCCCGGGAAGTACCGCCGTCGTGTCACCGAAGTCATTTGGAGGGCACCATGGAGTTCATGATCAGCGGACGCAACTTGACGGTCTCAGACCGGTTCCGCGAGTATGCCGACGACAAGATCTCAAAGATCGCGTCGTTGGGAGACAAGGTCCAGAGGGTGGACGCGAAGGTCACCAAAGAGACCAAAGCCCGCCAGACCGCCGAATCGCTCACGGTTGAGTTGACAGTCCTGGGACGCGGCCCAGTAATCCGCGCAGAAGCGAGTGCCGCCGACAAGTTCGCTGCGTTCGATCTCGCTTACAACAAGCTTCTTGAACGCCTGCGCAGGGCTAGGGACCGCAGAAAGGTCCATCACGGCCGGCACACCCCGAAGTCCGTCACCGAGGCGACGGCAGCCTTGGAGCCGGCCAGCCCCAGCGAACCTCTTTACGTGGAGGCGGCGCAGCAGCAGGAGACCCAGGTGCCGGCGGCAGCGAAGTCGCCGTACGATGTCGAGAATGATATTCCGGCTGGCGATTCGCCTGTGCTGATCCGCCGGAAGGTATTCCCCGCGGCCCAGCTCACCCTCGATGACGCCGTCGACAACATGGAACTTGTGGGTCACGACTTCTACCTTTTCGTGGACAAGGAGACCAAGGCGCCGTCGGTCGTCTATCGCCGTGACGGCTGGACCTACGGGGTCATCTCCCTGGATCAGACGTGCGAACCCGGACATTCAAGTCTGGAAGAGAAAATCGTGGCCTACCGTTCAGAGGATGAGCCCGCCAGCGCATAAGCTGGTGCAGACTTTTCCGACGAAGGGACTAACGTGCAAGCATCGCTGAGCCTGGCACAGGCACGGCGGATCGCGTTGGCAGCCCAGGGATTGGACAAGGAACGGCCCGCCGGACCCGTGAGCGCACGGGCGGTGGGCCGTACCTTTGCCCGGCTGCACCTGGTTCAGATCGACTCCGTCAATGTGATTTCCCGCAGCCACTTCCTGCCGTTCTTCTCGCGGCTAGGCAACTACGACCGCGCCATCCTCCAACGCATGGCGGGGACCCACCCGCGCCGGATGATGGAGTACTGGGCCCACGAAGCCTGCTTCATCCGGCCGGACCACTTCTACGACCTCGTGCAGTGGCAAAACCGCAAATGGGTGGGCGCGCACAGCATGGACCCCGAACTGCGCGACGGCGTGGCGGCCAAGGTGCTGGCAACCCTTGCGGCCGGGAAGCCGATGACAGCCGCCGAACTGACAGCCCGGCTGGGCCACGTGGAGGATCAGCAGCGGGAGAACTGGGGCTGGAACTGGAACGCCGTCAAAAGGGTGCTGGAGCATCTCTTCGAGGAGGGACTTGTCTCGGCATCCTCGCGGACCGAATCCTTCGAACGGCGCTACACCCTCACCTCCAAGGTGCTCCCCGGACCGGGCGGGGAAGGGGCGGCACCCGAACCGGACGCGGCCGCCGCGATGGACCGGCTGATCGACGCCGCCGCCCAGGCCCACGGTATTGGGACCGTGCGGTGCTTCGCGGACTATTTCCGGACACCGCAGAAAGCAGCCGCGGTCGCAGTCCGGAACCTCGTGGACAGCGGCCGGCTGGAACCGGTCACGGTGATCGGCTGGGACCGGCCCGTGTACCGTCATGCGGAGGCGAAACTTCCGCGCTCTGCCAGCGGCCGGGCACTCCTGAGCCCTTTCGACTCCTTGGTGTTCGAAAGGCGGCGGCTCGAGGAGCTCTTCGGGTTCCACTTCCGGATCGAGATCTACACGCCAGAACCGAAGCGCAGGTACGGCTACTACGTCCTGCCCTTCCTGCTCCGGGACGCGATCGTTGCCCGCGTGGACCTCAAAGCGGACCGGACCGGCGGCCGGCTGCTGGTACGGGCCGCCCATGCGGAAGCCGGCGCGCCGGGGGACACCGCCGTCGAACTCGCCGCGGAACTGCAGCTCATGGCAGAGTGGCTGGGACTGGACGGGGTAGTTGTCTCGCCACGGGGGAACCTCGCGCCGGCGCTCGCCGAAGCCGTGGCTGCCCGCCAATCGCACTATCCGCTGTGAGGGAACAGGCGCCACCGGCCCTGCGTCTCTCCCGTAGACTAAACACGCCAGAATTCGGCAGCTTGAGACTGGGAGCAACTTCACGTGGCAACACTTATCGAAAAACTTCTCCGCACGGGTGACAAGAAAACCCTGAGGCAACTGCGGAACTATGCCGATTCCATTAATGCCCTGGAGAGCTCCTTCCAGACCTTCACGGATGCCGAGCTCCGTGAAGAAACTGACCGTCTGCGCGAACGCCACCAGGCAGGCGAGAAACTGGACGATCTGCTGCCCGAAGCCTTCGCCGCCGTCCGCGAAGCCTCCTCCCGCACCCTCGGCATGCGCCACTTCGATGTCCAGCTCATGGGCGGCGCCGCCCTGCACCTGGGCAACATCGCCGAAATGAAGACCGGTGAAGGCAAGACTCTGGTGGCCACCGCTCCGGCCTACCTCAACGCCCTCGCCGGCAAGGGCGTCCACGTCATCACCGTGAATGACTACCTCGCCGAATACCAGTCCGACCTCATGGGCCGCGTCTACCGCTTCCTTGGCCTGAGCAGCGGCTGTATCCTGTCAAACCAGGATCCTGCGCTGCGCCGCGAACAGTACGCTGCGGACATCACCTACGGCACCAACAACGAATTCGGCTTCGACTACCTGCGCGACAACATGGCGTGGGACAAGTCCGAACTGGTCCAGCGCGGCCACCACTTCGCCATCGTCGACGAAGTGGACTCCATCCTCATCGACGAGGCCCGCACCCCGCTCATCATCTCCGGCCCGGCCCAGGGCGACACCAACCGCTGGTACAGCGAATTCGCCAAGGTCGTCACGCGCCTGCACGCCGAGACCGACTACGAGGTCGATGAGAAGAAGCGCACCGTCGGTGTCCTCGAGGCCGGCATTGAAAAGGTCGAGGACTACCTCGGCATCCACAACCTCTACGAGTCCGCCAACACCCCCCTGATCGGTTTCCTGAACAACGCCATCAAGGCCAAGGAACTATTCAAGCGCGACAAGGACTACGTCATCCTCGACGGCGAGGTGCTGATCGTCGATGAGCACACCGGCCGCATCCTCGCCGGCCGCCGCTACAACGAGGGCATGCACCAGGCCATCGAAGCCAAGGAAGGCGTCGAGATCAAGGCGGAGAACCAGACGCTCGCCACCGTCACGCTGCAGAACTACTTCCGCATGTACGAGAAGCTCGCGGGCATGACCGGCACGGCCGAGACCGAGGCCGCCGAGTTCATGAGCACCTACAAGCTCGGCGTCGTTGCCATCCCCACCAACCGCGACATGACCCGGATCGACCAGGCCGACCTCGTCTACAAGAACGAGGCCGTCAAGTTCGACGCCGTAGTCAAAGACATCGCCGAACGCCACGAAAAGGGCCAGCCCGTCCTCGTCGGCACCACCAGCGTTGAGAAGAGCGAATACCTCTCCCAGCTGCTGGCCAAGGAAGGCGTCCGGCACGAGGTCCTGAACGCCAAGAACCACGCCCGGGAAGCCTCCATCGTCGCCCAGGCCGGCCGCAAGGGCGCCGTCACGGTCGCGACCAACATGGCCGGCCGCGGTACCGACATCATGCTCGGCGGCAACGCCGAGTTCACCGCCGTCGCCGAACTGGCCAAGCGGGGCCTTGACCCGGAGGAAAACTCCGAGGAGTACGAGGCCGCATGGCCCGAGGCGTTCGAGTCTGCCAAGCAGGCCGTCAAGGACGAGCACGAGGAAGTCCTGAACCTCGGCGGACTCTACGTGCTCGGCACCGAACGCCACGAGTCCCGCCGCATCGACAACCAGCTCCGGGGCCGTTCCGGACGCCAGGGCGACCCGGGCGAGTCCCGGTTCTACCTCTCGCTGACCGATGACCTGATGCGCCTGTTCAACTCCGGCGCGGCCGAACGGCTCATGAACAGCTCGGTGCCGGACGACGTCGCCCTTGAATCCAAGCTCGTCTCGCGGGCCATCGCCTCGGCCCAGGGCCAGGTGGAAGGCCGCAACGCCGAACAGCGCAAGAACGTGCTGAAGTACGACGACGTCCTGAACCGCCAGCGCGAGGCCATCTACGGTGACCGGCGCCGCATCCTCGAAGGCGATGACCTGCACGAGAAGGTCCAGTACTTCCTGGAAGACACCATCAACGCCTTCATCGACGAGGCCACGGCGGAGGGCACCGGCGATGACTGGGACTTCAACCTCCTGTGGTCCAATCTCAAGACCCTCTACCCTGTGAGCTTCACCCCCCGCGACGTCATTGACGAGGCCGGCGGCAAGTCCCGCGTCACCGTCGATTTCCTCCGGGAAGAGATCCTCTCCGACGCCCGTCTGGTCTACCAGGCCAGGGAGCAGGCGATCGGCTCTGAGAGCATGCGCGAACTGGAGCGCCGGGTGGTCCTGTCGGTCATCGGGCGAAAGTGGCAGGAACACCTCTACGAGATGGACTACCTCAAGGAGGGCATCGGGCTGCGCGCCATGGCCCAGCGCGACCCCCTGGTGGAGTACCAGCGCGAGGGCTTCATCATGTTCCAGGCCATGATGGAGGCGATCCGTGAGGAAAGCGTCGGCTTCCTGTTCAACCTCGACGTCGAGGTGACACCGGCCGAGGATGTGGTGGTGGCGGACGCCGAGGGCCAGCACACCGAACACCACGAGCCGCAGATCCGTGCCGCCGGACTCGAGGCCCCCGAGAAGCCCGCGCAGCTGCAGTACACCGCCCCTGGCGAAGACGGTGCCGCCCAGATCCGGGTCGAGGCGAAGGGCACCGGTCGTTCCGGAAACCCGGCCAAGGCCGCGGCGCAGGACATCGGCCGCCGCACGGCGAAGAAGAAGCGGCGCTAGGCGCCACGCAAACACGGGAGGACCGGAGCAATTGCTCCGGTCCTCCCGTGTTTGCGCCTCCTTTCAACGACAGGCTGGCTTTCCCTGACAGGCCGGGCCCCGTTTCCTGCCCATTCCTGCCCGATTGTGCTCGTTTTCCGGCTGCGGCCCCGCGGATCAGCCGATCTCCAGCACGGTCACGCGCCAGGCCGCTGTGCCGCGCTCCAGCCGCAGCGCGACCGCGCGGACCCGTGATTCCTCGACCACGACCGCGCTGGCCTCGTAGACGTCATCCGATATGCGGCAGGCACGGACGGACCGGACAGACGGGTTGCGGTGCAGCCGGCCCGCCGTTGGCGAGCTGCCGGAGGCAACCCGGCGGGTCAGTGCGGCACGGTGCTGCAGGGCTGCCAGGCAGCGCGGGTCCAGGCGGCGGGAGAGTTGCTGTGCGGGCCGCGTGCCGGCCAGCACTTCGATGGCCGCCTGCACGGTGCTGCGGGAAATCGCGCAAATCTCGCGGGCTTCGTCCACAACGCGCAGGGGCGGCGGGGCCGCGGCGGCCTGCCCGGCCGGTGTTGCCGTGCCGGACACAACCCGGAGGGCAGTGGCGCGCGGGGCTGGGGTGGCCGCGGCTGGGCGGATCCCGGAGACTGCTTTCATGACGGTTCCTTTGCTGATGGCTGATGGCCGGTGGCTGGTGCTTGCGGGGTGGGGCGTGGCTGGTGCTGGCTGACTTCCTGTTGGTTCATCCTGCGTTCCAGGCCTGGACCGTGGTGCGGCGGGTAGCTAGATCGGCGGCGGGAGGATGAGGACCTGCCCGGGCCGCAGGAGGTGCGGGTTGGCTCCGATGGTGTCGCGGTTCCCCGCGTACAGCCGGGGCCACTCTCTGGCGATGTCGGCGTCGGACGCGAACGGCCCCAGCGTCGCCGCGGCGATGCACCACAGCGAATCACCAGACCGGACCGTGATCTCCCTGCGGGCGCCGGGTGTGTCCTGCGCGCGTGCGTGGCGTGCGGCCAGCGGGCCGGCATCCACGATCGGACTCGCTGGCTTCCAGCGCGGATCCACAGGGGAACCGGCGGCCGGATCTTGCGGCCCCGGCGCCGGGGCCGGGCCGGGCGGCGGTGTCCACGATGCCGACACCGC
>JBKPBZ010000036.1:0-8779 GCA_046727115.1 Actinomycetota bacterium | reverse complement strand
GTCCTTCGGCTCGAACCATGTCCTCCGCGGCATCGACCTGCACGTCGAGCAGGGCACCACCGCCTCGGTGATCGGCCCCTCCGGATCGGGCAAGTCCACGCTGCTGCGGGTCATGAACCGCCTGATCGAACCGGACCAGGGCGACATCCTGCTGGACGGCCGCTCGGTCCTGAAGGACAACCCGGACGAGCTGCGCCAGCGGATCGGCATGGTGTTCCAGCAGTTCAACCTGTTTCCGCACAAGACCGTGGTGGACAACGTCTCGCTCGCGCTGCGGAAGCTGCGCAAGCTGCCGGCCGAGCAGGCCCAGGCCGAAGCGCTTGAGCAGCTCGACCTGGTGGGGCTTAAGCACAAGGCCGACGCGCGTCCCGCGAACCTCTCCGGCGGCCAGCAGCAGCGCGTCGCCATTGCGCGCGCCCTGGCCATGAAGCCGGAGGTGATGTTCTTTGATGAGGCCACCTCGGCCCTCGACCCGGAGCTCGTCAAGGGTGTCCTGGCGCTGATGGCCGACCTCGCCGCGGGCGGCATGACCATGGTGGTGGTGACCCACGAGATGGGCTTCTCCCGCAATGTGTCGGACACCGTCACGTTCATGGACGCCGGCGTGGTGGTCGAGTCCGGTCCGCCGGAACAGATCTTCACGAGCCCGGAGACCGAACGGCTGCAGGGATTCCTCGCGGACGTCCTCTAGGTCGCCTGCGGCAACATTAACGACTGATGGCACCCGCCGCTGCGGGTGCCATCAGTCGTTTAAGGATGCGGGCCCTAAGGGCCCGACGCCGGCGCGGAGCCGCGGCAGGCTACGGCTTGGCGCCGGCGGCCGCCTTCGCCGCGGCCGGCAGGGCGTCGAAGATCCGGTTCATCGCGGTGTCGTCGTGCGCGGCGGAGAGGAACCATGCTTCGAAGACCGAGGGCGGCAGGTAGACCCCCGAGTCCAGCATGGAGTGGAAGAACGGGGCGTAGCGGAACACGTCCTGGCCCTGGGCGTCGTCGTAGTTGTGGACACCGCGGGCGCCCGTGCCGAAGGCCACGGAGAACAGGTTGCCCGCGCGCTGGATGGAGTGGTCCACGCCGGCCGCGTCGAGCGCGGAGGACAGCGCCGCGGAGAGTTCGAGCGAGCGGGCGTCCACGAACGAGTAGACCTCGGGGGTGGCGTGCGTGAGGGTCGCGACGCCGGCGGCCATGGCCACCGGGTTACCGGACAGTGTGCCGGCCTGGTAGACGGGACCCACGGGCGCCAGGTAGTCCATGACGTCCGCGCGTCCGCCGAGGGCCGCCGTCGGCATGCCGCCGCCAATCACCTTCCCGAACGTCAGCAAATCCGGGGCCCACGGCTCGGCCGCGTCGGCCGCCCCGCCGGTCAGGCCCCAGTAACCGGAGTAGCCGGTGCGGAAGCCGGTCAGGACCTCGTCGAGGATCAGCAGGGCGCCGTGCTCGCGGGTGATCCGGGACAGGCCTGCGTTGAAGCCGTCGCCGGGGGTCACCACACCCATGTTGGCGGGAGCGGCTTCGGTGATGACGGCGGCGATGCTGTCGCCGTGCTTGGCGAAGGCGGCTTCGACGGCGCCGAGATCGTTGTAGGGCAGCACGAGGGTCTCGGCGGCAGTCGCGGCGGTGACGCCGGCCGAGCCGGGCAGCGCGAGGGTGGCCAGGCCGGAGCCTGCGGCGGCGAGGAGGCCGTCGAGGTGGCCGTGGTAGCAGCCGGCGAACTTGATGATGAGGTTCCGCCCGGTGAAGCCGCGGGCCAGCCGGACGGCCGTCATGGTCGCCTCGGTGCCAGTGGAGACCATCCGGACGCGCTGGGCGGCCGGGACGCGCTCCTTGACGATGGCGGCGAGGTTGGCCTCATCCGGTGTGGAGGCGCCGAAGGACAGCCCGCGGTCGACGGCCGCGTGCACGGCGGCGAGGACCTCCGGGTGGGCGTGACCCAGCAGCGCCGGGCCCCAGGAGCAGACGAGGTCGACGTAGTCGGCGCCGTCGGCGTCGGTCAGGTAGGCACCTTTGGCGGACACCATGAACCGCGGCGTCCCGCCCACGGAGCCGAAGGCGCGCACGGGTGAGTTCACGCCGCCCGGCATCAGCTGGCGGGCGCGGTCAAAGAGTTCCTCATTGCGAGGCATGCTGGAAGTCATGGTTCCTATTCTTTCAGTTCGCGGCCAGGTCACTGCGCGGCCAGCAGCGCGGCCACGCGGGGCGCCACTTCAGTGCCGAACAGTTCGATCGAGCGCATCATGGCCGGGTGCGGCAGGGTGCCGTTGCTGTACTTGAGATCAAAGCGGTCCACGCCCAGGTTCTTTTTGAGCAGGGCGATCTTCGCGGCCACGGTTTCGGGCGAGCCGACATAGAGGGCTCCCTCGGGGGTGCACATCGCGTCGAATTCGCCCCGGCTGGCCGGACCCCAGCCGCGTTCGGCCCCGATCCTGTTCCGCTGCTCGAGCCAGTGCGGGAAGAACTCCTCGCGTGCTTCCTCGTCCGTGGCGGCAACATGGCCGGGTGAATGGGTGGCCATCTGCTGCATCGGGTGCCCGTACTTGGCCATGGCTTCACGGTAGAGGTTGGCCAGGGGCGCGAAGGACCGCGGCTGGCCGCCGATGATCGCGAAGATGATCGGGTAGCCGTACTCGGCGCAGCGCAGCACCGACTCGGGGGTGCCGCCGACGCCGATCCAGGTCGGCAGAAGATGGTGTTCCAGCGGCGGATAGACGCTCAGGCCGTTGATGGCCGGCCGGGTGCGGCCTTCCCAATGGACCGGTTTCTGTGCCCGGACCTTGTCGAAAAGCTCGAGTTTTTCCTCGAAGAGGACCTCGTAGTCGGCCAGGTCGAGGCCGAACAGCGGGAAGGATTCGATGAAGGACCCGCGGCCCAGCATGACCTCGGCCCGGCCGCCGGAGATGGCGTCCACGGTGGCGAAGCGCTGGAAGACCCGGATCGGGTCATCGGAGCTGAGCACTGTCACGGCGGAGCCGAGCCGGATGTTCTTGGTGCGGGCGGCCGCCGCGGCCAGGAAGACCTCCGGGGCGGAGACCGCGAAGTCGCGGCGGTGGTGCTCCCCCACCGCGAAGGCGTGCAGCCCGACGTCGTCCGCGAGTTCGGCCTGTTCCAGGAGCTGCCGCAGCACTTGGGCGTGCGGGACGGGGTGGCCGTCCGGGAAGACGCCGACGTCGCCGAAGGTGTTCAGGCCGAGGAGGATGCGGTGGGGCGCCACCGGCGCCGTGGGGGTGGAAATGGGCGTGGAGTTCCGGGCCCCGGGGGTGGCGCTCATCAGGACTCCTTCAGCCAGCCGGCAAGCTCGCTCGCCCAGTAGGTCAGCACCATGTTGGCCCCGGCGCGCTTGATGCCCAGGACTGACTCGGTGATGGCGGCCCGGCGGTCGATCCAGCCGTTGGCGGCGGCGGCCTCGATCATCGAGTACTCGCCGGAGATCTGGTAGGCGGCCACCGGGACGGGGCTCATGGCTGCGACGTCGGCGAGGATGTCCAGGTAGCTCATGGCAGGCTTCACCATGACCATGTCGGCGCCTTCGGCCAGGTCCAGGTCCACCTCGAGGATCGCCTCCCGGCGGTTGGCGGCATCCATCTGGTAGGTCCGGCGGTCGCCGGTCAACTGCGAGTCGACCGCCTCGCGGAACGGGCCGTAGAACGCGGAGGCGTACTTCGCGGCGTAGGCCACGATGGCGGTGTTGGCGTGCCCGGCGTCCTCGAGGGCCTGCCGGATCACGGCGACCTGGCCGTCCATCATGCCCGAGGGGCCCAGAACGTGGGCGCCTGCCTCGGCCTGCGCGACCGCCATCTGACCGTAGATCTCCAGAGTCGCATCATTGTCGACGTAGCCGTTGGCGTCGAGGACGCCGCAGTGGCCGTGGTCGGTGAATTCGTCGAGGCACACGTCGCTCATGATCACGAGTTCGTCGCCGACCTCGGCCCGGACGTCCCGGATGGCCTTGTTCAGCACACCGTCGGGGTCCAGGGAGGCCGTCCCGCGGGCGTCCCGGACCGCGGGGACGCCGAACAGCATGATGCCGCCGACGCCCAGCTGCACGGCCTCGGCCGCGGCCCGCCGGAGCGAATCGGTGGTGTGCTGCTGCACGCCGGGCATCGAGGCGATCGGGTTGGGCTCGGTGAGGCCTTCGCGGATGAAGGCCGGCAGGATGAGCTCCGACGCCGAGAGCCGGTGTTCAGCGGTCAGCCGGCGCATGGCCGGGGTGGTGCGGAGCCGGCGTGGGCGGTGGGTCGGGAAGCTCATATGGTGTCCTTTGCTGAGGGCTCGGCGACTGACGGAGTGGGAGTGCGTTGGTGGTCCAGGGACCGGACGACGGCGGCAACCAGGCCGGACGCCGTCGGCTCCTGCGCGACGGCGGCGACGCTCAGTCCGAGGGAGGCTGCCTCGGCCGCCGTCGATCGTCCGATGGCAACGAAACGGCAGTTGCCCAGCGGGGCGAGGTCCGCGTGGATGCGGCGGGCGGCGCTGGGCGAGGCGGCGACGACGGCGTGCAGCCGGCCGGCGCCGATTTCCGCCTTCGCCTCTGCCACGGTGAGCACGGTGGGCGCCGGTGCGTCCTGCCCTCCGGGGCCGGTCCGTTGCGGCAAGGTCTGCGGCGAGGCCGGCGCAGGGCCGGGCGGGAAGGTGGGCAGTGCCCGGCGCGGATCGGCCGGATAGTCCACCGTGTTGTAGGCCGTGACGGCCTGGACGGAGGCGCCGCGGGCCTCGAGGCCCCTGCGGAGCCGCGGGTCGGCAATGTCCGCCTGCGGCAGGAGCACGCTGCCTTGGTTCGCGGGCCAGATGTCGAGCAGGCCGGTTCCGGACTGCTGGCCCGTGGGGGCAAGGTCCACGCTGATGCCCCGGGATTCCAGGAAACTGCGGGTTGCCGGGCCGATCGTGGCCACGAGGATGCTGCCGGGCAGCCAGCTGCTGAGGGATGCGCCGCGTTCGGCCGCTTTCGCCTCAAGCGCCTGGACGGTGGTCACGCTGCTGATCACGAGCCACGTGTAGGCCCCGGCGCCCAGGGCGTCGAAGGCGACGTCGAGGGAGTGCTGGTCACTCGCCTGCTCGAAGTCGATCAGCGGCAGCAGCAAGGGCTCGGCACCGACACGGCGGAGGGCTGTGACGAGCTCCCCCGCGCGGTCCGGGCTGCGGGCAACCAACACACGGGCACCGTCCGGCACCCTCAGGCCGGGTGGCCCGCCCGTGTGGTTGGGGTCGCTGTGCCGTCCCATGAAGTGGTGGAATCCGCGGCTCAGGAAGCTGCCAGGTCCGCGATGCCGGCGGCGCCGCGGGCCAGCAGGACTTCCGCCAGCTCGATCCCGAGCAGCGTTGCCCCGATCTCGGTGAGGCCATCGGTGGCCTTCTTGTCGCGGAGCGTTGCCGTGCCGTCGACAGCGCAGACCACCGCTTCCAGGTACAGCATGCTGCCCTTGCGGTAGGCGTAGGCGCCGACGGGGGCGGCGCATCCGGCCTCCAGGCGGGCCAGCAAAGCGCGTTCGGCTGTGACCGCGAGCCGGGTATCCGGATCATCGAGGGCCGCGAGGGCCTGCGCCAGCACGCCCTGGGAGCCTTCCGTGGACCCGGCCCGGCGGGGGGCGTCGGCGGTGCGGCATTCGATCGCCAGGGCACCCTGCCCGGCGGCGGGGAGCATGACATCCGTCTCGAGGTACTCGCTGACGGCGTCGAGCCGGCCGATCCGGTGCAGTCCGGCGGCGGCGAGGACGACGGCGTCGAGGTCGCAGGACTTGCCGTCGACAACGGCGTCGTTCGTGTTGCCCGGCAGGCCGGGGACCCGCCCCAGCCGGGTTTCCACGTTGCCGCGGATGTCCCGGATGTGCAGGTCGGGGCGGGCTGCGCGGAGCTGGGCAGCGCGCCGCGGGGAGCCGGTGCCCACGGTGGCGCCCTCGGGCAGGTCAGCGAGCTTGAGCCCGTCGCGGGCGCACAGTACATCCCGGACGTCGACGCGTTTCGGCGTGGCCGCGAGGGTCAGCCCCAAGGCCGGACCGGTGGGCAGGTCCTTGAGCGAATGCACGGCGACGTCGCATTTGTCCTGCAGCAGGGCGTCGCGGAGCGCGGCGACGAAGACGCCGGTGCCGCCCATCTGGGACAGCGAACCCTTGAGGACATCGCCTTCGGTCCGGATGTGGACGAGCTCGACGGGGAACCCGCCGACGGCGGCCAGCTGGTCCGCGGTCTGCTGGGTCTGGGTCAGGGCCAGCTTGCTGGCGCGGGTGCCGATCCGGACGGTCATGGGGTCACCCGGTTCGCCGCCGCGCCCGCGGCCGCACGTGCGGCCGGGTAGGGATCATGTCCGGTCCCGACTGTGGTGTCGGCCCCCGCGATGGTGGGCTTTTCGCCGCGGAAGTTCGCGCAGCAGCCGGGCCGGCAGACGTCGTACCAGGGGCCGAGCTTGGTCAGGTGCGGGCGCTCGGCGATGTTGTTCGCGACGGTGCGCTCGCAGATGAGGTCCACGAGTCCGGCGACAAACTTGCGGTGAGTTCCGGGCGTGGGGACGCGGGTGGCGGCCAGATCCAGCCTGGCGCAGGTCTCCAGCGCCTCGGTGTCCAGGTCCCAGACCACTTCCATGTGGTCGCTGACAAAGCCCAACGGCACAATCACGATGCCCTTGACGCCCTGGCCGGCGAGCTCCTCGATGGCGTCGTTGATGTCCGGTTCGAGCCACGGCACGTGCGGGGCGCCGGAGCGGGACTGGTAGACGAGCGACCACGGTGCGGTCAGGCCCGTCTCTGCCTCCACCCGGCGGATGATCTCGCTGCCGGAGGCCAGGTGCTGCGCGGCGTAGGCGGAGTCTTCCGCGAACGTGCGGGGCTCATCCTCGGACCGCCCGGCGGCCTCGGCGTCGCGGGTCGGGATGGAGTGCGTCGCGAACAGGATGTGCACGGGGGCGTCCGGGGTGCCGGCCGCGGCCAGCTGGGCGCGAACGTCGGCAAGGCCGGCGGCGGTGCCTTCGATGAAGGGTTCCACGAAGCCGGGGTGGTCGAAGTACTGGCGCACCTTGTCGACCTCGAGCTTGCCGTCGAGTCCGGTTTCCGTCAGCGCCATGCCGATGTCCTCGCGGTACTGGCGGCAGCTGGAGTAGCACGAGTAGGCGCTCGTGGTGAGCATGAGGACCTTGCGGTGGCCGGCGTCGTAGATCTCCTGCAGGGTCTGCGGGATGTACGGGTCCCAGTTTCGGTTGCCCCAGAATACGGGCAGCCCGATGCCGCGGGCGGCAAGTTCGGCCTCGAGGCCGGCCTTGAGCTCACGGTTCTGCCCGTTGATGGGGCTGATGCCGCCATTGGCCCGGTAGTGGTGCGAGACCTCTTCGAGCCGTTCGTCGGGGATGCCGCGGCCGCGGGTGACGTTGCGGAGGAACGGGATGACGTCCTCCTGCCCCTCGGGTCCGCCGAAGGAGGCGAGGAGCACGGCGTCGTACTCCTTGGGGGCCATCCGGCCGGCCTCGGTGACGGGGTTCACGGCGGTTACTGAGGCGGCGGATTCCTGGGGATCCAACGGGCTCATGCAAGGACCTCGGCAATCTCGGCGGCGGTGACGCGGCGGCCTGTGTAGAACGGGATTTCTTCCCGGACGTGGTGCCGGGCTTCGGTGGCGCGGAGGTGGCGCATCAGGTCCACGAGGTCCACGAGTTCGGGGGCTTCCAGGCCGAGGATCCATTCCCAGTCGCCCAGGGCGAAGGAGGAGACCGTGTTGGAGATGACCTGGGGGAAGTCGCGGCCCAGCATGCCGTGGTCGCGGAGCATGGCGCCGCGCTCGGCGTCCGGGAGGAGGTACCACTCGTAGGAGCGGACAAAGGGGTAGACGCAGAGCCACTCTGCAGGTTCCACGCCGCGGGAGAACGCCGGGGTGTGGTTCTTGGCGAACTCGGCCTCGCGGTGCACGCCCATGGCGGACCAGACGATCTCGGTGCCCGCGAACAGCTTGCTGCGCCGGATGTCCCGGACTGCCCGCTGCAGCGCTTCCGGCCGGGGACCATGCAGCCAGACCATGACGTCAGCGTCGGCTCGCATCGCCGAGACGTCGTAGCTGCCGCGGTGGACGACGCCGGCGTCGGCGAGGCTTTTCGTCAGGGCCTCGAAGTCTTCGGCTGCATCAGGGCCGCGCAGGATGTCCTCGGACCGCTTGAATACGGTCCAGAGGGTGAAGAACTGCTCAGTTGAATCTTCGGGCGCGGATGCCCTGGCGACTGATTCCCCGGGGGCTGACATTCCGGTTTTAGTGACAGATTCGGCAGAAGTGTGGCTCATGCATACCAGTCTGCCTCCTCTCCCCAGCTAAGTCGAAATAAAGCACTTCTACAGCGCGTAGAAGTGCTTTATTTCACACCCTCGGGTCCGGGAAGCTGATCCGGGGCGGGCGGGTCCGTGGCTGGCGGGTCCGCACAGAAGGGCCTGTCAGCTCCGGCGCATCCGGACGACCGCAACCCCGGCGCCGAGCGAGAACACCACCAGGCCGATGCCCCAGCCGACCAGCGGGGACGGCCCGGCGGGTTTCACCGCCGAAGTTGCCTGCAGGGAGGAGTTGCCGGAGTGGCCCCTGGCCGGGGCCTGGGTCGCAGCGGCCGTGTTTGAACCGGTTGGGGAAGGGTGCGCTGTAGCCGGGTTAGAGGGCGACGCCTGCGTGCTGGCGCCGCTGCCCGCGCCCGGCACTTCGGTTCCGGTTCCGGGCTCGGCGGCCTGGTCGGCGCCACCGCTGCCCGGTGCCGGCCGGCCGGGAGCCTCTCCGGTGGGGGCAGTTCCGGCGGATCCGCCGGCGGCGGGAGACTCCGGCGCCGGTGCGG
>JBKPBZ010000035.1:0-11002 GCA_046727115.1 Actinomycetota bacterium | reverse complement strand
ACCGGATATCCGGTGCGGCCTTTGGAAAAGGTCGGACAATCACTGCCGTCCTTCATGAGGGTGAGCGACGGGGGTTGAACCCGCGACCTCCTGGACCACAACCAGGCGCTCTGCCAACTGAGCTACGCCCACCATGTGCCGTATCAGGCCCTCCGGCGAACCGGCTGGCTGGAAAGGCAACGACAAATAGCTTACCTGTTGTTTGGGGATGGTTTTGCCACTTTTGCGATTTTCACCAAAATTTCCGCGAAACGTGGCGCAGATTACTTTCCTGAGCCGCATCCCCGGGCGGGTCGCCGGGCAGGAGCCGGCACTGAGGTGCCGCTGGCGTGCCGCTACTCCGCCGGGGCGGGCGCGGCTGCTTCGCCACCCATGACGCGCTTGGCGATCCGCTGCGCCGTGACACTGTCCGGTCCGGGCGCGGGCACAAACACGGCCTCGCGGTAATACCGGAGTTCGTCGATCGAGTCCTTGATGTCGCCGAGGGCCCGGTGTCCGCCCAGCTTGGCGGGTGACTGGAAGTAGGCCCGGGCAAACCAGCGGCGGGAGAGCTCCTTGATGGTGCTCACATCGATGACCCGGTAGTGCAGGTGCTCCACCACCTCAGGCATGTCGCGGACAAGGAACACGCGGTCGGTGCCCACGGAGTTGCCGCCGAGCGGGGCCTTCCTGGGATCCGGCACCCATTTCTTGATGTAGTCGAGCACCGCTGTCTGCGCTTCGGCCATGGTCTTGCCGTGCGGGAGCTCTTCAAGAAGGCCGGACCGGGTGTGCATGTCGCGGACAAAGTCGCTCATCTGGGCCAGCGCGGCGTCGTCGGGCTTGATCACGACGTCGACGCCGTCGCCGAGGATGTTGAGCTCCGAATCGGTCACCAGGGCGGCCACCTCGATGAGCGCGTCATTCTTGGTGTCCAGGCCGGTCATTTCGCAGTCGATCCAGACGATGCGTTCGTTAGTTATAGGCACCCGCCCAGCCTACCGTTCCGACGCCACGGAGCTGTCCGGTGCTAGGATTTCGGATACGCGGCCGTCGAATTATTTCGTCAACTTATTTCGTCAACGCGGAGCCCCGGGCCAGACAATGCGGCCGGCTGTGGGCGGAAATATGGCCCCAACAGATTGGACGATCCTGACATGACGGCGCCTGTGCCTGCGGCGGGGGAAACGGCTGCCGGTACGTCCCGCACGTCCGCCGGCCGCCCCTCTGCATCCGCCCGGTCAGAGCTCAGCCAAGCTGAGCTCACCCCGTTGGGGGACGGTGCCGTTGGTGACGTCGACAACCCCCGGTCCCCGATCCTTGCCGGGTTCCTGGGATCGCTGTTCATGACGATCGGTTCGATGGGCGTCGGCTGGCTGGCCCCCGCCTCCGAGCTTCGCCGTGTGCCGCTGTTTATCTGGATGCGCACCGAGCCCTTGGGTGTAGCCCTGTCCATTGTCCTGCTGGCCTTCGGCGGCATGCTGCTGGTCCGGGCGTGGCTGCGGCTCGGCCAGCGCGTCCGCGTGTGGGGGGCTGGCGCCCGCAAGGCCACGCTCCAGGCGACGGCGGCCTGGGGCCTGCCGCTGATGTTCTCGGTGCCGCTGTTCAGCCGCGACGTCTACGCGTACATCGGCCAGGGCCGGCTGATGGTGGAGGGCTTCAACCCCTACGAAAACGGCATTTCGGCGTTGTCCAACTACTTCCAGCTGGGCGCCGACAGGATGTGGACCGAGGCCCCCGTCCCGTACGGCCAGCTGTTCCTGTGGATCGAACAGTTCGTGGTCTGGGCCACCAACGTGCACCCCGAAGGCAGCATCATGCTGTTCCGGGTGGCCGCACTGGTGGGCGTCGTCCTGTGCGTGATTTACGTGCCAAAACTGGCCGAGCTGCACGGCGTGAACCCGAACCGGGCGTTGTGGCTGACGGCAGCCAACCCGCTGTTCCTCACCAACTTCATCGCCAGCGTCCACAACGACTCCCTCATGATCGGCCTTGCCCTGGCCGGCCTCTATTACTGCGCCACCCGCCGGGTCATCCTCGGGATCGTGCTGGTCACGCTGTCCATCTCGGTCAAGCCGATCACGGTGGTCTTCCTGCCGTTCATCGGCCTGCTCTGGGCGGGCAAGGGCGCCAGCTGGCCGCGCAAGTTTGTCTTCTGGGCCCTCACGGCCGGCATCAGCCTGGCCCTGCTCTATCTCATGAGCCGGGTCAATGGTTTCGGCTTCGGCTGGATCAACGGGCTGTCCGCCCCGGGCAGCATCTGGATCTGGTATGCGCCCGTCGGCCTGGTGGGCCTGATCGTGGCCTCCATCGCCAACGCCTTCGGGCTCGACGGCTGGGGACTGGCAAAGTGGGCGTTTGACGCCGGCAAGCTGCTCGCCGTCGGGATCGTCGCCTGGCAGATCTTCCGGGGTGACTACGACCGCCTCATGCGCCGGCTGACCCTGGCGTTCGCCGCCGTCGTGCTCCTGTCCCCGATGATCCAGTCCTGGTACATCGTCTGGCTCATCCCGCTCTTCGCCGTCACGGGCATCCGCGATGACTGGCAGGTCAAGGCGCTCTACTTCATCGTGTCGTTCTTCATGGTGTACGCGATCTCGGACCAGCTGGACGTCTTCCCGTACCTGCAGACCGCGGACCTGGGCCTGGCCCTGGCGCTGGCCCGCAACGCCGCAGCCATCATCGCCCTGCTGTTTGCCCTGTACCTGATCTTCCTGGACCCGAAGACCAAGCTGCTGTTCAGCAAGTCGGACGAGCCGGTCACCACGCGGCCGATCATTTAGCGCTGATTCTGGCTAGGCCGCCAGATTCCTCAGCGCCTCCGTGCGGGAGAGCGGGCTGAGTTCGTCCCAGTGCCGCTGCACGAACGCCCGCACCCAGGCCGGATCCGTCCTGGCATATTGGCGCAGCGCCCACCCGATCGCCTTGCGGATGAAGAACTCCGGATCATTGAGATTGGCCTCGATTACGGCGGCCAGAAGGGCCGTGTCCGTTGCGGCCTTCGCCCCCAGCTGCGCTGTGATGGCGGCCCGCCGGACCCAGAAGTCGTCGTCCCGGCTCCAGCGCCCCAGCAGCGGCGTCAGTTTTGCCCGGTGTGCCTGCAAGAGGTCGCCCAACCGGTGCGCCACCCCGTCCACCAGGTCCCACCAGGCTCCGGTGCGGATGATTTCCTCGTAAAGTGCCAGCATGCTGAGCTCCCCGGCGGCGAGCTTGAGCCCCGTGAGCTCGATCGCGGCGTAGCGTTCCTCACGGCAGCTGGCGTTGCGCCACAGCGCGAGCACCGTGGACTGCAGGTCCGCCAGGCTGCCCGGCGGGTGGGCCGCGGCAGCGGCCTTGACGATTCCGCGGACTTCGGGAACCCGCACGCCCCAGGAGGGCATCTGCGATTTCATGTAGGCCTGCGCCCCCGCCGCGCGGCCTGGATCGGCGGACGCCTGCAGCCGGCCGCGGATCGCGTCAATTAGTTCAGTGCTGGCCATGAGGCCACTGTAGACAACCCCCGGCGGGCTTTAGAGTTGAACCGAGCAAGCTGCGGCTCCGCGTTGGAAGGAAACCCATGTCCATGATCAAGAGTCCTGAAGAGATCGCCCTGATGCGCGAGGCGGGCCGGGTGGTCGCCAACACGCTGGCCCGGGTCCGGGAGGCAGCCGCCGTTGGCGTCTCGCTCAAGGAGCTGGACGAGGTCGCGGCGGCGTCCATCGCCGGCGCCGGCGCCACGCCGGCGTTCCTGAACTACCGGCCGCGGTGGGCGTCAGTGCCGTTTCCCGGAGTCATCTGCACCTCCGTCAACGACGCCGTCGTGCACGGGATCCCCAACGAGTACCGGCTGCAGGACGGGGACCTGCTCAGCGTGGACTGCGGCGCGTTCCTGGACGGCTGGTGCGGCGACGCCGCCGTCAGCTTCATCGTGGGAACTGTGGACCCGGTGGACCAGGCCCTCATCGACGCAACGGACGCCGCCCTGGCCCGGGGCATCGACGCGGCAAGGATCGGGAACAAGATGGGGGATCTCGCCTACGCGATCGGCGGGGCAGCGCGCCGGGCCGGTTACGGGCTGCTTGCCGACCACGGCGGCCACGGGATCGGCCGGACCATGCACGCCGAGCCGCCGGTGCCCAACGACGGACGCCCCGGCCGCGGCATCAAACTGACCGAGGGCCTGGTCATCGCCATCGAGCCGATGCTGATTCTCGGCCGCAAGGACGACTACTACCATGACGATGACGAATGGACCCTCCGTTCCGCGAACGGTCGCCGCGCTGCGCACAGCGAGCACACCGTGGCCATCACCGCGGACGGGCCCGTGATCCTGACGCTGCCTTAGGACCCGCGGTGGGCGCCAGCCGGCGGCGGTGATGTCAGGCGGACGACGGCGCGTCCCGGCACCGCGTCGCTGACCACCCTGAAGCCGGCCGCCAGGAACAGCCCCAACGTGCCGTGATAGAGGTCTGCCGGGCCCGCTTTGGGCCGTTGCACGGGGTCGACCGGGTATCCCTCCACCACCACAGCACCGTGCGCGAAGGCGTGCCCGACGGCGGCGGCAAGCAGCGCCCCCGCCACGCCGGTCCGGCGCTGGCCGGGGGAGACAACGAAACAACTGACCGACCACACCTGGTTCCCGCCGGGATCCTGGGCCATGTCAGGGGCCGACGTCAGCACCTTCGAGCGCTGGATCCTCGGATAGCATCCGCGGGGCTCGACCGCGCACCAGCCCACTGGATTCCCGTCGCGGAAGGCCAGGACCCCGGGCGCGGGCAGGCCGGCGTCGAACTTGCCCCGCAGTTGGCTCTTGCGCTCCTCCGGGGTCGATGCCGACCACTCGCTGCCGGTCAGGGCGAAGAACCGGCACCAGCAGCGTGAGGGTTCGCCGCGGACGCCGAAGAGGCGCTCGACGTCGGGCCAGTCCGCCGCCGCGATGCTAATGGCTGCCTGGTTCCGTGGTTCTGCTTCGCCCATGGGGAGAGGGTAGCGCTTGGGCCTAGCGCGTGCGCGTGCCCGGGCTGGCCTGCCGGCGGACACGATGCGCGGCGAGCCGCAGTTGGATGATGCGCGCGGCTCCGGCGATGGCGACCAGCACGCCGCCGCCGACGGCCGCGATGAACAATGCCATGCCCAGTGGGACCGAGCCTTCGAGGCCAAAGAACTTCACCTGCACATATTCCTGGTTCTGCAGGATGAAGGCGATGAGCACGATCAGCACCACCAGCGCGCAGGCAACCGCGACCCAGACCATTCCCGCGCGGGTCACCTGGCGGGTTTCCGGTGCGGCGGCCGGCGCCGGTGCCGCGGGTACCTCTGCGCGGGAGGTTTCAGCGGGCACCGCGGGTGCTTCTGCGCGGGACGTTTCGACTTCGGAGGTCCCGGAACCTGTCCCGGACGTGGCGTCAGCGGCTCCCGGGGACTGCGGCGACAGGGCGTCGTCGGGATTGTTGTGGTCGAATCTGCGGGGTGTTTCGGACATGGCGGCCGTACCTTTCGATTGCGGGCAGGGCGCACGGACATTCTCTGGGGGCCTGCCGGTCCACTCAATACTAAGCGTGCTGATGGCTTGTGGGCGTCCGGGCCGTTGGGCGCGCGGTTCGGTCGAACCGCCCATGCCGGAAACTTGGTCTGCCCAGGCCCGGGAGAGCGCTGCCGGGCGGCCTTCTTCCCGGGAAAGCCGCGGGTGGTGGTGGGCCAGGGCGGGCTGTTGGCAGCGGCCCGGGCACGGTATAACGTCACAGCCAAGGGATTGCCTTGAAGAGGAGGCGCGGCCGTGACCATTATTGACAACGCCGTCTACGTGGACGGTCACCGGACCGCCGACCCGGAAGGCCTCGAGGAGACGTATTTTCTCCTGCGGCAGCGCCAGGGCATGGCCTGGATCGGGCTCTACCGGCCGGAACCTGAGGAGCTGCGCTCGGTGGCCGAGGAATTCGACCTCAGCCACCTGGCCGTGGAGGACGCGCTCGCCGGCCACCAGCGGGCCAAGCTGGAACACTACGGCGAGACACTGTTCCTGGTGCTGCGGCCCGCCCGCTACCTCGACGAAGTGGAGAAGGTGGAGTTCGGCGAGATCCATGTGTTCGCCGGCCCGGACTTTGTGGTGACGGTCCGCCGGGCAGAGTCTCCCGACCTGGCCCGGGTGCGCCGGCGCATGGAGTCCGAGCCGGAGTTCCTGGCGCTCGGTCCGGATGCGGTCTTGTATGCGATTCTGGACCAGGTGGTGGACGAGTACGAGCCGGTGGCCGCCGGGCTGGAAAACGACATCGATGAAATCGAAGATGACCTGTTCGCCGCCGATCCCGGCGTGTCGCGCAGGATCTATGAGCTCTCCCGCCAGGTCATCACGTTCCAGCGTGCCACGGCCCCGCTTGCCGGAATCCTGCAGAGCCTGATGGGCACCGGACCGGACGGGGTGCCCGACCCCGAACTGCAGGATCATTTCCGCGACGTCCTGGACCACGCCATCCGGCTGGGGGAGCGGGTGTCTGCCTTCCGGGCGCTGCTGCAAAACGCGCTGGCCGTCAACGCAGCCCTCGTTGCCCAGCGGCAGAACGACGAAATGCGGCTCCTGACGGAGTCGAGCTTCGCCCAAAACGAGCAGGTCAAGCGGATCTCGTCGTGGGCTGCCATCCTGTTCGCGCCGACATTGATCGCGTCGATCTACGGCATGAACTTCCGCGACATGCCCGAGCTCGACTGGATCTTCGGCTATCCGATGGCACTCGCGCTCATGATCGGCATGGGCGGGATCCTGTTCCTGACGTTCAAACACAACAAGTGGATCTGACGCTCTGGTCGACATAGGAGTTGAAATAGGAAGCGGCTCTGACCTTGCGTTGTCGCAGGTCAGAGCCGCTCTCTTGTGCCCCAGGAGGGAATCGAACCCCCGACCGGCGGATTAGAAGGCCGCTGCTCTATCCCCTGAGCTACTGGGGCACGGTGGCACCCACCGGCCGCTGCCGGGGGACGCCTCAAAAAGTTTACAGTGCCGGACGGCCGGTGGGGGTCAACCCTGGCCGGTGGCCGGTCCGGCGGCCCGGGCCGCTCCCCAACACGGCCCACACGCCATTGCAGGCAGTTTTCCACATGGCACAACCGGGCCCTCCCCGGCGGCGGTCCGCGGCGGGATGCTGGAACTGCCAGGCAGGCACGACAATTCGAGACAGGACATGAGAATGAGCGACAACATTACGGTCCGTGGCTTCGTCGCCTCGGAGATCAGAAGCGCGACCACTCCCGGTGGCGTGGCCACGGCGTCCTTCCGGTTCGGCGCCACCGAGCGCCGCTACGACCGCGGCTCCAGTGCGTGGGTGGACGGCAACACCAACTGGTTCACAGTCCAGGGATACCGGCAGCTGGCCGGCAACATGGGCTGCAGCATCAAGAAAGGCCAGCGGGTCATCGTGGTTGGCCGGCTGAAGATGCGCAGTTGGGAAAAGGACGGCAGGGTCTACCACGACGCCGAAATCAATGCGGAGTCGGTCGGCCACGACCTCATGTGGGGCACGGCCAACTTCACCCGCTCATCCGGAGCCGGAAGCCAGGCGGCGGCCGGATCCGGTGCCCCTGGTGCCGGCGGCGGGGACGGCGACGACGCCGGACCGCAGACCCAGCCAGGGGATACGGCCGGGGATGCTAGCGGGGACGACGACGGCGCCGACGGCCATATGACCTTCATCAATGATGCGAGCGGCGAGGAAGAGGAGGTGGACCAGGAAACCGGCGAACTGAAAGCGGCCGCAGCCTGAATCCCGGGGACTGCCGGGCCGTTGGAGGGACACCGGACCGGGGCTCCACTGCGTGGCAGAATGGCCGGATGCCACACGCCAGGATCGCCGCAGGACGCGCGGCGGCCGCAGCCGTGGTGCTCCTCCACCTGCTCGTGTTCCTGCCCATTGTTTCTGCCTGCGCGACGCCGGCCGGCGGCAGCGGCGCAGGGGCCTCCGGGGCCGGGCATTCTGAAGGCACGCCTGCCGCTACGGTTCCCGCACCTCCTGGGCCGCCGCGCGCCGGCGGGGCCGGGACATCCGGTTCCGACATGAAATCCAAGGTCGAGTCGGTCCTGGCTGCCGCCGTCCGCGGCGGGGGCCAGCCCCAATCAGCGGGCCTCCGCGAGTCTTTGGTCACCGCCGGGATTCCGGCCGGCGACGTGGAAGTCACCGCAGGCCGGACGCCCACGGGACTGGCTGCCGACGCCGTCGAGGCCGGCGTGCGCGACGGCCGAAGCTGCATCGTTGCCCAGATCCGGAACGGCAGCGTCACGGTCAGCGTGCTGCCGGTCCTGGCCTCGGGCCGCTGCCTCGTCGGCGTCCAGGACTGAACCGAACCGGCCATGGCCGGGCGCGGCTGCGGCTGCGGCTGTGGGTGCGGCTGTGGGTGCTGCCGGGGCCACTGAGGTGGCGGGAAGGGCGGCGGCTCGGGCAACCGGGGCCATCCGGGGGACGCATCGCGGCCCGCGGAATGTGAGTTATCCCGGCCGAACCACTAGATTTGTAGGCATGGCGGAATTTATCTACACAATGACCAAGGCCCGTAAGGCTGTCGGCGAAAAACTCATCCTTGATGACGTAAGCATGTCCTTCTTCCCGGGGGCCAAGATTGGCGTTGTCGGCCCGAATGGTGCCGGTAAGTCCACCATTCTGAAGATCATGGCAGGCCTGGACACTCCCTCCAACGGTGAGGCCCGGCTCAGCCCCGGCTACACGGTAGGCATCCTGCTGCAGGAGCCGCCGCTGAATGAAGACAAGACCGTCCTGGGCAACGTCCAGGAAGGCGTCGGCGAGATCATCGGCAAGATCCAGCGCTTCAACGAGATCTCCGAGGAAATGGCCAGCCCGGACGCTGACTACGATGTCCTTCTCGAGGAAATGGGCCAGCTGCAGGAAGCGATCGACGCCGCCGACGCCTGGGACCTCGATTCCCAGCTCGAGCAGGCCATGGACGCCCTCCGCTGCCCGCCGCCGGAAGCCGACGTCACCCTGCTTTCCGGTGGTGAGCGCCGGCGCGTCGCCCTCTGCAAGCTCCTGCTCCAGAAGCCGGACCTGCTGCTCCTCGACGAGCCCACCAACCACCTCGACGCCGAGAGCGTGCTCTGGCTCGAACAGCACCTCTCCAGCTACCCCGGCGCCGTCCTGGCCGTCACCCACGACCGGTACTTCCTTGACCACGTGGCCGAGTGGATCGCCGAAGTGGACCGCGGTCACCTTTACCCGTACGAGGGCAACTACTCCACGTACCTGGAGAAGAAGCGCGCCCGCCTGGAAGTCCAGGGCAAGAAGGACGCCAAGCAGGCCAAGCGCCTGACCGAGGAACTCGAATGGGTCCGGTCCAACGCCAAGGGACGCCAGACCAAGTCCAAGGCCCGTCTGGCCCGCTACGAGGAAATGGCCGCCGAGGCGGACCGCACCCGCAAGCTCGACTTCGAAGAGATCCAGATCCCGCCGGGACCGCGCCTCGGCGGACTCGTGCTGGAGGCCAAGGATCTCCAGAAGGGCTTCGATGACCGCACCCTGATCGACGGACTGTCCTTCACGCTGCCCCGCAACGGCATCGTCGGCGTCATCGGCCCCAACGGCGTCGGCAAGTCGACACTCTTCAAGACCATCGTGGGGCTGGAACCGCTCGACGGCGGCGAACTGAAGATCGGCGATTCCGTCAAGATCTCCTACGCCGACCAGAGCCGCGGCGGCATCGACCCGAACAAGACCCTCTGGGAAGTCGTGTCCGACGGTCTCGACTACATCCAGGTCGGCCATGTCGAAATGCCGTCCCGTGCCTACGTGGCCGCCTTTGGCTTCAAGGGCCCGGACCAGCAGAAGAAAGCGGGGGTGCTCTCCGGTGGCGAGCGCAACCGGCTCAACCTGGCGCTGACCCTCAAGCAGGGTGGCAACCTGCTGCTGCTCGACGAACCGACTAACGACCTCGACGTCGAAACCCTCAGCAGCCTCGAAAACGCCCTGCTCGAATTCCCGGGCTGCGCCGTCGTCGTCTCGCACGACCGCTGGTTCCTGGACCGGGTGGCCACCCACATCCTGGCCTACGAAGGCGACGAGGAGAACCCGTCCAAGTGGTACTGGTTCGAGGGCAACTTCGAGTCCTACGAGGAGAACAAGGTGGAGCGTCTGGGCCCGGACGCGGCCAAGCCGCACCGCGTCACGCACCGCCGCCTCACCCGCGACTAGGCCGTCCAGGCTTTCGGCGCCACCAAAAAGCCGGCTCCCGCGCTGCAGTTCAGCGTGGGGAGCCGGCTTTTGTGTGCCCTGGACTTTGTGCCAGCCAGCGGGCGGCAGGGCCAGCTGCGCTTGGCCCTGCGCATCTGGTGCTGCAGCACTCTCTTCTAGACGGCGGCCTGCGCGGCGCCCTGCACTGTGTTCTTGACGTCGTTGTTCTTGACGTCGTCCGGGACCCGGATCATGCCTTCCTGAGCCACCGTCGCCACGTGCCGGCCGTCCCGGCTGAAGATCTTGCCGGTGGCGAGGCCCCGCGCGCCCTGGGCGCTGGGCGATTCCTGGACGTACAGGAGCCATTCGTCGACCCTGACCGGCCGGTGCCACCACATGGCGTGGTCCAGGCTCGCCACGGACATCCCCGGCGTACTCCAGCTCATCCCGTGCTTGCGGAGGATGGATTCGAGCAAGGTGTAGTCGCTCGCGTAGGCCAGGGCCGCCCGGTGCAGGCCGGCGTCGTCGGGCATCGGACCGAAGGTCTTCATCCAGACCGCGTTGCGTGCTTCCCTGGGCCCCTTGGCCGAGACATACAGCGCCGGATCGACGTGGCGGATGTCGAACGGCCGCTCGTAGGCCCAGTGCCGGGCCACGGGGTGGTCGAACTTGCCCAGCAGGTCGGCCGTGCTCGGCAGCGATTCGGGGTCCGGGATCCCGGCCGGCATCTCGGACTGGTGTTCGATCCCCTCGTCCTCGGCCTGGAAGGACGCGATCATCGACAGGATGGGCATGCCCTCCTGGTAGGCGTGGACGCGGCGGGCCGAGAACGACCGGCCGTCGCGCAGGCGCTGCACCCCGAAGGTGATCGGCTTGTT
>JBKPBZ010000034.1:0-3398 GCA_046727115.1 Actinomycetota bacterium | reverse complement strand
GGCGCAGCTGATGCCGGTCCTGGATGTGCTCCACCCGCTCGGCGGACAGCGCCCGCCGGAGACCGCGCCGGCCGGGCTGGACCTGGGCATCCGCAGCGGATTCGGCGACGACTTCCTGTCCCTGGGTCCGGCGAAGGTGTTTCTGGACGGGTCACTGCTCGGCGAAACGGCCGCGGTCAGCCAGGACTACTGCAGCCATAGCGGCACGGACAACACCGGCAACACCGGCTACTTCCAGGCCGAACCGGAGGCGCTCCGGCAAAAGATCGAGGCCGCCTACGCGGCCGGCTGGTCGATCGCGGCGCACGCCATCGGCGACCGCGCCGTGGACCTCGCGATCGACATCATCACCGGCTGCGCCGCGAAATACGGCCCCCGGGCCCTGCCCAACAGGATCGAACACGCCTCGATGACCCGGCCGGAACAGCTTCAACGGCTGGCCGCCGCGGACATCGCCGTCACCCCGCAGGCCAGCTTCTTCTCCGACGGCGGGGACGGCATGACGCTGTCCCTCGGTCCGGAACGGCTCGGCTGGGCCTACCGGGCGGCGTCGTTCCTGGCCGCGGGCGTGACGCTCGCCGGCAGCTCCGACCGCCCCGTGGCGGACGGAAACGTGCTCCGTGGGATGCAGGCCTTCGTGGACCGGCGCACCGCCTCCGGTGCCGTTTTCGGGAACCCGGACGAGCGGCTGAGCCCGTTTCAGGCCCTGGCGGCGTACACCACCGGAGCCGCCGCAGCCACCGGCACGTCCGGCATCAAAGGCTCACTGGTCACCGGGAAGCTGGCCGACTTCACCGTTCTGTCCGGGTCCCCGCTCACCGCGGGCAGCTTCGCCGAACTCGAGGTGCTGGCCACCGCCGTCGGCGGGAGCTTCACGTTCCGCACCGCCGGCCTCACGTCCCCGGTAACGGCCGATTCGGCCGCAGCCGGTCCATTCTTCAGCACAGCTACCAATCGTTCATAGGGGAACACCGTGACTACTCAGACCACTTTCAGCACCCGCGACGCCGCTTTCGTGCGGGACTTCCACATCATGAGCGAATTCGGCGCGACTGAGAACGGCGGCGTGGAACGCCAGGCCGCCAGCGTGCCGGACGGCCAGCAGCGGCAATGGCTCACGGGCCTGCTGGAGGCCAAGGGCTTCACCGTACGGTTCGACCGGGCGGGCAACCAGTGGGGCCTGTATGAGGCTGTGCCGGGTGCCCCCTTCGTGGTGGTGGGATCCCACATGGATTCCCAGCCGACGGCGGGACGCTACGACGGCGCGTACGGCGTGCTCGCCGCAGCCCACGCGGCCTTCCGGCTCGTGGAGCAGTGGGCCGCGGCCGGAGCCGCCGGGCAGCCCCGGTTCAACATCGCCGTGGTCAACTGGTTCAACGAGGAGGGCTCGCGGTTCAAGCCGTCCATGATGGGCTCCTCCGTCTACACCGGAAAGCTCGAGCTCGAGACCGCGCTGGCCACCACGGACGCGGCCGGAGTTTCGGTCCGGGAGGCCCTGGACGCCATCGGCTGCCGGGGCAGCTACGAGGGCCCCGAGGCCGCGTACTGCGCCGAGATCCACATTGAGCAGGGCCGGAGCATGGAACGCGAAGGCATCACCATCGGCCTGGTGAACTCCAACTGGGCGGCCAACAAATACGAGTTCGTGGTCCACGGCGAGCAGGCCCACACCGGGTCCACCGTGATCGCCGACCGGAAGGACGCACTGCTGGGCGCGTCCATGATGGTGGTCGCCGCCCGGGAACTCGCCGACACCTTCCCCGGCGTGCTGCACACCTCCGTGGGGCAACTGAACGTCTACCCCAACTCGCCCGTGGTGGTGCCCTCCCGGGTGAGCCTGCTGCTGGACCTGCGCAGCGCCGATGAAGCCGTCCTGGCCGAGGCGGACGCCCTGCTGGACGAGCGGATCGCCGGGATCGAGAAGCTGGCGAACGTCACGGTTGAGCGCAACCACGCCCACACCTGGCCCGTGACCCCCTACCAGCCGGAGGGCGTCGAGCTCGCGGCCAAGGTGGCGGCGGACCTGGGCCTGGCGAACAAGCCGGTCATGACCCTGGCCGGGCACGATTCGACCAACATGAAGGACCTGGTCCCGACGGTGATGCTGTTCGTGCCCAGCGTGGACGGGATCTCCCACAACGAGCACGAGTACACCACGGACGAGGACATCGTGGCCGGGCTAACCATGCTCACCGAAGTTGTGAACCGGCTCTGCAACGGGGCGCTGGAGGACTGATCCCGGATCTGCCGCCCGTCGATGTGGGGTTGCTGGTGGTGAAGTAGTTCCCCGACCGCGCGGAGGAATCGCCCTCAGCGCCTCGTCTCGTACCGGGTCACGACCACGCCGCCGGGAAACGTCCGCGTCTCCACCAGGTTGAGGTTGACCCAGCTGTCCAGCGAGGTGAAGAACGGAGTGCCGCCGCCCACCAGGACCGGATGGGTGGCTAGCGCATATTCGTCGATCAGCCCGGCCCGCATGGCCGCCGCGGCGAGCGTTGCGCCGCCGATACTCATCGGGCCGCCGTCCCCGGCCTTGAGCCGGGTGATCTCGGCGATCGCGTCGCCGGTGACCAGCCGGGTGTTCCAGTCGACCTTGTCGATCGTCGAGGAGAACACCACCTTCGGCGTGTCCCGCCAGTTCCGCGCGAATTCGATCTCTGCCGGGGTGGCGTTGGGCTGTTGGTCGCCGGTGGGCCAGTAGGAGCTCATTGTCTCCCAGAGCTTGCGGCCGTACAGCGAAAGGCTGCTGGCCTGCTCCTGGTCGAGCCACCACTGGAACAGTTCGTCGCTCGGCCCGCTCCAGCCGATGTCGTCGCCGGCCGCGGCGATGTAGCCGTCCAAGGTCAGATTCATGCCGTAGATCAGTTTCCGCACGGCGTCAGCCTTCCGTCTCGTAGTGGTCGAGGGCGTCATTGAACCCTGTCGTCCCGCACATGATCAGCAGCCTCCTGTCCCTCATGGAGCCACCTTAACTGCCCATGATCCGACTGCCCATGCTCCGCGCATGCGCACCGGAGGAACAGCCTCAGGCGCCTTCCGGCTTATGCGAGATCCAGAGCATCGCCCCGTTGGGGTTCTCCGGCAAATCGGCGGCGTCGGGGTTGGCCACGTGCAGGGTCCGCCCGAAGGCCTCTTCCGTCAGGCTGACCTGGTGGCCCGCGGCCGCCAGACGGTCCCGCAAGGCGGCGAGGTCGCCGGTGTATTCAAAGCCCAGGCCGGACCGGGCGGCGCCGCTGGCCGGGCGCACCATCAGCACCCCGCCGTTCTTCGCCGTGAAATCCGCGGTTTCGTCAGCGTCCGGGGCCGGGCGCAGCCGGGCGCCCATGTTCCGCAGGGTTTGCGCGGCGGCGGCGGCGTCCGGTGTGAACCAGACTTCGACGACGGCGAGGGCCGGGTCC
>JBKPBZ010000033.1:0-4181 GCA_046727115.1 Actinomycetota bacterium | reverse complement strand
GCGGTCGCGTTGGCGTTCGGATCGGCGCCGAACCAGCCCAAAACCTGCTTCCACCCCGGGGGCCGTGCGGTGCCGGACTGAGGAGATCGAGATCCTTGGGTTCGAACACCATCTCCGTCTGTGCCAGCAGCTCTGATTCTGTCTGTGGACCGAAAGGCTCTGACATGCCTGCTCCAATCATGGCAGTCCGGTCGGGCACCGACCTCGACACTGAAATTCCCTACAGGTGATGCGATGGCGGGTAGCCGCAAGTCTGGACTTGGGCGGTGAACGCCGTCAAGACCGCCCGGATGCTTGTTCGGGACACCGGTCTCCAGTAGCCGAGAGGTGTCCTTTCCCCTGCTTTGACATCCGGATCGCGTGCTGAGCGGTTCCCTCAACGAACAAGCCCGCCTCCCGCAAAAGCGGGCTTGTTCTGTTTCTTCGGCCGGCACGGGAACCGACGCGGAATGGAGCCTGATGATCTCCCGGGCGCGACCGATGGAGCCTTCAATTGCCACAGGTTCGGTTAGGCAACTCCCTCTACAGGTTGGCTAGTAACACGACTCCCTTACCCAATCCTTGTCGCCCTTGCCCTTCGAATATGTGCAGTACCTGTGGGAATCCTTGTTCGGGTAGTTGCGGTTTTCGTGCAACCTGTTCGTTTCCGGGACGTACCACCGGCTAATGACGTAGTAGTACATCTCGTCGTTCGGGTTCCTCCGAGGTTGCTGCTCCTCGTGCTTCGCGACGAAAAACACCAGGTCAGACAATTCCTCGGGAGCAAGCTTTACATCGTCCGATTCGGACAGCTTCCAGGAGGCGATGAAATCCTTCAGCTGACTGCTGAGATCACGTTGATGCCCGGTTTGCTGTTGCTTGCTCATCGTAGGTCCCACACTTTCTCCGTTAGGTGGATTGGGGTGTACCCGCCGGGCGCGTGGCTGAGGCCCGGGGAAGGGATATTACGCCCCCATCCCTCCACTTTCCATACGCCAACGCTTGTCCGCGAGGGGGACGGGGCCTCGGCCGCCCGACATCTTCTGAAGGACTATTTCCCCCATCGATGACAGCCCTGGAAACGGTGACGGGATGTCCACGGCGCCTTCAGGGCCAGGTCTACGCATGTTCCGCGGCGAAGGCTTCCGCACGGAGTGACACGGGCGCGGGGCCAACCGGCGGGCAGCCGTCCGGGCAAATCTACGCATGTTCACCGGCAACAACGCCGTACCACCCGTCACACACCGATCGTCCCCCCGAAAGGGGCCACCGTGAAGACAGCACTTCGCTACCTGAACCCGCACGCAGCCCGCGCCCGGCTCCTGAAGACCCCGGAGCAGGACCGCAAGGAACGCGGCTTCTCCATGATTGAAACCATGGCCCGCCATGGCCATCGTCGCCATCCTGGCCCTGGCCATCGTGCCGCAGTTCGGCAAGTACATGGAGCGCGGAATGCGGCATGAGCGGACACGCCTACGGCTGGTCCACCGAGAGGATCGTTGAAGCGGGCAAGGGCTTGGGTTCGCCGTTCTCGGCCGTCTGGACGCCGATCAGACCGGTGCAGCGGCCGCGGACTAGACACGGGTGGACTCAGGCGACAGGACACATCGCGCGGTAGTTCTTCGTCCTCAGGTTGGAGCAGAGCGCCGTTGGTGGTCTACCACGCGGAACCCGGTAGCGCGTCGGCTGATGCTCACCCGAAGCGCGCGCTGCTGCGGCTCATCCGGAGGGCTCGAACGCGCCGTTCCGCCGGTCCTTGCTGGACCCGGCTTGGTGGCCGCGTCCTTGCTCCCACACGGAGGTCAGTGCCCGCAGGGGATCGACCAAGCCCTCGATGGCCCAGGCCGGGGCTTCGGCGAGTAGGGCGTCTTCGAGGGCGAGCTGGGCGGGAATCACCTCGTCCACGAGCGCGGCGCCAGTGTCGGTGAGGACGAGCAGGGACGAGCGGCCGTCGGCCGGGTTGGCCGTCCGGCTCAGCAGTCCCCGAGCCTGGAGGGCGTTCAGCCGCATGGTGATCGCGGAGCGCGGGGCAAGCAGCGTCTGGGCCAGCGTCGTTGGGCTCAGAGGTTCGCCCGTACGGCGCAGCGCGGAAAGCACGTCCAGCTCGCCGCGGGTGAGCCCGTAGTCGGCGAGGAAGGCGTCGCTGGCTTCGAGGATGAGGCGGGAAGCGCGCAGCACGCGGTGGATCACCCCGAGGCTGGTGAAGCTCAGGTCCGGGCGCAGCCGGGCCCACTCACGCTGCATCCGGTCCACGACGTCGCCATGAGCGGGCAGGCCCTCTGCGTCCTGATCCATCCGGTTCCTCCGCGCCCCCGGGGCGGTCGCCTCGGTCAACCACAATTGTAGTTCATAGGTGTAGTAACCTTGAGGTACTTCATTCCTGTACCACCTCGGAAGGTTAAAATGACGCAGGCCACCCTCACGCGGTCCTGGTGGGCGGCAGTCTTCGACCTGGGCCCGCATGCCGGCGCCCATTGGGCCGCCCTGCGCGCAAGCCTGGCGATGTTCGTGCCGCTGGTGGCTTGCTTGGCGTCCGGTGGCGGCGACCTGCTGCTGTATGCGGCGATCGGTGCCTTCACCGCCCTGTACGGCCGACACGAGCCGGCTCGGGTACGCCTAGCCATGCAGGCGCAGGCGGGCGTGGTGCTGGTGGTCGGCGTCGTCGTCGGCGCCCTAGTGGCGACCGTCCCGTTCCGGCTCTGGCTGCTCGTCCCGGTCGCGGCCGCCTGGGCCGGCGTCGCGGTAGTGCTAGCCGAGCTGGGCCGGTGGCATCCGGCCGGAGCTCTCAACCCGGTCTTCGCCCTCACAGCCTCGGCCACGGTCCCGATCGCGCTGAGCACGGTGCCCGCAGCCGCCCTCGCTGCGGCTGGCGCGGCCGTCTTCGCGCTGCTGCTCGCCCTCCCGGGTCGCACCGCCCGCGACGGCGGCGAGCCGGTGCGGACTCGGCTGTCGTGGCGCGGCCTACGCCCGTCCGACCCGGTGGGCCGCCACGCCGCCCGCTATCTGCTCGGTATCGCCGCCGCCGGCCTCGCCGTCGCGACCAGCGGCATCGGCCACCCCTACTGGACCTTCGTCACGGCATCCGTCCCCATGTCGGCACCCGACCTGCACGCCCGCCTCACGCGCGCTGCCCAGCGGGTGATCGGCACCGCCGCCGGCCTCGGCGTCGCAGCCCTCGTCCTGGCCGCCCACCCCAGCAGCTATGCCGCGATCATCGTGATCGCCGTGCTCCAGGCGTGCACCGAGCTGACGACCGGGCGCAACTACAGCCTCGGCCTGGTCTTCTTCACCCCGATGGCCCTTCTGCTCGGCGATCTCATGCTGCCAGCCTCGATCGGCACCCTCCTGACTGAGCGCGCCCTCGAGACCGTCATGGGCCTCACCATCGCCCTGGCCGCCACTGTCATCACCCACGAAAGGCGCACTCCTGCGAGCCGGACCCCACCGCGCGATCATCTGCTCGACCACGTGTAAAGGCGGCCACGTGGAGGCGAACCTGCCCTCAGCCGCGGGGCTCCTTGCCCAGATCCGCTCCGTTAGGAATCTACTCAGTCAGGCGGGAGGTGCGCCGGGTAGTGTCGGACCCAGACTCCGTACCCGCGTTCCGGAGCGGAATTCTTCCGCGCCCGGAGTGGTTCCAGCAGTATGGCCCTTCCCCTTCCCCGGATTTCCATTCTCGACCGTGCCAACGCCCGGGGCGGGTTTCCTGCTGCGGACGCCCTGAACCGGGTGCTGGAACGGGCCCAGCGGGCCGAGGAATGGGGTTACCACCGCTTCTGGGTCGCAGAGCACCACGCGGTGCCGGGCATTGCCGGTTCCGTTCCGGCCGTGCTGATGGCCGCCGTTGCTGCCCGGACGCACTCCATCCGGGTCGGTTCAGGAGGCATCATGCTTCCCAACCACCAACCACTCGTGGTGGCCGAACAGGCGGCCACGCTGGAGGCTCTGCATCCCGCGCGGATCGACTTGGGCGTTGGCCGGTCTGTCGGTTTCACCCCGGCAGTCCGGAATGCGCTGCGCGCCGGGAAACAGGACGCGGAGCGGTTTGAAGACCAGCTGGCCCAACTGCTTGCTTACCTGTCCGGAGCCGCGCCCATTACTGCCCGGCCGCGGAACGATTCGGCCACACCGGTATTCGTGCTGGCCACCGGTTCGGGAATCGATATTGCAGCCCGTGCCGGCCTGGCTGTGGTGCTGGGCGG
>JBKPBZ010000032.1:0-9737 GCA_046727115.1 Actinomycetota bacterium | reverse complement strand
ACCCCGTTCTACCCGGCCGTCACCAAGGCCATCCAGGAAAACGCGTACTCGGCCATCAAGGGCGAGAAGACCGTAGACGCAGCACTGTCTGACATGCAGAAGTCCATCGAGTCCGCTAGCGCGGGACAGTAGGTCCATCATGGCAACTGAAGTAGGCCCGACGTCGGTCAAGGCACCGGCGTCGGGCGGGGCACCGATCCACCACGCACCCAAGGGTGTCGGGGAGGATAACCGCATCGCGACGCAGGGGCGCTGGGCAGCATGGCTGCTGGCGCCGACAATCCTCGCATTGTCAGTGGTGATCGTTTACCCGATCATCACCGCCATTGTGATGTCATTCCAGAAGGATGCCGGTCTGGACCCCGCCACGGGTCTCTTCACTGAAGGTGGCCCGGCCGGCTTCTCGAACTACTACAACTGGATCTTCCAGCAATGCCCGGCTCCGGGCGGCGGAACCGTGGACTGCCCGCCCGGCACACTGGGCGCGCAGTTCTGGTCCGCCACCGGCACCACGTTCTTCTTCACCATCGTCACAGTGACACTGGAGACGGTGCTCGGCTTCTGGATGGCCGTCATCATGGCACGTGCCTTCAAGGGCCGCAGCCTGGTCCGCGCCGCCGTCCTGGTGCCGTGGGCCATCCCCACCGCCGTTACGGCCAAGCTGTGGCTGTTCATCTTCGCCTTCGAAGGCATCGGCAACAAACTCTTCAACACCACCGTCCTGTGGACCGGAAGCGAATGGCCGGCCAGATGGGCCGTGATCATCGCGGACGTCTGGAAGACCACACCGTTCATGGCGCTGTTGATCCTTGCCGGCCTGCAGATGATTCCCGCGGAGGTATACGAGGCGGCCAAGGTCGACGGCGCCTCAGCCTGGCAGCGGTTCCGCATGATCACCCTCCCGCTGGTGAAGCCGGCGCTCATGGTGGCCATCTTGTTCCGCACCCTGGACGCACTGCGCATGTTCGACCTCCCGTACATCCTGACGGGCGGAGCGAACAACACCACAACGCTCTCCATCCTGGTGATCAACCAGATCAGGCAGGGCTTCAACGCGGCGGCGGCTTTGTCCACCATCACGTTCATCATCATCTTTCTGGTGGCTTTCATCTTCGTGCGCTTCCTCGGAGCGAACGTGGTGGAGCAGCAGACCGGCGCAGGTAAGGGGAAGAAATGACCGCCGCGACGAGCGCCGCCACCGAGCTGCGCGCAGAACAGGACCGGGGGCGGAAGGTCGCGCAGAACCGCGAGAAGTGGGCCCAGAGCCGCACGTACATCAGCGCGGTCGTGATCCTCTTCTGGTGCCTGGCTCCGGCTTACTGGATGGTGGTGACGGCGTTCCGCGACGTCGGCTACACCTACGACACCTCGATCCTGCCGACCCACGTGACGCTGGACAACTTCAAGACGGCGTTCGACACGTCCTTCGGCAACCACTTCGGCCAGGCACTGCTCAACAGCTTGTTCATCGGTGCCGTCGTCACCATTGTTTCGCTGGTGATCGGCGTGTTTGCCGCCTACGCCCTGGCCCGCTTGAACTTCAAGTTCAAGTACCTCGTCCTGGGCTTCATCCTGGGGGCTTCCATGTTCCCGGGCGTCGCCCTCATCACTCCGCTGTTCCAGCTCTTCACGAACATCGGCTGGATGGGTACCTACCAGGCCCTGATCATCCCGAACATCTCGTTCGTGCTGCCGCTGACCGTCTACACCATGACCTCCTTCTTCCGGGAGATGCCCTGGGAGCTGGAGGAATCGGCTCGGGTGGACGGCTGCACGCAGGGACAGGCCTTCCGGAAGGTGATCATGCCGCTGGCCGCCCCGGCCATCTTCACGACCGCCATCCTGGCGTTCATCTCCTCGTGGAATGAATTCCTGATCGCCAGCCAGCTCTCGTCCGACGCAACGCAGCCGGTCACCGTGGCCATTGCCAGCTTCGCCGGTGCGCAGCCCAACCAGATCCCGTACACCGCGATCATGGCGGCGGGCACCATCGTGACCATTCCTTTGGTCATCCTGGTCCTGGTGTTCCAGCGTAAGATCGTCGCGGGCCTCACCGCCGGCGCGGTCAAGTGAGGATGGCGTCCAGTGAAGGTCGCGTCATGACTGACGAGCAGAATCTGGGCCACGTGCCGGCAACGCGTCGAAAGGTGCGCTCCGGCGAGGACTTCGACATCATCATCGGGTTCCTCGGCTTCTGGACCGTCGTGCTGCTGGTGGTCACCGTCTGGATGGAGGTGACCGCCCAGCCGGCCCTCTTCTGGGCACTGGGACTGCTGGCCATGCTCCTGGCCCTCTACGGGATGATCCGGCTCCGCCGGCGTTTGCCGGAACGGACGGCCAGCCGGCGCCGCTAGGCAGCCGGGGGCCAGGACTATTCATCTGCCGCGGGGGAGGCGGGCGCAGCACGTCTGCGGGCAGCCGACAGGCTTCCGCGGACCGTCAACAAGGGGACAAAAGGTGGCACGGACAGAGAGGGCGCAACGCGGCGGCCACTCCGGCGTCAGCATTGAGGATGTTGCCGCCGCTGCCGGCGTATCCACGGCCACCGTATCCCGGGCCGTCCGCGGACTGCCCCGCGTTTCCCCGGCGACGCGGGAGAAAATCCTGGGTATCGCCGAATCCTTGGGCTACGTCGCCTCGTCCTCGGCGTCGGGCCTGGCGACGGGCCGGACCAAAACCATCGGCGTCCTGGCCCCGTTCGTCAGCCGCTGGTTCTTCTCCAAGGCCATCGAGGGCGCGGACCGGGAACTGCACTCCCGCCAGTACAACCTTTCCCTGTTCAACCTCGGCGGCCACGGCAGCAACCGTGAGCGGCTTTTCAGCAAGACCATGGTCTATAAGCAGATAGACGCCCTGCTGGTCCTCTGTATGGCACTCACCCACGAGGAAATCGAGCATCTCCAGAAGATCGATATCCCGCTGGTGGTGGTGGGCGGCCACGTCGAGGAATGCCCCTACATTGGCATTGACGACTACGCCGCCGCCGCCACCGCGGTCCGCCACCTGATCGGGCTGGGCCACACCGACATCGCGCTCCTGCACGGTGATGACGAAACCGACCTCAACTTCGACGTCCCCAGGGTCCGGATCCAGGCGTTCCACGACATCATGCGCGAGGCCCGGCTGCCTGCCCGGGCCGAATGGGACGTGTGGGGGGACTTCACCGTCCGCAGCGGCCAGGAGGCGTTCCGGAAGCTCTGGGCCACCGACGGGCCCAAGCCCACAGCAATCTTCTGCGCCTCGGACGAGATGGCCATGGGCGTCATCTTCGAGGCCAACAAAGCCGGTGTGCGCGTCCCGGAGGACTTGTCGGTCATCGGCATCGACGACCACGACTTCGCCGAAGCCATGGGGCTGACCACGGTCGGGCAGCGGCCGGACCTGCAAGCCGAACTCGGCACCAAGATGCTGCTGGACGAGCTCGACGGAATTGCCGGGGCCGTGCAGTCCGCCGTGGCGCCGCACCGGCTGATTGTGCGGACGACGACGGCGCCACCGGTGCGGGCGTCCGCCCGGCTCCGCTAGCGCGTTCGGTCGCGTCGGCGGTCCCGCCCCGGCCCGGATTGCGGCCGGCCTGGCTCAGGAAGCGCGGGCCAGTTGGCGGATCGGCACCCAGCGCGAGGCCAGCCGGCGGTAGGCCGCGGCGGCGCCGGTCATGTCGCCCTCCGCCAGGCACTCGATGCCGAGGCGCACGTCCAGCGGCGAATCGTCGGGGTAAACCTTGTCTGCCACGCCGCCGTAATCGAGTTCGACCACCGAATCCGGGTGGAAGAGCTCAAGCCATTCCGTGAGCTGGGTCAGGTCCTCGAGCATGTCGAGATCGGGTGCGGCGAGGGCCAGGTGCGCCACCGCGTAGCTCACGCGCTCCAGCGCCTTGCCGATGCCAGCACGGATGCGGACCGTCACAATGTGACCCTCGGATTCGACGACGTCGGTGGGATCCGATTCCTGGAAGAGGCAGAACCAGCTGAAGGGAATGCCCCAGGTGGACGCCCGGGTGTGGACCCGGCTCAGGCCATCGTGGGCCCGCACCTCATCGATGCGTTCCTGATGCTTGTCCCGCTGTTCTTCCGGGATCAGGAGCTGGGCCAGGGGCCCGTGGATGCCTTCCATCAGGGCATTGGCGGCCAGCCCGGCGCGGAGGACCATCTGGCTGGGGCAGTACAGCAGCCGCTCGGCCTGCGGGGCGGCGGCGGCGCCGGACTCGGCGTCGTGCGCTGAGCCGGACGGCGCCCGCCGTGCCGGGGCCTGGACAACGCGCACAAGGTCCGTCCGGCCGGTGGGAAACGGGTCCCCGTCGGACCGGGTGATGCGGCCCAGGGAGGCCAGGAGCTCGGCATTCTCCACGGCGGCGCGGGACGCCTGGCCGACGCCGGCGGCCCGCAGGGTTTCCTGCTGCTTCTCGGGGAACGCCTCGAGGGGCTCGTAGATCCGGAGCGCGGAAGAGAACGGCAGCCCGGCCTGTCCGTGGTAAATATTCCCCGTCATGAGATCACGACGCTTCCTGGGCGGCAGCCATTAGTCCGCCAGTTCCGCAAGCACCGGGGCATGGTCCGAGGCGCCTTTGCCCTTGCGCTCCTCGCGGTCGATCATCGCACCGGTGACCCGTGCCGCCAGGGCCGGGGAGGCAAGGATGAAGTCGATCCGCATTCCCTCTTTTTTCGGGAAGCGGAGCTGTGTGTAGTCCCAATAGGTGTAGACGCCAGGTCCCGGGGTGTGCGGGCGGACCACGTCCTGGAACCCGGCCTCCTCAAAGGCGTGGAAGGCGGCCCGCTCGGGCTCGCTGACGTGCGTCATGGCGTTGGCGCGGAAGAAGTCGATGTCCCAGACGTCGTCGTCCTGCGGCGCGATATTGAAATCGCCCATCAGCGCGATCTGCGCCTGGGGGTCGTCCTTGACCCAGGTGCCGGCGTGGGTTTTCAGGATGTCCAGCCAGTTGAGCTTGTAGGGCATGTGCTCGTCGTCGAGGGCGCGGCCGTTGGGAACGTAGAGGCTCCAGACCCGGATGCCGCCGCACGTGGCGCCGATGGCGCGGGCCTCCTGCACGGCGTCCTTGCCGCTCTTGCCGAATACTGGCTGGTCCAGGAAGGTGCGTTCGACGTTGTCGATCCCCACGCGGGAGGCGATCGCGACGCCGTTCCACTGGCTCAGGCCGAAGTGCGCCACCTCGTAGCCCATGCTCTCGAAGAGCTCCCAGGGGAAGTTCTCGTCCTTGCATTTGGTTTCCTGGATGGCCAGGACGTCACAGTCCGTGCGCTGGAGCCAGGCCTCCACGCGGTCGGCGCGGGCGCGGAGCGAGTTCACATTCCAGGTAGCTATCTTCACAGTCCCTAACTTACCGAACTTGGCCCCCGGACGAAGCAGCCGGCGGCTCACGGCCTCTGGAAATTAGTAGGAAGTCCGAGTATATTCGGCTGCAGAGATGATCTAGGTCACATGCAAAGGAGCATTCGGTCATGGTTCGAGAACTATCCCATTACATTGACGGGCAGCGGGTGGACGGCACCTCCGGCCGGTTCAGCGATGTGTTTGATCCCTGCACCGGCGAGGTCCAGGCCCGGCTGCCGCTGGCCAGCGCAGAGGAAGTGCGCAATGTGATTGCCAGCGCGGAAAAGGGTCAGGTGGAATGGGCCGCGATGAATCCGCAGCGACGCGGCCGGATCCTGCTCAAGTTCGTGGACCTGGTCAACGAGCACATGGACGAGCTCGCCACCCTGCTCTCCTCCGAGCACGGCAAGACCTTCCTCGATGCCAAAGGTGACATCCAGCGCGGCATCGAAGTGGTCGAGTTTTCCGCGGGTGCCCCGCATCTGCTCAAGGGCGAGTTCTCGGACAACGCCGGCACCGGCGTCGACGTGCACTCGATGCGGCAGCCCCTCGGCGTCGTTGCCGGCATCACGCCATTCAACTTCCCGGCCATGATCCCGCTCTGGAAGTCCGGCCCGGCCCTCGCCGCAGGCAACGCCTTCATCCTCAAGCCCTCCGAACGTGACCCCTCCGTGCCGCTGCGCCTGGCCGAGCTCTTCACCGAGGCGGGCCTCCCCGACGGCGTCTTCAACGTGGTCAACGGGGACAAGGAGGCCGTGGATGCGCTGCTGGAGGATCCCCGGGTCCAGGCCATCGGGTTCGTCGGCTCCACGCCGATTGCCCAGTACATCTACGCCACGGCCGCAGCCAACGGCAAGCGCGCCCAGTGCTTCGGCGGCGCCAAGAACCACATGGTGATCATGCCGGACGCCGACCTCGACATGGCCGCGGACGCCCTCATCGGGGCAGGCTTCGGCTCGGCCGGTGAGCGCTGCATGGCGATCTCGGTGGCCGTTCCGGTCGGCCGGAAGACCGCGGATGTGCTGGTGGAGAAGCTGCAGGCACGGATCGCCGGCCTCAAGGTGGGCCACAGCCTCGCCGAGGATTCCGACTTCGGCCCGGTGGTGGCGGCCTCCGCGAAGGAGCGGATCGAAGGCTACATCGCCTCCGGCGTCGAGGAAGGCGCCAGCCTCGTCACCGACGGCCGCGGGCTGACGGTGGAAGGCTACGACGGCGGCTTCTGGGTCGGTCCCACGCTGTTCGACAACGTCACGAAGGACATGAAGATCTACAAAGAGGAGATCTTCGGTCCGGTCCTGAGCGTGCTCCGCGCCGAGGACTACGACGAAGCCCTTCGGCTCTGCAGCGAACACGAGTTCGGCAACGGCGTGGCCATCTTCACCCGCGACGGCGATGCCGCCCGCGACTTCGCCAGCCGGGTCCAGGTGGGCATGGTGGGCATCAACGTCCCCATCCCCGTGCCGATCGCGTACTACACCTTCGGCGGCTGGAAGGCGTCCGGATTCGGCGACCTCAACCAGCACGGGGCCGACGCGTTCCGGTTCTACACGAAGACCAAGACGGTCACGAGCCGCTGGCCTTCCGGCATCCGTTCCGGCAGCAGCTTCGTCATGCCGGAAGGCAGCTGATGGGGGCGGAGGCTGCGCGGGAAGCGGACGGCGGAGCAGCGGCCGGCGAACGCTTGTCCGGGGAAGCAGCGGAAGTCTTGTTTGAACGGCGCGGCCGCCTGGGTGTCGTGACCCTCAACCGGCCCACGGCCGTCAACGCCCTGACAGCCGGGATGGCCGCCGCCATACTCGAACAGCTCACGCTCTGGGCCGATGACGACGCCATCGCCACGGTGCTGGTCCGCGGCGCCGGCGACCGCGGGCTCTGCGCCGGCGGCGACATCGTCGCCATCTACCGGGACATGCTCGACGGCGGGGACGCCACCGCGGACTTCTGGGCCGACGAGTACCGGCTGAACCTGCTCATCGCTGAATACCCCAAGCCGTACGTGGCATTCATGGACGGGCTGGTCCTGGGCGGCGGCGTGGGGATCTCGGCCCACGGCTCCGTGCGGATCGTCACCGAACGCACCCGCACGGGCATGCCCGAAACGACCATCGGGTTCGTGCCCGACGTCGGCGGCACCCTGCTGCTCTCCGGCTCGCCGGGGGAGACCGGCACCCACTCCGCCCTGACCGGCGCCCACCTGAGCGGCGCGGATGCGCTGTTCCTGGGCCTCGCCGACCACTTCGTGCCCTCCGCCGGCCTGGCTGCACTGGCGGCGGAGCTCGAGACGGAGGCGGCGGAGGCGGCCGTCGCCCGTTTCGCCGAACCGGCTCCGCAGGCAGTCCTCGCCGCGCAGCAGGAATGGATTGACGCCTGCTACTCCAGCGACGACGCCGAGGAGATCCTGCGCCGGCTGCGCACGGTGGGCGGGGAGGCCGCCGGCGCCGCGGACACCATCGAGGCCAAGTCGCCGACGGCGGTGAAGGTGGCACTGGAGTCCCTGCGCCGCGTCCGCGGACTGAGCCTGGAGCAGGCCCTTGAGCAGGAGTACCGGGTGGGTTTGCGCTTCCTCGCCGGACCGGACTTCCGCGAAGGGATCCGTGCCCAGGTGGTGGACAAGGACCGCAATCCCCACTGGAAGCCGGCCACTCTCGCGGAAGTCACCCCGGAGGATGTCGCGGCCTACTTCGCCCCGCTGGGCGGGCGGGAACTGAAGCTGTCTCCGCGGGAAAAGAACAAGGAGAAGAACAATGTCTGAAGCTGGAGCCCCTGTTACCGGCACCATCGCCTTCCTGGGCCTGGGGCACATGGGCGGCCCGATGGCCGTCAACCTGGTCAAGGCCGGCTACCGGGTGACCGGCTTCGACGTGGTGCCGGCGGCCCTGGACGCCGCCCGGGAGCACGGCATTCCCACTGCCGGGACGGCCGCCGAAGCGGCGGCGGGCGCCGCCGTCGTGCTGACCATGCTGCCCAGCGGCAAGCATCTCCTCGACGCCTACCGCGGCGCCGGCGGCGAGCCGGGTCTGCTTGAACTGGCCGCCCCGGGCACCATGTTCCTGGACTGTTCCACGATCAATGTCGACGAGGCCCGCGAGGCCGCCGAACTCGCGGTGGCGGCCGGTCACCGTGCTGTCGACGCCCCCGTGTCCGGAGGCGTGGTGGGGGCCGAGGCCGGCACGCTCACCTTTATGGTCGGTGCCCTCCCGGAGGACTTCGAGGCCGTCAAACCGCTGCTGGAAGTCATGGGCAAGCGGGTGGTGCACACCGGCGCCCACGGTGCCGGCCAGGCGGCCAAGATCTGCAACAACATGATCCTGGGCGTTTCGATGATCGCCGTCAGTGAGGCCTTTGTGCTGGGCGAGAAGCTCGGACTGACCCACCAGGCACTGTTCGACGTCGCCTCCGCCGCCTCGGGACAGTGCTGGGCGCTGACCACCAATTGCCCCGTGCCCGGGCCGGTCCCGACCAGCCCCGCCAACCGGGACTACCAGCCCGGCTTCGCCGGGGCGCTCATGGCCAAGGACCTCAAGCTGGCCCTCAACGCGCTCCAGAGCACCGGGGTCGCGGCCCGCCTCGGCCCCCTCGCATCCGAAATTTACGATACCTTTGCCGCGGAAGGCGGTGCCGGCCGGGACTTCTCCGGCATCATCACCGACATCCGTGAAAAGTCGGAAGCAGGCAAATCAGCATCCGGCACGGCCGGGCATTAGCCCCGGACCGACGCAAAATCCAGACGAGCACCATCTAAGGGGACCACTCATGACGGAACAGTACGCGAACATCCTGGTCGAGCGCCGCGGCCGCGTGGGCCTCGTGACGCTCAACCGGCCCGAAGCCCTCAATGCCCTGAACAAAGCCACGATGGAGGAGCTGGTGAGGGCCGTTACCGGGATGGACGCGGACCCGGCGGTCGGTGCCGTGGTGGTGACCGGTTCGGCGAAGGCCTTCGCCGCCGGCGCGGACATCAAGGAAATGCAGTCCAAGGGCTACATGGACATGTACGCGGCGGACTGGTTCCGGGGCTGGGAGGACTTCACCAGGCTCCGCATCCCCGTCGTGGCGGCCGTGTCCGGCTTCGCGCTGGGCGGCGGCTGCGAGCTGGCGATGATGTGCGATTTCATCATCGCCGGGGACAACGCCAAGTTCGGCCAGCCGGAGATCAACCTCGGTGTGCTCCCGGGCATGGGCGGCTCACAGCGGCTGACCCGCGCCGTGGGCAAATCCAAGGCGATGGACATGATCCTGACCGGGCGCTTCATGGACGCCGAGGAGGCCGAACGCGCGGGCCTGGTGTCCCGTGTGGTCCCGGCCGCGGACGTGGTTGAGGAGGCGCTGAAGGCTGCCGAGGTGATTGCCTCCAAATCCAAGCCGGTGGCGATGGTGGCCAAGGAGGCGGTGAACGCGGCGTTTGAGAC
>JBKPBZ010000031.1:0-12628 GCA_046727115.1 Actinomycetota bacterium | reverse complement strand
CCTCCGCCGCCGAACCCGCCGCCGCCGAACAGGTCGGCGAATTCGGGCGGAATGCCGCCGGCTGTGCTGTAGCCGCCGGAATGGCGCCCCCCGCCGCCGGTGAAGAGTCCGCCGAAGAGGTCCTCGAAGCCAGCTCCGCCGGCGGCGCCGCCGCTTCCGCCGGGGGCAAAGCGTGCGCCGCCACCCATGGCCCGGATGGCATCGTACTGCTGGCGCTCATCGGGATCCGAGAGCACGGAATAGGCCTCGGAGATGTCCTTGAACTTCTTCTCCGACGCGACATTGCCGGCATTCCTGTCCGGGTGGTGCTGCCGGGCAAGCTTGCGGTAGGCCTTCTTGATGTCGGCGTCGGAAGCGTCCTTGGCGACACCAAGGATCTTGTAGAAGTCCTTGTCCACCCAGTCCTGGCTAGCCAATGGCGTTTCCTCTCTAATTCTTTGTGTTGCGGGGCTCTGAGCGATACATGGGCCCCCGCCCCTTCGCGTGGTGGCTTTGTCCTGACGGACCAAACCACCACGCTCCGGCAGGCCCGATGCCACTCCCGGGGCCCATGTATCGCTCCGAGCCTGTAATCAACTCACCTTAGGCGACATTTGCCGCCGGTGCGGAGGCCGGATATGGGGCGGCGGTGTGGAGGGCACCGCGGAGCGGGCACCGCCCCATATCCGGCGAAGCACCGGACGCAACCTACGCCGGAACCGCCACGATCACCTGGGCCGCGCGGAGGACGCGTTCGCCGGACTTGTAGCCCGAGCGCAGCACCTGGCTGACGGTGTCGAATTCGATATCCGTGCCGGGCTGCTGGATGAGGGCCTCGTGGATGGTCGGATCGAACTCCACGCCGGTCTCATCGATGCGGACCAGTCCGTACGTCTTCAGCGCAGCCTCCAGTTTGGCGGCGATCGCGGCGAAAGGACCGTCCGCGAGGTCGCCGTGCTGGCGGGCGGCGTCGACGTCGTCCAGTACCGGCAGCAGGGAGTTCAGGACGCCGATGACGGCCATCTCCCCCGCCACGGCGCGGTCACGTTCGACGCGCTTGCGGTAGTTGACGTACTCGGCCTGCAGGCGGCGAAGGTCATTCCTGAGCTCCTCCGCCTCGGCGGCACCCACGCCCTGGGCCACGGATTCCTCCGCAGGCACCTCGACGCTGTTGAGGATGTCCTCCGCCTGGGAGAGCGCGTCCCCCGAATCGGAATCCGCTGCGCGTTCCTGGTCCGGGTGGCGGGCCTGGCCGGTCTTCGGGTCAACCTTGCGGTTGTCGTGGATGACCGGCTTCTGCGGCTCGTTCTCCTGATCGTTGCCCTGGCGCCGGCTCTCGGAAGAACCGTGCTCTTCTTCGTTACCGTGGTGCGGCATGATTACTTCTTCTCGTCTTCGTCAACGATTTCGGCATCGACGATGTCCTCGTCGGAGCCGGAGCCGGCTGCCGGCTCGCCTGCGGGGGCACCCTGAGCGCCGGCGTGGCCGTCGGGGGAACCGGCGTGGGCGTAGATGGCTTCGCCGAGCTTGGTCTGGGAAGCCTGCAGCTTCTCAAACGCAGTCTTCACAGCGGCGTCATCGGTGCCTTCGAGGGCCTTCTTGAGGGCGTCGACGTCGGCCTTGACCTCGGTCTTGACCTCTTCGGGCAGCTTGTCGGCGTTGTCCGCGATCAGCTTGTCCACGGAGTAGGCGAGCTGCTCGGCCGTGTTGCGGGTGTCGGTTGCCTCGCGGCGTGCCTTGTCCTCGGCTGCGTGCTCTTCGGCGTCGCGGACCATGCGGTCGATGTCTTCCTTGGACAGCGCGGTGCCGCCGGTGATGGTCATCGACTGTTCCTTGCCGGTGCCCTTGTCCTTCGCCGAAACGTGCACGATGCCGTTGGCGTCGATGTCGAAGGTGACCTCGACCTGCGGGACGCCGCGCGGAGCCGGCGCGATGCCGGTCAGCTCGAACGTGCCCAGCGGCTTGTTGTCGCGGGTGAACTCACGCTCGCCCTGGAAGACCTGGATGGCCACGGACGGCTGGTTGTCATCCGCCGTGGTGAAGGTCTCGCTGCGCTTGGTGGGGATGGCGGTGTTGCGCTCGATCAGGTGCGTCATGATGCCGCCCTTGGTTTCGATGCCAAGGGACAACGGGGTGACGTCGATCAGCAGCACGTCCTTGCGCTCACCCTTGAGGACACCGGCCTGCAGGGCTGCACCGACGGCGACTACCTCATCGGGGTTGACGCCCTTGTTCGGCTCCTTGCCTCCGGCCAGTTCCTTGACGAGCTCGTACACGGCCGGCATGCGGGTGGAACCGCCGACGAGCACGATGTGGTCGATCTCGGAGAGCTTGATGCCGGCTTCCTTGATGACATCCTGGAACGGCTTCTTGGTGCGGTCCAGCAGGTCCTTGGTGAGGTCCTGGAACTTGGCACGGGTCAGCTGCTCGTCCAGGTGGACCGGGCCGTCCGGGGTGACGGACAGGTACTGGAGGGAAACGTTGGTGCTCGAGGAGGAGGAGAGTTCCTTCTTGGCCTGCTCCGCAGCTTCGCGGAGACGCTGCAGGGCAATCTTGTCCTTCGTGAGGTCGATGCCCTTGACCTTGAGCTGGTTCAGCAGGTACTCCACGACGCGCTGGTCCCAGTCGTCGCCGCCGAGGTGGTTGTCACCGGCGGTGGCGCGGACCTGGATGGTGGAGAAGTTGTCCTCGTCCTTGCCGACCTCCAGGAGGGAGACGTCGAACGTGCCGCCGCCGAGGTCGAAGACCAGGATGAGCTCATCTTCCTTGCCCTTGTCCAGGCCGTAGGCCAGAGCGGCCGCGGTGGGCTCGTTGACGATGCGCAGGACGTTCAGGCCCGCGATTTCCCCGGCCTCCTTGGTGGCCTGGCGCTGGGCGTCGTTGAAGTAGGCCGGCACGGTGACCACGGCGTCGGTGACTTTTTCGCCAAGGTAGGACTCGGCGTCGTTCTTGAGCTTCATGAGGATACGGGCGGAAATTTCCTGCGCCGTGTACTTCTTGTCGTCAATGGCGACGGTCCAGTCAGTGCCCATGTGGCGCTTGACGGACGCGATGGTGCGGTCGATGTTGTTGACGGCCTGGCGCTTGGCGATCTCGCCGACCAGGACCTCGCCGGACTTGGAGAAGGCAACAACCGACGGCGTGGTGCGGCCACCCTCGGCGTTGGCAATGACGGTGGGCTCGCCACCTTCGAGAACGGAGACGACGGAGTTAGTGGTTCCGAGGTCAATTCCTACTGCACGTGACATGGATTGCTTCCTTACTTTCCTTGGAATCTTGCGGAGATGGCCGCGGACCACAGCGGTATCAACCGCATGGTCCGACCGTTATTGAGCGATCTAGACTCAACTTTACCCAGACGCGAACATAAGTCAATTCAAAGTTGAGCGATATCGACTCAACTTTGCTCCACGCCCGGCCCGCGACCGCTCAACACAGCCAGGATTCCCCGGATTCCAGCAGCCTCGGCCTTTCCCGGGCAACGTTTCGCCCTGCGCGAACCCACCCAGAGACCACACCGCAGACCAGCCGGCGCCCGCGCCGGCTGGTCGCCCCAGCTACCCTGGCGCTACCTGTCGCCCCGGGCGGCGTCGTCGTCGCCTGCGGGTTCTCCCGCGGCCGGCCGGTCGGCCTGCTGGGGACGCGACGTTCCGGCGGTGCCGTAGTCGCCCTCGGGGTATTCCCCCTCCTCAGCGAGGGCGGGCTCACCGGAGACCCCACCCTCCCCGTAGTCGCCCTCGGGATAGTCGCCTTCCACGTCGCCGACGACGGCCGCTCCGGCCACGCCTGCGTTGCCGTAGTCCCCCGCCGCATACTCCCCCTCGACGGCGGTGGGCGGGACTTCGCCCGCCGTGCCGGCGGAGCCGTAGTCACCCTCGACATACTGCCCCTCTGGTGCCGCGGCCTGCGCTTCACCCTCCACGGGCCCCGCATCGGCGTTTTGGGACGCCGCTTTTCCGGACATGTTCCGTTCGGACACGTTCTCGTCAGGCCTGCTGCCTTCGGGCCTGTTCTCTTCAGACATGGATGGATCCTTCCTGGACGCATCGGGCGCGCCCGTGCGGGCGCAGGGGCAGTCTATCGAGCGCCACCGCGGGGCAACAGGGGACCTGATTCACAGGGCAGCGGCGGCCGGTGACAGGCCGGCGACGTCGGCCAGCACCGCGAGGTGGTGGCCAAAGAGCTCCTCCCGTGCAGTGAACGTCTCGGCGCCGTACTGGCCGAACACTTCGAAGCTGACGGCGCCGAAGAGTGACGTCCAGGCGAGGGCGCCCCGGGCCAGGAGGTCGTCCGGCACCGCCAGGCCGAACTCGGCCCGGATTTTCGCCAGGTCCCCGGCCAGCGCGGCGGCCACGGCGGGGCTCCGCCGGCCCGTCGCGGCAAGCCGCCCGGCCCGGAAGGCGCCGTCGAGGATTCCAATGAGGGCAGTGATCACCCTCGTGCCTGGGCCGGTGGTCCGTTCGGCCGGCGCCTGGTATCCGGGCACCGGACTGCCGAAAAGCAGGGCGTAGCGGGAGGGTTCGCGGAGCGCCCAGCCCCGAACCGCGCGGCCCAGCGCCGCAAAGCGTCCGGCGAAATCGGCTTCCGGCACCGCCGCGACGGCGGCATCGACTTCGTCGCCAAGCTCGTTGTAGGCATCGATCAGAAGGAGGGTCAGCAGCTCCTCCCGGCTCTCCACGTAACGGTAGACGGCCGAGGAGACGACCCCGAGATCGCGGGCCACGGCCCGGAGGGACAGTGCGGCGGCCCCGCGCAGGGCCAGGTGCTCCCGGCCCAGCCGGACTATATCGGCGACGGTCTGGGCCCGGGCACGCTCGCGCGGGGTGCGGGGCCGGGAAGCCGCGGCCGCGGGAAGCGCACCGGCGCCAGCACCGGCGTCAGCGTCATTCCGGGCTTCATTCGTTTCGTCTGGCATGAGTCCAGCATTTCACAAACAAGAGCACTGTCAACAAATGTGAGCACCGCTCTTGACTTGACCGCGCCCGGCGTCGCATCCTGATTGGGAGAGCACTGCTCTCCCAATCTACTAAGGAGATCGCAATGTCCGAACCCGTTGCCTCCGGGCGCGAACCGTCCCGGCTCTATGTCGTCACAGGGGCCGGCCCGGTGGGCTGGACCGTTGCGGAACAACTGGCCGCTGCGGGCCACCGTGTGCGCATCCTGACGAGGTCCGGAAGCGGACCGGCCCGCCCGCTGGTCGAAAAATTGTCGATGGATGTCTCGGAGCCTGACCGGCTCGGCGGGGCCTTCCACGGTGCCGCCGCCGTCTTTCACTGCATCCACGCTTCGCGGTACAACGCCGACGTGTGGGCCAAGGAACTGCCGGGCGCCGAGCAGAACGTGCTCGCCGCGGCCGGTGCGGCGGGCGCCGTCGTGGTCTTCCCGGAAAGCCTGTATTCCTACAGCGCACCGGAACAGCCGATGACCGAGGAGGGCCCGCGGGAGGCGCAGGGCGGCAAGCGCGGCATCCGGACAGCACTCCTGAAGGCCCGCGCGGCGTCCGCAACGGATACGGTCAGTGTGGTGGCGAGCGACTTCTTCGGCCCCAGGGTCCGCGGGGCGCACTCCGGCGAGCGCATGGTGAAGCCGGTGGTGGCGGGCAAATCCCTGACGGTGATCGGACGGGCGGACCAGCCGCATTCCTTCACATACGTTCCGGACCTCGCAGCCGCCATGATTGCGGCGGCGGACCGGCCGCAGGTGTGGAACCGGGTGTGGCATGCACCCACCGGGCCCGCCCTGACCCAGCGCGAGATCGCGGGCGCATTCGCCACGGCGGCCGGGGCACGGGCGCCGCGTGTCACGGCGGTCCCCGGCTGGGCGCTGCGGGCGATGGGGGTGTTTTCCGCCGACATGCGGGAACTGACAGAGACCCTGTACCAGTTCCAGCGGCCATTCGTGATGGAGTCCGCCGCAAGCCAGGCAGCCCTGGGGCTGGCGCCGACGCCGCTGCACGAAGCAGCCGCCGCCACCGTCGCCTGGTGGGGGACGGTGGACAGGTAACTGGGGGACAGTGACGGCGCTGCGGCATTCGGTTCGGCCTAGCGGACTCCGGCTTCCTCATTTTCCGCCGGCCCTGAGGACGTCGGCCGGGAGGACGTCGGCCGGGAGGACAGAGCGCCACCGCCGGCCGCGGCATCGTTCCCGGGCCGGCCGAGCCTGCCGGGCCACCAGAGCCGCGGGCCGATGTCGTAGGCCAGCGCGGGCACCAGGAGGGAGCGGACCAGCACCGTGTCCAGGAGGACGCCGAACGCGACGATGAAGGCCAGCTGCACCAGGAACATGATCGGAATGACGCCCAGGGCCGCGAAGGTGGCGGCGAGGACCACCCCGGCCGAGGTAATGACCCCACCGGTCACGCCGAGGCCGCGCAGGATGCCGGGCCGGGTGCCGTGCTTGAGGGATTCCTCCCGGACCCGGCTCATCAGGAAGATGTTGTAGTCAACGCCCAGCGCCACGAGGAAGACGAAGCCGAACAGGGGCACGGTTGCATCCGCCCCCGGGAAGCCGAAGACGTTGTTGAACACGAAGGCCGAGACGCCCATCGCCGCTGCGTAGGACAGGACCACGGAGGCGACAAGCAGGACCGGCGCGAGCACCGAGCGCAGCAGCAGCATGAGGATCACCAGGATGACGCCGAGGACCACCGGGATGATGGTGACGAGGTCGCGCTGGGCCGTGGTGTTGGTGTCCAGGGCCGTGGCCGTCACACCACCGACCAGCACGCCGCCGTCAATCTCCTTCAGTTCCTGGCGGAGCGACACCACAACGTCTTCGGCTTCGGTGGAATCCGCGGCGAAGTTCAGCGTCGCGTTGATCAGCACCTTCCCGTCGCGGACCGCCGGGGCTGTGGGGGCATTGGGGTTGGCCGCGGCACCGGTCATGATGGGGGCTCCGCCGTCGGCCAGCAGGTACGCGTCGCCGACGCCGTCGCTGGCTTTGACCTTCGCCAGCACGTTCTCGGACCGGGCCTCGTCGGCGACGATCACCGCGGGACTGCCGGACCCGGCGTCGAAGTGCCGGCCCAGAGCCTCCTGCCCGTCGACGGCGTTGGAGGCGGTGAGGATGACGTCAGTCTGGGCGACGCCGTTGGCCTTGAGCTGCAGGATGCCGGTACCGGCGACGAGGAGCAGCAGGACCGAGGCGACCCAGACCGTGCGCGGCCGGCGGGAAACGAGCGAGCCGGTGGCCCGCCAGATTCCCTTCTGGCCCTCGAGGCCGGTGACCAGCTCCGGTTCCCGCTCGGTTTCCGCGAGCAGCTTGGGCCGGAACGGCCAGAACGCCGCCCGGCCCAGAAGTGCCATCAGCGCCGGCAGCAGAGTCAGGGCCGCGAAGAGCGCGCAGAGAATGCCCGCCGCCGCCACCGGGCCGAGGACCTTGTTGGAATTGAGGTCGGAGAACAGCAGGCAGAGCAGCGCGATGATCACGGTGGCGCCGGAGGCCAGGATCGGTTCCCAGGCCGCCTTCCACGCGGTGACGGCGGCGGCCGTCCGGCTGGCGGTGTGGGTCAGCGCCTCTCGGAACCGGGCCACGTAAAGCAGGGCGTAGTCGGTGGCGGCGCCGATCACCAGGATGGACAGGATGCCCTGGCTTTGGCCGTTCAGCTGGATCCAGCCGGCCTTGGCCATGCCGAATACCAGCAGGATCGCAGCGCACAGCGCGAAGACGGAGGTGAACAGCACCATGACAGGCAGCAGCAGGGAGCGGTAGACGATGAGCAGTATCAGGAACACGGCACCAAGGGCCACGAGCAGCAGGATGCCGTCAATGCCGGCAAAGGCGCTCACCAGGTCCGCCGCAAGCCCGGCCGGTCCGGTCAGGAAGGTCCGCATTCCTGCTGGCGCGGACGCCTGGACCTCGTTCCGCAGTTCCTTGACTACCGCCCTCACCTCCGCCGAGGAATCGATGGGCACCACGAATTGGACCGCCTTGGCGTCCCCGGACGGGATGGGTCCGATCACCGCGCTGCCGGCCTGAATTGCCTCCAGTTTGCTCTTGAGCGCGGCGGCCTCGGCGAGCTGGGCCGGGGTGAAGGCGGAGCTGCTCTCAACCACGATCACCGCGGGGATCTCCTTGGAGTCCCGGAACTTGGCCTGCCAGTCCTGGGCTTCCGTGGCCTCGGCCCCGGCGGGAAGGAATGAAGCCTGATCGTTCGATGACACCTCACTCAAGCGGCCGAATGTCGGGCCCCCGACGCCGGCGATCGCCAGCCAGGCCATGACGAGAACAGCGGGAACCAGCCAGCGCAGCCACAACGGGACGCGCGTCGAGGGGGGCGGAGTCGTTTTCATGTGTCCTTCTTGGGTGGGCTTGGGCACGAGACCAACATTCAACTCCACAGTAGACTATCTCTATCATGGAGATAAGTCGAAGGTGCAAAGTGCCGGAGGAGAATGGAAGGACACCGACGTCAGGCTGCTGCAGGAGACACTGCAGTAGACTCCGGGAGGCGCGTGAACAGCGCCGGCCGGCCGCGGTCAGACCATAGCGGCCGCATTAAGGGATGAAGGAGGTCCGCCATGCCAGCCGAATCCCCCGGTCCGTCCGAAAAGGCCGGCCAATCCGACAACGCAGCCCCGCCCGAAGCGGCCGGCCCGCCGCCCCTCGTCCGGCTCCTGCAGGAATTCACCCTCGAAGCCAACCGCTACGTGGACTCCGCCGGCGGCCGCAATGACATGCACCGTACGGATCTCAACGCCCTCGCCGTGATCATGCGGCATACCGCGCGCGGCCAGATTGTCACTCCGGGAGTGCTCCGGAAAGAGCTGAACCTCAGCTCCCCTGCCACCACCGCACTGGTCGACCGGCTCCACAGTTCCGGCCACGTGGTCCGCGAGCGCGAGGGCCCGGACCGTCGCCAGGTGCAGCTGCGCATGACCCCCAAGGCCTACAGTGATGGCAGCGCCATGTTCCTCCCGCTGGCCCGCCGCATGGGCGCGGCGATGGAAAGCTTCACGCCGGAGGAACTGGAGATTGTCACCCGGTTCATGAACTCAATGATCGATGCCACGGTCCGGGCCGGCGAGGAAGCCGCCCGCGGCCCCGCAGCGGAGCACCGCCCCGGCTGATGCAAGCGCGCCGTCACAGGCGCGCGGCAGCCTGCGGCTGGCCAAGAGCGGCCGCCTCCGGCTGCGGGCTCCTGCCGAAACGCCTGACGACGCCGACGGCGGCTGCTGCCAGTGCCAGCGGGACCCCGAGCGCCCAGCCGCTAAAGAGCAGGACGGCAACCATGACGGCCGCCGCCACGATCACGCCGTACCAGGCGACGGTCCGCGGCTGCAGCAGCCGGATGCCGGCGGCCAGGCCAAACGCGGTGACTGCCGTGAAGCACGCCGAGGCAGCCCCGATCTGGAACTGCATGTCCGTGAGTCCGGAGATGGCCGCGGCGAAGGACAGCAGCGTCAGGGCGGCCAGAGTTGCCAGGCTTCCGGCGGGCACCTGGCCGCGCCCGCCGCCGCGGCCGAGGGCGGGCGGGAGCACGCCGTCGGACGCCAGGGCGGCCCCGAGCCGGCTGGCCCCGGCCACGAACGTGTTGATCGGCCCGAAAGTCAGTGCGGCGGCGGCGACGGCGGTGAGCGGGGCCGCCAGTGAGCCCAACCCCTTTTCCAGCAACGCCGCGACCGGCACCGCCGTAGCGGGCAGTTCCGGGCCGAGGACCGCCACCGAGGCGGCGACAACGCCGATATAGACCGCGCCCACCACAATCAGGGTGAGCCAGGTGGCCCGCCGGAGATCGCGCCCGGGGTTCCGGAACTCCCCGGCCAGGTGCGAGACCGCTTCCCAGCCGGCGAAGCAGAAGAACAGCAGGCTCGCGGCGCCGCCGACCGCCCAGTAGCCGTGCGGGGCGAAGGGCTGGAAATTTTCCGCCTTGGCGTGCGGGGCTGCCAGCACGACGGCGAGCGCGAGCAGTGCCACCAGCAGCACCATGAGCGCCAGTTGCATGCGGCTGGACACCCTGATGCCGACGGCGTTGCTCGCGAAGGCGGCCAGCAGGATCACTGCCGCCGCGAGGACCGCGGTTTCCCGGCCGCCGCCGACGGCGTGGGCGATGTAGTTGCCGCCGATCACGGCGGTTGCCGGGGCGCCGAAGGGGATCGAAAAGTAGAAGAGGTACCCGGCCACCGCCGAGGCACGGTGCCCAAAGGCGCGCTTGACGAAGTGGGCGATCCCTCCGGCGTCGGGCTGCTGCCGGCTCATTTCGGCGAAGCTGAAGGCCACCGGAATGCAGAACACCAGCAGAACGGCCCATGCCAGGAGCGATGCCGGGCCGGCCTCCTTGGCGGCGATGGCGGGAAGCACCAGGACACCCGAGCCCAGGATCGCCCCGACATAGATTCCGGTGGCCCGGAACAGGCCCAGTCCGCTGCCGCTGCCGTCATTATTGTTGTTGGTTTCCACTCCTCCATTCATCCGCAGAAACTCCGGCGCCGGAAGCGGCAAAACTGACGGCGAGCCGCAAAATACTGCCTGCCATCGCGCGGCGACCGGGACGGCGAGCACACTGCGGGGGTCTGCCCTTTTCCGATCATGGGAGGGTAGCGTTCCACTATGAGTGCGCAGCAGCCTGACGACGTGTACACACACGGCCACCACGAGTCGGTGGTCCGTGCCCATGCCGCCCGCACGGCGGAAAACTCGGCAGCGTTCGTGATCCCGTATCTCGCGCCCGGGGCGACCGTCCTCGACGTCGGCTGCGGGCCCGGCAGCATCACGTGCGACTTCGCGGATCTGGTGGCACCGGGCAGGGTCACGGGCCTGGACCGCTCCGCCGACATCATCGCGCAGGCCACGGCCCTCGCCGTCGAGCGCGGCGTGGACAACGTCGGCTTTGCCACCGGCAACATCTACGACCTCGACTTCCCGGACGAGTCATTCGACGTCGTCCACGCCCACCAGGTTCTCCAGCACCTCACGGACCCCGTCGCGGCCCTGCGGGAGATGCGCCGGGCGGCCAAGGCCGGCGGAATCGTGGCGGTGCGCGACGCCGACTTCCACGGCATGAGCTGGTACCCGGCCATCCCCGAGCTCGACGACTGGATGGAGTTGTACCAGCGGATCGCCCGCCGGAACGGCGCCGAGCCCGACGCCGGCCGCCGGCTCGTGTCCTGGGCGCAGGCCGCCGGGTTCACCGATGTGGCCCCGTCCAGCAGCAACTGGCTCTATGCCACCGGGCATGAGCGGCGCTGGCAGGCCCGGGTGTGGGGCGAGCGGGTGCTGCATTCGTCCTTTGCCGACCAGGCGCTCGAGTACGGCTTGGCCAGCGAGGCGGACCTGGCCCGGATTTCCGCGGGTTGGCACCGGTGGGGCTCCACCGACGACGGCTGGTTCCTGATTCCCAACGGCGAGATCATCGCCCGGGCCTGAGCGGCCGCCAGCAGTCACAGCACCGGCACAGCCTGCCGAAAGGGGGGCCATACCTCCGCGGCTGAGGCTGGTTCCAGGCCCGAAAACTCGGCCGGCCCGGCGTCCGGGCCTCAGCAAAGGAGTTTCACTATGGCAAAGATCAACAAAACCACCGCGGGCATCATGCTCGCTGCGGTGATCGGCGGTGGCGCCATCGGCGCGTCGGCCATCCCCGCGATGGCTGCCGATTCCACCAGCGGCTCGTCCTCGACCCAGGCCACCGATGGCTACGGCACCGGCGGCCAGCGCGGGCCACACCAGGCCAACGGGAAGACGGAGGAAGTCCTCACCGGCGACACCGCGACGAAGGTCGAGGCGGCCGTGAAGACCGCCCAGCCGAACGCGACGATAGAGCGGATGGAGACCGACGCCGACGGCGCCACCTACGAAGCCCACATCACGAAGGCGGACGGCACCCGCGCCACCGTCCTGCTGGATGCGAACTTCACCGTGACCGGAACCGAGGAAGGCCAGGGCAGACCCGGCGGGGGCGGCGCAGCCGCGGATGGCTACACTTCCCACGGCTAGTCCCTACCGGGCCTTGGGCGGGTCCGGGGCACGCCCACGGCCCGCGGTGCCGCCGGCAAGCCATCCTCCGGGGCGGCTGCTAACGAGTTGCCGGCAGCCATTCCCTGCTTCCGGGCCAGCGGATAGGGTGCACTGGAGACCTCACCAGTGACCCCGGTAAGGAGAACCCCATGCGCAAATTGACGGCCGGCCTTTTCTGCTCTGTGGACGGCGTGGTTGAAGACCCGTTCCTGTGGCAATTCGACAGCTTCGACGAAGAGCTGGGCGCCGGGATGGGCGAGATGATGGGCCGGATCGACACCGCGCTCATGGGCCGCGTCGGGTACCAGCAGTGGGCACAGTACTGGCCCAACGCCGAAAGCGACGCAGACTTCGCGGGGTTCATCAATCCGCTGCCGAAGTTTGTCGCGTCCCGGACCCTGACCGGGGAGCTGGAGTGGCAGAATTCGCGCCTGATCGAGGGCCCGCTGGAGGACTTCGTTGCAGGCCTGAAGGACAGCGACGGCGGCGAGATAGGGGTCTTCAGCAGCATCTCGCTGGTCCACCAGCTGCTGTTCGCCGGACTGCTCGACACCCTGATGCTGATCGTCCATCCCGTGATCGCGGGCAGCGGGCGGCGGCTGTTCAACGACGGAGATCCCCTCACCCGGCTGGAGCTGCAGTCGTCCCAGCAGACCAGCAAAGGCAACATGATTCTCAGCTACGGCCTGCGCCGCGA
>JBKPBZ010000030.1:0-23858 GCA_046727115.1 Actinomycetota bacterium | reverse complement strand
GGCGGAAGCCGTGCTTCTTGGCTCGACGGCGGTTATTCGGCTGAAAAGTCCGCTTGCTCACGTTAGTTACTCCAGTGGATCAAAGGTGCGCCCACCCGATCAAGGGGAAGAACTGGCCGACGCTAAGTTTTGGTATGTGCCGCTTTCCTCAGACTCGCACGACGCGGGGCGTCAGGAGAGATTCAGATGAGGCGAAAAGCGTACACATGGGACTTCACAACGTTAGGGCTTGCCGACCTCCCGAGTCAAACCGGGGGTCGCTGCGCAAGCTATCCCCAGCTGTGGCTAACTGCTCCCGCAGCCTGTGGATGAAGTGCGTCACGCGCCCCTTTTGAGAACCACAACGGTGTAATTATCCACAGGACCGAACCCAGCTATCTTCTAGCGTTTTCATCCCCTACAGTGTCTCAGTAACCCCTTATCCACGGACTGTGCATAACCCTGTGGATTGAGCCGGGCCGGTGTACCGCTCCGGACCGCGTGGATGCACCTAAATGCAGGCCAGCAAGTTTGAGGAACTGATTGATGACAGTAGACGAAGCCAACCAAGCCAACACTGTCGGAAGTTCCTGGCGGCGGGTTGTGAGCCTTCTGGAGAACGACCACCGTGTCTCTCCCCGGCAGCGCGGCTTCGTCATCCTGGCCCAGGCCCAAGGGCTGATCGGCTCCACCCTTCTGGTGGCCGTCCCCAATGAGCTCACCCGCGAAGTGCTGCAGACCCAGGTCAAGGAAGCCCTCGACGATGCGCTCCGCAGCGTGTTCTCCGACGAAATCCGTTGCGCGATCGACGTCGACACCGATCTGGTGCCCCTGCACACAGAGCCCGAACCCGACGTCGAACTTTCCCTGGCCGCCGACCCGACGGTGGAGTTGAAGCCGCAGCCGATGCTGCCGAGCACCTCGCACGAATTCGGACGCCTCAACCCGAAGTACGTCTTCGACACGTTTGTGATCGGTTCCTCCAACCGGTTCGCCCACGCAGCCGCCGTGGCTGTGGCCGAGGCACCGGCGAAGGCCTACAACCCGCTGTTCATCTATGGCGACTCCGGGCTGGGCAAAACCCACCTGCTTCACGCGATCGGCCACTACGCGCGCCGGCTCTACAGCGGGATCCGGGTCCGCTACGTCAATTCCGAGGAATTCACCAACGACTTCATCAACTCCATCCGCGACGACGAAGGCACCAGCTTCAAGACCACGTACCGCAACGTGGACGTACTGCTGATCGACGACATCCAGTTCCTGGCCGGCAAGGACCGGACGCTGGAGGAGTTCTTCCACACGTTCAACGCCCTGCACAACAACAACAAGCAGGTGGTCATCACCTCAGACCAGCCGCCGAAGCTGCTCGCCGGCTTCGAAGATCGCATGAAGTCGCGCTTCGAGTGGGGCCTGCTGACCGACATCCAGCCGCCCGAGCTGGAGACCCGCATCGCGATCCTCCGAAAGAAGGCCCTCAGTGAGGGCCTTTCCGCCCCGGATGATGCCCTCGAATACATCGCCTCGAAGATTTCCAGCAACATCCGCGAGCTTGAGGGTGCCCTCATCCGCGTCACGGCATTCGCCAGCCTGAACCGGCAGCCGGTGGATGTGGCCCTGGCCGAGATGGTGCTCAAGGACCTCATCACCGACGACGGTGCCCAGGAAATCACCTCGGCCCAGATCCTCACGCAGACGGCCGACTACTTCAAGCTCAGCATGGAAGAACTCTGCAGCAAGTCGCGCACCCGCACGCTGGTGACCGCCCGGCAGATCGCAATGTACCTGTGCCGGGAGCTCACGGACATGTCCCTGCCCAAGATCGGGCAGGAGCTGGGCGGTCGCGACCACACCACCGTGATCCACGCCGACCGCAAGATCCGCGAACTCATGGCCGAGCGCCGGGTCATCTACAACCAGGTGACCGAGCTGACCAACCGGATCAAGCAGCAGCAGCGTAATTCCTGAGCCGCCCGTCGGCGCACTCTTACCTTATTAACAGGGCCCTGTGGACAACCCTGTGGATACTTAAGGGGACAACCGTGCTTAATGGGCTTAAAACCCTTAAGGCGCCTGTGGATCGGCGAACCGGCCAAAAAACTTGTCCCCATCCACACCCTGTTTAAAACCTGCTCCGCCCACAGTCCATGAACAGGGCTTAACCGCGGACTCGCACGGCAGGATCGAGTTATCCACAGTTTCCACAGCAGTTATTAACACTACTAATCCCAAGAAAATGAAATTCCCTCAAACAACAATCTCCTTCCCACCTCCGAGCAGTGCCCAGGGCCGTTCCGGACCGGCACGGCAGACCGGCCCCGCGAACAACACTCATGTAACCCGGGGATGGGAGAAACGCTCACCTTGGGGCTAAGCTGTCTGCAGTGCGTCCGTCCCGGACATCTTTTGTGGTTCCCAACGGGCCATGAGGCCCGGGGAGGACGGACGATTCCCTTGTTGACGGAGTTCGGCGTACCTGCCGAGGTCCGCGGCGGCTTGAGCAGTCTTAGCGATTTTCAGCACTAACAGCAGCAATGAAAGGCGGCACCCTTCCGTGAAGTTCAGAGTCGAACGGGACGTCCTGGCAGAAGCCGTGACATGGACCGCCCGGTCGTTGTCTCCGCGGCCGCCCGTTCCCGTACTTTCAGGCCTGCTCCTGAAGGCTGAAGCCGGTACCGTCAGCCTCTCGAGCTTCGATTACGAGACCTCCGCAAGGCTCGAAATCCCTGCTGACATCAGCACTGAGGGCACCATCCTGGTTTCGGGCCGCCTGCTCGCGGACATCTGCCGCAGCCTGCCGTCCGCCCCTGTCGAGGTCGAAACCGACGGCAACAAGGTGACACTCACATGCCGCCGAAGCAGCTTCCACCTGGCCACGATGCCCGAGGCCGAATACCCGCCGCTGCCGGCCCTGCCCACCATCAGCGGCACCGTCCCCGGCGATTCGTTCGCCCAGGCGGTCTCCCAGGTGATCATCGCGGCCAGCAAGGACGACACTCTGCCGATCCTGACCGGTGTGCGGATGGAAATCGAGGACGACCTCATCACCCTCCTGGCCACCGACCGCTACCGCCTGGCCATGCGGGAGGTCCCGTGGAAGCCGGTGACTCCCGGCATCTCCACGAGCGCTCTGGTCAAGGCCAAGACCCTCAACGAAGTGGCAAAAACACTGGGCAGCAGCGGCGACATCAACATCGCCCTCGCCGACGACGACAGCCGGCTGATCGGCTTCGAGAGCGGCGGCAGGACCACCACCTCGCTCCTGGTGGACGGCGACTACCCGAAAATCCGTTCGCTTTTCCCGGACTCCACCCCCATCCACGCCACCGTGCAGACCCAGGAACTGGTCGAGGCCGTGCGCCGCGTCTCGCTCGTGGCCGAACGCAACACCCCTGTCCGGCTCGCCTTCACCCAGGGCCAGCTGCACCTGGACGCCGGCACCGGCGAGGACGCCCAGGCCTCCGAAGAACTCGAAGCCCAGTTGTCCGGCGAGGACATCACCGTGGCCTTCAACCCGCATTACCTGATCGAGGGCCTGAGCGTTATCGAAACCAAATTCGTGCGTTTCTCCTTCACCACCGCACCGAAGCCAGCCATGATTACAGCGCAGCAGGACGCCGAGGGCGAGGACCAGGGCGACTACCGCTACCTCGTCATGCCCGTCCGGCTGCCCAACTAGCGCAGGCGCTGCTGCTGCGCCGGACCCGGAACAGCAGCAGCCCGCTGGCCGGCACGGCCGTCCCCCCAAACGAAGCACCCCAGCGCAGAAAAGAGTTCATCCCGTGCACATCGGACTAATCGGCCTTGGCAAAATGGGCTTCAACATGCGCGAACGCCTGCGCAACGGCGGGATCGAAGTCACCGGCCTCGACCGCAACCCGGACATCACCGACGTCGCCACCGTGGACGAACTCATCGCCGCCGTCCCGGCGCCGCGGCTCATCTGGGTCATGGTCCCCTCGGGTGAGATCACCGATGCCGTCATCACCGAACTCGGCGCCAAGCTCGACGCCGGCGACCTCGTGATAGACGGCGGCAACTCCCGGTTCACTGAAGACCAGAAGCACGGCGCGGCGCTGGCCGAAAAGGGAATCAGCTTCGCGGATTGTGGCGTCTCCGGCGGAGTCTGGGGTCTCCAGAACGGCTATGGCCTCATGGCAGGCGGCGACGCCGCGGACATCGAACGGGCTCTCCCCGTCTTCGACGCGCTCCGTCCCGCCGGCGAACGCGCCGACAGCTTTGTGCACGTCGGCGGCATCGGCGCCGGCCACTACGCCAAGATGGTCCACAACGGGATTGAATACGGCCTGATGCAGGCCTACGCGGAAGGCTACGAACTCCTGGCCGCGAAGGACATCGTCGCCGATCTTCCCGGCACGTTCCGGGCCTGGCAAAAGGGCACCGTCGTGCGCTCCTGGCTCCTGGACCTCATGGTCAAGGCACTGGACGAGGATCCCGGACTGGAATCGATTTCGGACTACGTCGAGGATTCGGGCGAAGGCCGCTGGACCGTCGAGGAAGCGATCGCCAACGCCGTGCCGGCACCGGCAATCACCGCTGCGCTGTTCGCCAGGTTCTCCTCCCGCGAGGACAACTCGCCGGCCATGAAGATGGTGTCCGCGCTGCGCCACCAGTTCGGCGGCCACGCGACCCGGCCGGCCAAGTAATCCTGCCCGGCCAATTATTCTTGCCTGCGAAGTCCTGAATCCCGCGTGTACCTCGAAAAACTCTCGCTCACAGATTTCCGCAGCTACGCCCAGGTCGATCTCAGCCTTGAGCCCGGCGTCACCGTCCTGGTGGGTTCCAACGGCATCGGCAAGACCAACCTGATGGAAGCGATCGGGTATCTGGCCACGCTCAACTCGCACCGCGTCAGCACAGATGCGCCGCTGCTGCGTTTTGGCACCGAGCGGGCGATGATCCGGGCCAAGCTGGTCCGCGGCGAGCAGGCCACCGTGCTTGAACTGGAAATCAACGCATCCCGGGCCAATCGTGGGCGCATCAACCGCAGCAACCCCGTCCGCGCCCGGGACCTGCTTGGCATCTGCCAGACGGTGCTCTTCGCGCCGGAGGATCTGGCACTGGTCAAGGGCGATCCGTCCAACCGCCGCCGGTTCCTGGATGAACTGCTGGTCAGCCTCACGCCGCGCCACGCCGCGACCAGAAGTGACTATGACCGGGTGCTAAAGCAACGGAACGCGCTGCTCAAATCGGGGCGGACCGGGAAATTCACCGCCGGCCATGAGGCAACGCTCGATGTCTGGGACCAGCACATGGCCCGGGCCGGGGCCGAACTGCTGCACGCACGCCTGGAACTTGTGGACCGCCTGCAACCACACCTGAAAAACGCCTACGCGCAGCTGACCGACGGCTCCAAGGACGCCGCTGCGGTGTACCGTTCCACGCTGCAGGACATCCTGGACGACGACGGCGCCGGAACCAGTTCTGCGGCCAGGCCCGCGGATGGCCCCGCCACAGAGGCCGGTGCCGGCACCGATGCGGCGGCCGCGCCGGCGGAGGACCTGCGCCTGCTCTCCGTCGAGCAGCTCACCGACCGCTACATCCAGGCTTTTGCCGCGTCCCGCCGCAAGGAACTGGAACGGGGAATCTCCCTGGTCGGGCCGCACCGCGACGAACTTGAGCTGGTGCTGGGCTCCGCCCCGGCCAAGGGCTATGCCTCGCACGGGGAAACCTGGTCCATGTGCCTGTCCCTTCGCCTGGCCTCCTACTACGTCATGCTCGACGACGCCCGCACCGGCGGGTCACCCCCGATCCTGATCCTGGACGACGTTTTTGCCGAACTTGACGTCCAGCGGCGGCGTAAACTGGCGGCAATAGTATCCGGTGCCGAGCAGGTGCTGGTCACTGCCGCCGTCGAGGCCGATATCCCCGCGGAACTGACGGGCCGGCGGGTGAAGGTCATCCCGGGAGGAATCGATGAGCAGGAATATCGATGAATAAGGATACCGACGGCGGCCTGCAGCCAGGCCGCGACCCCGACGACATCGATGCCGCGCAGGCCGCACTGAACAGGATGCGCGACGCCGCCGCGGCCCGTGGCGAAATCCGGCGCAAAGCACCGCCGCGCCCCGGCACCGCCGCGCAGAAACCCGCCCGCCCGGGGCGCGGAACCCGGGGATTCTCCCAGTTCCATGGCACCGGCAGGGATCCGCTGGGCCTGGGAAAGGTGGTGGGCCGCCTCGTGGCCGAACGCGGCTGGAGTTCGCCGGTGGCCGTCGGCTCCGTCATGGCGCAGTGGGCCGTGCTGGTGGGTCCGGAGATCTCGGCGCACTGCACCCCGGAGAGCTTCACGGACACCACCTTGCATGTGCGCACCGATTCCACGGCGTGGGCGACCCAGCTGAGGCTGCTCAGCAGCAGCCTGCTGGAGAAATTCCGCACCGACCTGGGTGACGGCGTTGTCACCAGCATCCAGGTGCTCGGACCGGCCGCGCCGAGCTGGCGCAAGGGCCTCCGGACGGTCAACGGCCGCGGACCCCGCGACACGTACGGCTAGCCCCGGCGGCCTGGACGTGCGCCCGATCTGAAGCACTTCTTGCAAAAAACCTTGAAAAATCCGCAAGCGGCGTGTAGGGCGCTCGAACGCCCCGGAGTCGTATAGGCACCCTAGGGCTGGACCCCGAAAGCCTTGCAGGGGGAGCCAGCGGCCTCTCAGCGGCACTTTCCCGTCCGTTTGGCGCCCTGGAATGCGGGTTTGGCTCCTATACACGATAGAATCGGTGTAGATAACTGGGCGCCGGTGAAGCGTTGACTGTGTCCGTTTCCGACGCTCTTTCAGCGTGCGGCGGACGGAATCCCAAGTCAGCGGAACACAGGCGTCGTCAGTGACGTGCCTGTTGGCAGGAGCCTTTTCCACGGAAGAGGCAACGGCCGGCCTTCAACGAACATAGAGGAGTCGAAAGCGCCTGTGGCTAACGACAATGCAGAGATCCCGGCAGTGGAAGACGTAGCGGAAGCGGTAGTGCAAGTGGCGACGGCAGCGCCGTCGTCGGGGACCGCGACATCGCGCGAATACGGCGCCAGCGACATCACCGTACTTGAAGGCCTGGAAGCTGTCCGGAAACGTCCCGGCATGTACATCGGCTCCACCGGACCCCGCGGTTTGCACCACCTGGTCTATGAGGTGGTGGATAACTCGGTGGACGAGGCCCTGGCCGGTTACTGCACGCACATCGAAATCGTGCTGCAGGCCGACGGCGGGGTCAAGGTGGTCGACAACGGCCGCGGCATCCCCGTGGACATGCACCCCACCGAGCACAAGCCCACCGTGGAAGTCGTCATGACGATCCTGCACGCCGGCGGTAAGTTCGGCGGCGGCGGCTATGCCGTCTCCGGCGGGCTACACGGCGTCGGCATTTCGGTAGTCAACGCCCTCTCCAGTCGCGTCGACACCGAGGTCCGCCGCCAGGGACACGTCTGGCGGATGTCCTTCGCCGACGGCGGCAAGCCGCAAGGCGGCCTGGTCAAGGGCGAGGAAACCGCAGAGACCGGCACGACGCAGACGTTCTACCCCGATGCCACCATCTTCGAGAGCACGTACTTCGACTTCGAAACACTGCGTGCCCGCTTCCAGCAGATGGCCTTCCTCAACAAGGGTCTGCGCATCACGCTGACCGACGAGCGCCGCGCTCCGGAGGAACCGTCCGACGACGACGACCTGGATCTGGACACCGTCCCCACCGAAGGCGAAATCCCCGCGGAATTCCACACCGTGGTCTACCAGTACGACGACGGGCTGCTGGACTACGTCAAGCACCTGAACTCCGGCAAGAAGGTTGATGTGGTCCACGAGGACGTCATCGCCTTCGAGACCGAGGACACGGAACGGCACATCGCCCTGGAAATGGCGATGCAGTGGACCAACGCGTATTCCGAGAGTGTCCACACTTACGCCAACACGATCAACACGCACGAAGGCGGCACCCACGAAGAGGGCTTCCGCGCCGCGATGACCTCGCTCATCAACCGCTATGCGCGGGAGAAGAACATCATCAAGGAGAAGGAAGACAACCTCACCGGGGACGACATCCGCGAGGGCCTGACGGCGGTCATTTCCGTGAAGCTCTCCGAACCGCAGTTCGAGGGCCAGACCAAGACCAAACTCGGCAACTCCGAGGTCAAGGGCTTTGTCCAGCGGGTTGTCACCGACGGGCTGGGCGACTGGCTTGAGCGCAACCCCGGCCCCGCGCGGGACGTGATCCGCAAGGCCATTTCGGCCGCGCAGGCGCGCATGGCCGCGCGGAAGGCCCGGGACAACGCCCGCCGCAAGAGCCCGCTGGAATCCTTCGGCATGCCCGGCAAGCTGTCCGACTGCTCCTCAAAGAACCCGGAGAGGTGCGAGGTCTACATCGTGGAGGGTGACTCCGCCGGCGGCTCCGCCAAGCGCGGTCGCAACCCCGAGACCCAGGCCATCCTGCCGCTGCGCGGCAAGATCCTGAACGTCGAACGGGCCCGGCTGGACAAGGCGCTCGGCAATGCCGAGGTCCAGTCCATGATCACGGCCTTCGGCACCGGCATTGGCGAGGACTTCGACATCGCCAAACTGCGGTACCACAAGATCGTGCTCATGGCCGATGCCGACGTCGACGGCCAGCACATTACGACGCTGCTGATGACGCTGCTGTTCCGCTACATGCGCCCGCTGATCGAAAACGGCTACGTCTACCTCGCGCAGCCGCCGCTTTACCGGATCAAGTGGTCAAATGCGCCGCACGATTACGTCTACAGCGACCGGGAACGCGACGCGAAGCTGCTCTCGGGCGCGGCCGCCGGCCGCCGCATTCCCAAGGACAACGGCATCCAGCGCTACAAGGGCCTCGGCGAGATGGACTACACGGAACTGTGGGACACCACCATGGACCCGGACCACCGGACCCTGCTGCAGGTGACGATGGACGACGCCCTGGCGGCGGACCAGATCTTCTCGGTCCTGATGGGCGAGGACGTTGAATCGCGCCGAAACTTCATTCAGCAGAACGCCAAGGACGTTCGGTTCCTGGACATCTAGGGGAGCAAGCCCGCCTAATATTCCAGAACTGATATATACCTGAAACGGAAAATATAGACTATGAGTGACGAAACACCCGAGGTGCCGGCCGGCTCCGAGCCTGTCCTTGAAGGCGCCATCCTCGAGGGCGATGTACTGACCGACCGCGTCGAGCAGGTGGACCTGCAGACCGAAATGCAGCGCTCCTACCTCGACTACGCCATGGCCGTGATCGTGGGCCGCGCCCTGCCCGACGTCCGCGACGGCCTCAAGCCCGTCCACCGCCGCGTGCTCTATGCGATGTTCGACGGCGGATACCGCCCGGACCGCTCGTTCAACAAGTGCGCCCGTGTGGTGGGCGAAGTTATGGGCCAGTACCACCCGCACGGCGACACCGCGATCTACGATGCCCTGGTCCGCCTGATCCAGGACTGGACCATGCGCTATCCGCTGGCGCTCGGGCAGGGAAACTTCGGCTCGCCCGGCAACGACGGCGCGGCTGCCCCGCGGTACACCGAGACCAAGATGGCGCCGCTTGCCATGGAGATGGTCCGGGACATCGACGAGGAAACAGTCGACTTCCAGGACAACTACGACGGCAAGAACCAGGAGCCGACCATCCTGCCGGCCCGGTTCCCCAACCTGCTGGTCAACGGCTCATCCGGCATCGCCGTCGGCATGGCCACCAACATCCCGCCGCACAACCTCCGCGAAGTCGCCGACGGTGTCCAGTGGTACCTCGCGAACCCGACCGCCAGCCGCGAGGAACTGCTCGAAGAGCTCCTCCTGCGCATCAAGGGGCCGGACTTCCCGACCGGCGCCACTATCCTCGGCCACAAGGGCATCGAGGATGCCTACCGGACCGGCCGGGGCTCCATCACCATGCGTGCCGTGGTCAGCGTCGAGGAGCTCCAGGGCCGCACATGCCTGGTGGTCACGGAACTGCCGTACCAGGCCAACCCGGACAATCTGGCCATCAAGATCGCCGAACTGGTCAGGGACGGCAAGATCTCCGGCATCGCCGACCTCCGCGATGAGACCTCGGGCCGCACGGGCCAGCGCCTGGTGATTGTGCTCAAGCGCGACGCTGTGGCCAAGGTGGTGCTGAACAACCTCTACAAGCACACCCAGCTGCAGGACAACTTCGCCGCCAACATGCTTGCCATCGTCGACGGGGTGCCGCGCACGCTCAGCCTCGACGCCTTCATCCGCCACTGGGTCACCCACCAGATGGACGTCATCGCCCGGCGCACCCGCTACCGCCTGCGCAAGGCCGAGGAGGAAGCACACATCCTCCGCGCCCTGCTCAAGGCGCTGGACATGCTCGATGAGGTCATCGCCCTCATCCGAGCCTCCAACACCACCGAGGCCGCGCGCGACGGGCTCATGCAACTGCTCGACATCGATGAGCTGCAGTCCCGGGCCATCCTGGACATGCAGCTGCGCCGGCTCGCCGCCCTAGAACGCCAGAAAATCCAGGACCGCCATGCCGAGCTGGAGGCCCTGATCGCCGAGTACAACTCGATCCTGGCCTCCGAAGAGCGCCAGCGCGAGATCATCAGCACGGAACTGGCTGAAATCGTGGCCAAGCACGGCGACGACCGCCGCACCAAGGTGCTCATGGGCTTCGACGGCGACATGTCGATGGAGGACCTGATTCCCGAAGAGGAAATGGTCGTCACCATTACCCGCGGCGGCTACGTCAAGCGCACCCGCAGCGACAACTACCGTTCCCAGCAGCGCGGCGGCAAGGGCATCAAGGGCGCCCAGCTGCGCGGGGACGACGTCGTGGAGCACTTCTTCGTCACCACCACGCACCACTGGCTGCTGTTCTTCACCAACCTCGGACGCGTCTACCGGGCCAAGGCCTACGAGCTCGCCGAAGCCGGTCGCGACGCCAAGGGCCAGCACGTGGCCAACCTGCTGGCCTTCCAGCCCGATGAGCACATCGCCCAGGTGCTGGATCTTCGCGATTACCAGCACGCCCCGTACCTGGTGCTCGCCACCAAGCGCGGCCTGGTCAAGAAGACCCGGCTGGAGGACTACGACACCAACCGGTCCGCCGGCGTGATCGCCATCAACCTGCGTGACGGCGACGAGCTTGTCTCGGCCCAGCTGGTGTCCGAGACCGACGACCTCATGTTGGTTTCCCGCAAGGGACAGTCCGTCCGCTTCACCGCAACGGATGATGCGCTGCGCCCGATGGGCCGCGCCACCTCCGGCGTGACGGGCATGAAGTTCCGCGAGGACGACGAACTGCTCGCGGCCGACGTGGTCAAGGACGGCTCATACGTCTTTATCGTCACCGAAGGCGGCTTCGCCAAGCGGACCGCGGTGGAGGAATACCGGCTCCAGGGCCGCGGCGGGCTCGGTATCAAGGTCGGCAAGTACCAGGAGGAGCGCGGGCACCTTGTGGGCGCCCTGATCGTCCAGGAAGAGGATGAAGTCCTGGTGGTCATGGAGGGCGGCAAGGTGGTCCGTTCCTCGGTCACCGGTGTGCCGGCCAAGGGCCGCGACACCATGGGCGTTATCTTTGCCAAGCCGGACAAGAACGACCGCATCATCGCCGTTGCACGCAACAGCGAACGCGGACTGGAAAGCGACGACTCGGCCGAAGGTGAAGACGCAAGTGACGACGCCGAAAATCGGGCTTCCGCGCCGGATGACGTAACGTTGGCTGAAAATGGCGGATTGCATGACAACTCCGCTGCGGCAGAATCAGTACCGGCCCCGGAGTCAGATGAGTCATCAGGCAATGCCGAGCTGGACGAAGACAACACCGGAGGTAACGAGTGAGTAATTCCGACTCATATCCCAAGCCCAGCAGCGGCGTGCCGGGCGGAGTGCGGCAACCCGCCGCCGCACCGCGCGTAGGCGGCGCTCCCTCGCGTCCGCAGCAGCGCCCCGGCGTGTCAGGTGCGGCCGCTGGAACGGGACAGCGTCCCCCAGCGCCCGGCCAGCGCCCGGCAGTCCCGGGACAGCGCCCCGCCGTCCCGGGCCAGCGCCCCGCCCAGTCCGGCGGGCAGGGCACACCCGGGCTGATCAAGCCGGCTCCCAAGGCCAAGGTGCGCCGTGCCAGGCTGCTGGTCAGCAAGGTGGACCCCTGGTCTGTGCTGAAGATGGCCTTCCTGCTCTCCGTGGCGCTGGGAATCGTCACGGTGGTGGCGGCGATCGTGCTCTGGACCGTTTTGGACCTGACCGGGATCTTTGACCAGGTGGACAGCCTGCTCGGGACCCTCGCGGGCTCCGAAGGCGGCGGCTTCGAATTGAAGAAGGTGGCGTCCCTGGGACAGGTGGCCTCGTTCGCGACCATCATCGCCGTGATCAACGTTGTGCTGCTGACGGCCCTGTCGATGCTATCGGCGGTGCTGTACAACATTGCGGCGACCCTCGTGGGCGGTATCGGCGTGACCCTCACAGACGACTAATTCCCGTACTTTTCCGCGGAATGCCGCGGGAAAAAGCCTCGATTTGAGATCGGGCCGGGATGTGCTGTACAGTCATATCTCGGCCCGATGAGGCATCGGGGCGTATAGCTCAGGCGGTTAGAGCGCTTCGCTGATAACGAAGAGGTCCCAGGTTCAAGTCCTGGTACGCCCACGGAACCAGTACTGGTTCTGATAGAGGTAAGTGAAGGTTAGTCGATGACTGAACCGGAACGGAGTGCATGTGAAGAAGTTGCTGGTTATCGCAGCCACGGTCGCAGGCGTTCTCCTCTACAGGAAAGTGCAGGAATCCGAAGCCCGGAAAGTGATCTGGAGCAATTCAACCGATACGGTTGACTAGCCCGGAAGCTGGGGATGGAAGCTGGAAATCAGCTCGCCGGACCTAGGATATGATTGTCGGGTTGCTTCTTATGGGGGCATGGCGCAATTGGTAGCGCACCTGCTTTGCAAGCAGGGGGTTCGGGGTTCGAGTCCCCGTGCCTCCACCATAGGAATAGCCCCGGACCGCGGAAACGCGGCCCGGGGCTTTTTTCATGTCCCTCTTTCGGTCATTCCTTCGGCTTGGCGTAATCCGCCATACCTTGCCAGTCGATGAACACATACGGCTCGTCGCCGAGTACCCAGGCATCATGTCCCGGCGGGATGACGCCGAAGTCGCCCGGCCCGAATTCGAGTTCTTCGCCGTCATCCATGACGACTTTGATGCGTCCGGAAATCGTGTAGCCGGTATGGCTGGCCATGCAGCTGTCTGTTTTGGCAATCGGCTTGACGTGATCTGACCATTTCCAGCCCGGGAGGAACGTGACCCGTCCGACCGGACCGGAGTCCAGGTTGACGAGGTCCACCCGGCCCATGCCCTGGGCAACAGGACGTGTTTCTTCGGGATTGTCCAGGCTCTTGCGGATCATTGATGCCATGATGGTCTCCTTCTTCGATGATGGCGAAATCGGGTTGTGAGACCGCGACTTAAGAGTGGCACTGGGGTAGGCACCGGTCAAGGCGCAGCGGCTGGAAGGGCCATCAACGTCCGTCCCATTAGGGTTGGAACGTGAACTTCTTACTTGCAGCCCTGGGGGTGCTCGGTGTGGCCTCGTCCGGGCCGCTCATTGCCGCCACGTTGGGCGCCACGTCGGTCAGTGCCCTGGCCATCGCTTTCTGGCGCAACGCCATTGGCGCAGTGGTGATGGCCGGTCCCGTTGCGGTTCGCAACCCCCGTCAGTTCGCAAGGGTGACCGGAGCCGAGTTCCGCTGGTCGCTCGCCGCTGCGGTGGCCCTGGCCCTGCACTTCGCGTGCTTCATTACCTCCCTGCAGCTGACCTCGGTCGCCGCGGCGACGGCGCTGGTGTGCCTTCAGTCGGGCTGGATCGCTATCTTCCAGCTCTTCCGGGGAGTCCGGCACCGGTGGCCGGTCCTGGTAGGGCTAGGGCTCGCCTTCGGCGGTGTCGTGGCGATCACCGGTTTTGATATGGGAACCTCGCCCGAGGCGCTGGTGGGCGATCTCCTGGCCGTGGCCGGCGGCGCCCTCGCGGGCGCCTACACGCTCGCCGGAGGCAAGGCGCGGCAGAGCCTGGGCACCGGTGTCTACACGACCCTGTGCTACGGCATGTGCGCCGGGATTGTGGCGGGGATGGCACTGTTGGCCGGACAGCCGCTGGCGGGGTTCGAAGCCGCCGGCTGGTTGGGGATCCTCGCGATTACCGTGTGCGCCCAGCTGGTGGGGCACACCGCGTTCAACTATCTGCTGGCAACCATGAGCCCGCTGCTGGTATCTATGATCATCCTGCTGGAAATCCCCGGAGCGGCGCTGTTGGCTGCGGCCTTCCTGGGCGAGACGCTCCCGGCCGGGACCTATGCCGGACTGGCCATGATCCTGGTGGGGCTCGCCGTCGTTGTCCTTGGGCAGCGAGGCTCACGCTCCGTCCGGGGCACGGCCGAGGGGCGCACTGCGGAGGCAACCACTGCAGAGCGGCTAGCGGAGCTCGGCACCGACTAGGCGCCGGCTGGGCCACGGCCGTTGACCGGGCGGCCGGGCCTGACCGCCGCGTTGGTGGGGCGGTCCTATTGGCCGCCGCGGCGGGCTGGCTGGGCCGCGTTGACCGTGTGAATGGCGCGGAGCAATTTTGCCGGGAAGTAGACCGAGAAGAAGACCACCATGGGTGCCTTCAGAGCCATCTTCTTGACATTGTGGGCCTTGTAGGTGCGGTCAAAGCGCGTCACGTAGTAACGGTAATCCCGCGGCGAGTCCTCGAGCCGCCGGGCCGACATGCCCGAGATCATCTGCGGCCAGTACTGGATCCGGAGTTCATGGTCGGCCAGATGCAGCGAAAGATCGATGTCCTCGTGCATCTCGTCCCGCTCGTCCAGGCAGGCTTCTGCCCGGATGGTTTCCCAAGCCGAGCGGCGCAGCGCCATGTTGGACCCGAAGAGGAAATGATACTGGTGCTTGGCGAGTCGAAGCATAAGCTGACGCATCTTGTCGTCCGCCTTGAGCCCAAACCGGCGCATGGGCATGTCGTAGTAGACCACCGGCCCGGTCGCGGCGTGCACTGTCTCGTCGGCGAACGCGTTCTGTACCTGTTCCACCCAATCCGGTTCCAGGACGGAATCGGCGTCGATCCGTCCGAGGATGTCGCCGGTGGCGTGGTCCAGACCGAAGTTGCGGGTGGGGATGAGCCCCTGATCGCGGTCCTGGCTGAGCAGGATGATGGGACTCTCCGGATACTCCAGCTGCATCTGCCGCACGATCTCCGCGGTGCGGTCCCTGGACAGGTTGTCCACCACAATGATTTCGTGGGCAGGCACAGACTGATACACCGCGGCGATCAGACATTGCCGGATGACACTTTCCTCGTTGTACGCCGGGATCACAATAGATACAGCCGGTGGCGGAGCAATAAGCAAGGCATCCTGGGGTGATCTATGGGGTGACATCACCACAAATTTAGCATCTAGCCTGCCGTTTGAAGGGGGACCGCGACGCGCCCCCGCAGTCCGTGCAAAACCTGCCGCGTGAAACCCAGCGTCTGAAACAAAAGGAGGGATCCCGCCGTAGCGGAATCCCTCCTTTGGAGAATGCGGACACTTGCCGGCAGCCGGACTGCCCTTGGCAGGGTCTCGGCCCAGCCGGCCTGTGCCAGCCGGCGCTACTGGCCCGGCTTGTTCGCCCCGTTGTTCAGGTTGGACGCAATGTTACGGACGGCCGTCTTGGCATCGGTGGCAACCTTGGCGGCAGTCTTCGCGGTGTCGTCGGCAGCGTCCTTGGCCGCTTCCGCCGCCTTGTCCGCGGCGGAAGCGGCGGAATCGGATGCCTCAGCGGAAGCCTCGGCCGCAGAGTCCGCTGCCGCAACAGTCGCGGAGCCTGCCTTGTCGGCGGTGTCCTTCAGCGCTTCGCTGGCAGGGGCGGCGGGGGCAGGCGTTACCGGCGTCGGTACCTTCCAGGGGTCCTCGACCGGCCGGGAAGCCTTCCAGGCTGCGACACCGGCGGCAGCTGCGGCAGCGATGATGCCGAAGATCAGCAGGCCGCGGTGCTTGGGTTTCTGCTGCTTGGCGAGCTTGGCATTGGCCGTCTTGCTAACTTCGGTGGCGGCGGCCCTGATGTTCTTTCCGGCCTTCTTCGCGTGTCCCTTGGCAGTCTTGGCCTGCGCCTGGGCGCCGTGGACCACGCCGGAATCAACAAGCTTCTGTGCGACGGCGTCCACGTGGGCCGGAGCATTCTCCAGCGTGCGGTGGACGGCCACGGAAGCCTGCCCGATCTGGTCGGAAAGCCTGGGCAGGTACTCGACTACCACCCGGTCGCGTGCGTTGAGGATCACCGGTGCAGCCTTGTCTACAGCCTCATGCAGCCGCGGCGTCGCGCTTTCCGCGGCGTCGTGGATCTTCGGCGCAAGCTGGGCCAGGCCATCCTGAAGGCGCGGGGTGACGGTGGCAACGCCGCCGGCGAGATTGTAGGCCGCCGACTTGAGCCCCTCCTGGATTTTGGGAGAGGCGGTATCCAGCCCATGCTGCAGGCGGGGAACAGCCCAGTTCACGGCAGCCTCAACCCGCGGGGCCGCCCAATCCTTGGCGCTGTCTACTCCGGTGCTGACTGACTGCTCCAGGTCACGGGCAATACGATCCGTTTTCTTCACAACTACCTCCCGATTAATGTGACGGTTCTGCTGTTAGCCTACGTGTCTAGGAACGCACCGGCTATTCTTCAGACCGATTTCCAGTGGATTTCACCCAGCGCGGAACTGACTGTGCGGCCCTATGTGGGCGGAGCCGTCATGGAAGAATAGGCCCTATGACTGCCAACGCAACCGCAAAAGCCACTATCCACACGAGCCTCGGCGACATCGTCGTCAACCTCTATGGCAACCACGCGCCGAAGACCGTCGACAACTTCGTCGGGCTGGCCACCGGTGAGAAGGCCTGGACCCACCCGGAAACGGGTGAGGACAAGACCGGCACGCCGCTCTACAACGGCACCATCTTCCACCGCATCATCAAGGACTTCATGATCCAGGCCGGGGATCCCCTGGGCCGCGGCACCGGTGGACCGGGCTACAAGTTCGACGATGAAATCCACCCGGAACTGACTTTCAACGAGCCCTACAAGCTGGCCATGGCCAACGCCGGTGTCCAGATGGGGCGCGGCACCAACGGTTCGCAGTTCTTCATCACCACCATCCCCACCGGCTGGCTGCAGGGCAAGCACAGCATCTTCGGTGAAGTCGCCGATGAGGAGTCCAAGAAGGTCGTCGACGCGATCGAAGGCGTCCGCACCGGCATGGGCGACCGCCCCGTCGAGGACGTCACCATCAACAGCATTGATATCGAACAGCTCTAACCCCACACCATGAGCTACGGAGTTCCGGCGGCAGAGCCGTCCGCAGAGGTCCCGGTATGCCCCAGGCACCCGGACCGGCCCGCCTATGTGCGCTGCCAGCGGTGCGGGCGCCCTGCGTGCCCCGACTGCCAGCGGGCGGCCGCCGTCGGATTCCAATGCGTTGACTGTGTCAACGAAACCAAACGCACGACGCCGACAGTCCGGACCGTCTACGGCGGCGCCGTGACCGTCGGCAAACCCGTGGTCACCTACGTGATCATCGGACTGTGCGCCCTTGTCTATGCACTGCAGTGGATAGTCCCCAACGACGGGATCTACCAGCAACTGGCCTACGCTCCCGCCCTGACGGACGTTGAACCGTGGCGGCTGCTCACCTCGGCGTTCCTGCACTCGCAGGGATTCCTGCTCCACATCGTCCTGAACATGTACACGTTGTGGATTTTCGGCCAGATCCTTGAGCCGCTCCTGGGCCATGCCCGCTTCCTGGCCATCTATCTGCTCTCGGCCGTCGGCGGCTCGGTTGGATTCCTCCTGCTGACCCCGGTGTACCCCGTGAACGGCCCCGTGGGACTTGTGGGCGCCTCCGGCGCCATCTTCGGATTGTTCGGCGCGCTGCTGGTGGTCCAGCGTCAGCGCGGCGGAGAAGTCCGCCAACTCCTGGTCCTGATCGCCATCAACGGCGTCATCGGCTTCATGGTGCCCCAGATCGCCTGGCAGGCCCATCTTGGCGGCCTCGTCACGGGTGCCCTGAGCGCCGCTGTCATTGCCTACACCCCCCGCGGCCCCCGGCAGACCCTCCTGCAGGCCATCGGCCTCGGCGGGGTCCTTGCCGTCGTGATCGTCGTATCAGTCGTCCGGATGGCCGGCGCCAGCGCTTAGCCCGCTCCTCCAGCCAGCGGCTGCCCGATATCTCCGCCGCATTCAGCGGCTCGGCTGCTGTCCCCACCCCTTCGCTCTCCCCTTAGGTCCCCTCCTCGCTCCCCGAGGCGGGGTCCTTCGCGCGTGCAGCGGAGGAGTCCCAGCGCCGGCCTTTCTACCGCCTGGTTCCACGCGGGCGGCCCGGAAAGTTTTCCACAACGGTTATCCACATTGTTAATAACTTACAAGCGTGTAGTTCATGGCGGCGACCCGGATCTGACCGCCCGAGCTGGCGATTTTTCGGCGCACAGGCCGTGCGGCCGGCGCGATCTCCACACCTGTGGATAACTTCTGTGGGTTGCCCTGTGAGTAAGTGGACAACTTTGGCCGGTGAGCCCGCTGCTTCCTCCGCCGCGGGCACCATGCCCTGGAGGGTTCGCCCGGCACGGCCCCTGTCGCACCGGCCTGTGGTGCGGCCACCAACGAGCGTTCTCTGTCGTCCATCGCGGCCCCGTGTCCGGGGGTGTTACCGCTGTCAGGAACGCTGCCGCCCGCCCGTTGGGAAGAGCGGACTCCGGGACCGCCGCGGGTGTTTCAACAGGGTTATTCACAGTGTTAATAACGTGATGGCCTGAGTTTCCGTCGGAACTAACCCGGCCCATGGCCCTGCAGCGGGGGCTTCGACTCCCAGGCACAGGCCGTTATCCCCAGCTGTGGATAAGTTGTGGGTAGCTGGGTGTTATTAAGTGGATAACTCGCCTGACGCCTTGCCTGCCCGTCCGGACGTCTTCATCCGGGTACCGGACCTGCCCCAGGGAGGAAGCCGCAGCCTACCCGACGTCCGGCTGGGCCCTGCCGGATGGCGTGCCTGACTTGTCCACAGGCAATCCACACTGTTAATAACTTACGAGCCTGTAATTCAACGCCCCGGGAATCCCGTCATCCGTGCTGGGCCCTGCTGCGGCCTTCCACCCGAGCCGGAAACGCCGAGGGCCCCCGGAAACTTATAAACAATGTGGATAAGTTTCCCCAGAGTTGTGCACAGCTGTGGATAACCCCGGTTCGCCCACCCAATCCGACTGTTAGTGCGGCCAGACGCCCGAGGTTCCGCGCCGGTGGCTGTCCAGCAGATGCGTGTCCACCATTCCGATAGCCTCCATGAGCGCGAACATCGTGGTGGGCCCGACGAAGGCGAAGCCCTTCTTGCGCAGCGCCTTCGAGAGCGCGATGGACTCGGCCGAGGTGGTGGGGACCTGGTCGAGGGAGCTGGGCCGGGGGGTGACCGCCGGCTGGAACCCCCAGACGAAATCAACCAGGCCGCCGTCGTCCCTCAACGCCAGAGTGGCCCGGGCATTCGTGATGGTTGCCTGGATCTTCAGCCGGTTCCGGACGATCCCGGCATCGAGCATGAGCCGCTCCACATCGGCGTCCGTGAACAGGGCCACGAGTTCCGGGTCGAAGTCCTTGAATGCCGCGCGGAAAGCGGGCCGCTTGCGCAGAATCGTGGCCCAGGACAGCCCCGCCTGGAACCCCTCGAGGCTGATCCGTTCATAGAGGCCCTGCTCGTCCCGGACGGGCATGCCCCACTCGTTGTCGTAGTACTCACGGAGCATGGGGTCCACGGATGCCCACGCCGGCCGCGCCAGTCCGTCGTCGCCAATGGTTGAGCCGCTTACTGCCGGGGTCATCTGGAGTCCTTCGCTGGGCCGGGATTAGTAGTGTCGGGGTTTAACGACGGCGGGCCGGCACACCGTGTGTACCGGCCCGTCAGGGAATTGCGCCACAGGGGCCTGGTTCAGGAACGCCAGCGCGTGGTCATCAGGAAGCCGATGATCGCGATTCCGAATCCGGCGACGATGTTCCACGAGGCCCAAGCCTCAACCGGAAAGGCGCCCTCGGTGATGTAGAACGTGATGATCCACAGCAGGCCGATGATCATCAGGCCGAACATCACGGGCTTGAACCAGACCGGATTGGGCTTGTAGGCCTCCGCAGCAGAAGTCTGCGGGGCCACACGGGCAGTCCTTTTACGCGGCTTCGACTCGGGCACTGATCCTCCTTGGCGGGCTGGAACAAGAGCGGCAACACCATTGATATCCTGCAGGAAGTGAGCCCCCGCCGGCCAACACGCTCTTGGACAAGTTTGAATTCTTTTATCGGAGCCAATTCTAGCTGTAGTTCCGGCCACACCGTGGACCCCGCAATCGCCCAGGAGGAGAACCTTCAGTGCCGCAGTTGGAGCAGGGATCCGGCCCGAGGGCCCGCAGTAGCCGCGGTCTGCTCCTGCGCAGCATCCAGGTCGCGGGCGAGCTGCTCCTGAGCGCGGGCGTCGTTCTCCTGCTCTTTGTGGCGTGGCAGTTGTGGTGGACGAATGTCGCCTCCGATGCCCGGCAGCGCGAGGTCGTGAAGGACTTTGCCCGCGGGGCGGCAGACGGCAACGGTCCGGCACCGGCCACCCCCAAGCCCGCTGTTGGCCCCGAACCGGCAGTGGGCGCGACAATCGGCATTCTGTATGTCCCCCGGTTCGGCGCCGGGTACACGCGTCCCATCGTGCAGGGAACCACGCCGGCGGTGTTGGACACGCTGGGCATCGGGCACTACCAGGGCACGGCCATGCCAGGGGCCGCGGGAAACTTCGCCGTGGCCGGCCACCGGCAGACTCACGGTGCAGTCCTGGACAATATCGACGCCCTGGTGCCCGGGGACCGGATCTACGTGCAGACCCGCGAGGGCTACTATGTCTACGTGTTCCGGAACAGCCAGACAGTCCTCCCCTCGCGGACCGATGTGCTGCTGCCGGTGCCGACGCAGCCGGGCGCAGCGCCGACAGAGAGCTACTTGACCATGACGAGCTGTTACCCGCGCTTCGGCTCCCAGGAACGCTTTGTGGCCTACGCCCTGCTGGAGCGGGGGCAACCTGTCTCCGCAGGGCCGCCGGCTGCAATTGCCCAGGCGGCCCGTGCGGCCAGGGAAGGCTGACGGATGTATGGCTGGCTTTTCCGCCACCTTCCCGGTCCCTTGTGGCTCAGGATTGCGACTGCGCTGGTGCTGGTGGCCGGAGCACTGGTATTGATGGTTCAGTTCCTTTTTCCCTGGCTGGCGCAATTTACCCAGTTAACAGATTCAACGATTGGTTCAGCAAAGCACCCATGAGTACAACCAAAATCCTGGTCGTAGACAACTACGACAGCTTTGTCTACACCCTGGTCGGCTATCTCCAGGAACTCGGTGCCGAGACCACCGTGGTCCGCAACGACGACGTCACGCTTGGCGAGGCGATCGAAATGGCCGAGGCAAGGGACGGTGTCCTCATTTCTCCCGGGCCGGGGAATCCCGCCGGGGCCGGCGTCTGCATCGAGCTGATCAAATGGTGCGGCAGCCACGACAAGTCCATGCTGGGTGTGTGCTTGGGCCACCAGGCGCTGGCGGAGGCCTACGGCGGAACGGTGACGCACGCTCCCGAACTGATGCACGGCAAGACCTCCCTCGTCGAACACCACGGAACCAGCGTGTTCGCCGGGCTGCCCTCCCCGCTCACAGCCACCCGCTACCATTCACTGGCCGCTGTCCGCGAGAGCATCCCGGAGGTCCTGGAGATCACGGCGGAAACGGGTACAGGCGTTGTGATGGGCCTGCAGCACCGCACCGCCCCGCTGTGCGGTGTCCAGTTCCACCCGGAATCTGTCCTGACCGAAGGCGGCTACCAAATGCTGGGCAATTGGCTTGAGTCGCTGGGCATGGCCGGCGCCGCTGAACGGGCAGCGGACCTGAGCCCGCTCATCAAGCACTGACCAGAACGGATTAGGGGAACAGTCCTTCCAGGACCGCGTCCTCCTTGGACGTGGTCCTGGTGGGCGTCGGCGTCGGCGTGGGCGTCGGCGACGGGGGCGGCGCTGGTGCCTTCGCCACGGTCACTGCGATGGTCTTGCCCTGTTCCACGAGCGAATCCGCGGCATCGGCCTGGCCTGTCACCTTTCCCGGAGCCACCTGGGAATTCTCCACTTCGGTGGCGTTGAGCTTCAGTCCCTGCGCCGTCAGTTTCGCCTCCGCCTCCGCCAGCGGGAGCCCGATCAGCTGCGGCACAGCGACCTTCCCGGTGGAGACGACGATTTCGACGGCGTCCGCGACTGCCACGATCTGGCCCGGGGCCGGGTTCGTGGTGATGACGATGCCGACCGGGACCGTGGGGTTGTTGGACATTTTGGTGGTGAGGGAACCGGTCAGTCCTGTCTGGTGCAGGAGATCGCGGGCCGCCGCCTCCGTCCGGCCGGGAAGGTCGGTGGGGATGGTGATCGCGCTGGGGCCTTCGGAAATGTTGAGGATGATGTCCGAGTTGGCGTCCATGGAACTTCCCGATGCCGGAACGGTTCCAATGGCGGTGCCCTTGGGGATGCTCTCGTGCTGCAGCCGTTGGAGCTGTGGCTTAAAGCCGGCGTTGTACAGCCTTTGCAGGGCCTCTGACTCCGTCAGCGACGTCACCGTGGGAACCAGGACCTTGGTTGCCTGCGGCGGGGCCTGATTCATGATGTTGTACAGCCACAGTCCGCCCCCGGCCAGTACCAGCATCGTGAGTACCACCAGCGTCGCGATCCAGGTGCGGCGGCGCGACTTCTGGCGCGGCGTGTGCTCGCGTTCAACCGGCAGCGCCAGGGGCAGGCTGCCGGTGTCCGCCGTGCCATAGAGTTCGGTGTCAGCGGGCGGCGGCGACTGCTCGTCGTCGGGCGTTTCCCCGGCGGGCCGGAGCCGGCCGCCGGGGGAATCGTCGAGGAACTTGGCCCCGGTCAGCGAGAATGCCGCCGTGGGCGCCAGGGGGTCATGCCGGGGAACAGCGTTGGTGGGGTCGGTGGGGGCCTCGCTGGCGGCCGGTGCTGTCACCGGAACGCCACTGCGTGCGGCCCGCAGGGCGCGGCGGAAGGCGGCCGCGTCCTGGAAACGGTCCGCGCGGTTCTTTTGCAGGGCCTTCATCAACACGCTGTCCAGCGCCGCGGAGACGTCGGGGTTGAGGCTGCTGGCGGGCTCGGGGATCTCCCGCACGTGCTGGTAGGCCACAGAGACGGGGCTGTCGCCGATGAACGGCGGCCGGCCGGCCAGCATCTCATAGAGCAGGCAACCTGCGGAGTAGAGATCGCTCCGGGCATCGACGGTTTCGCCCCGCGCCTGTTCGGGGGACAAATACTGGGCTGTGCCCACCACGGCCTGCGTTTGCGTCATGGTTGCCGACGAGTCCGCCATGGCGCGGGCGATCCCGAAGTCCATGACCTTGACGCTGTTCGAATCCGGGCAAAACATCACGTTGGCGGGCTTGATATCGCGGTGCACGATTCCGGCCTTGTGACTGTAATCGAGCGCGGACAGCACGCCGAGCGTGAAGTCGATCGCCTGATCGATGGTGACATCCTTGGCCCGGACCATGTCGCGGATCGTCTTGCCGGAAACGAATTCCATCACGATGTAGGGCACCCGGACGCTGTCATTGTGGTCACCGGGGACCGCGTGGTCCCCGGTGTCGAACACAGCCACGATCGAAGGGTGGTTGAGTGCCGCGACAGCCTGGGCCTCGCGCTTGAACCGGGCCTGGAACTGGGGATCCCTGGCCAGGTCGGGGCGGAGCAGCTTGACGGCCACAGTGCGTCCCAACCGGGTATCGACACCGCGGAATACATCCGCCATGCCGCCACGGCCGATCAGGTCACCCAGCTCATAGCGCCCGCTGAGGACGCGCTGCGTGTTCGCCGGGCGT